>JAJDZR010000117.1 GCA_022824545.1 Chloroflexota bacterium
ACCACTCGGCCCTAACCCCCGGCCTATGAGTAGTCGGTACTCCCCGTGGACGTATGCCCTATGTGTCGAAGATGTCGCTGATCGCGCAGTTGAAGCCGGGCAGCACGTCCAGGCCGTCGAGCGTGTCGTGTTCGGTGAGCGTCATCACTGCGCGGCCTGGCACGTGTACGTCCACGGTCCGCGTGTCCGGCTGCACGACCCACACCAGGTCCACACCGTAATGCAGCCACGTCTCCGCCTTCTCGCGGACCTCGCGCCGGCTATCGTTGGGAGAGGCGATCTCCACTACCAGGTCGGGAGGCACCTCGGCATAGCCGGTATCCAGCGCGTCTAGCAGGATTTTCGCTGCTGAGAAATAGGCGATGTCCGGCTCGCGTACCGTGTCGGGGTTGCGCTCCAGCCATACACCCGAGTCCGCGGCCGTCAAGCTCCCCAGCTTCCGATCCTTGACGAAATACCTCAGTTCGGCACTCAGATTTACGACGATCTTGCCGTGTGCATATCCCGTTGGCATGGTCTCGTGCAATACCCCCCGGATCAGTTCGCCGCGAACGCCCTGACTATGCAGCCGCAATAGGTCGTCGGCCGTCAGCAGCCTTGTCGCGGTTATCATCAAGTCCATCTCCTTCTCGGTCCGCCTGACCCTCTATCCCTCCCCCGTCGCAACGGGGGAGGGTCAGGGTGGGGGCCACTAGCCACTAGCCATCACCCAGCCCGTCCCGCTGCCGACCACGACGTGCTCCCCGTGCTGGTTCTCGCACCAGACCTGCAAGTCAAATCTGGTCGCGCCCGCCTCCAGGTGCCGCGCGGACACCCGCGCTCGCGCCGTGATCGTATCCCCCACGTCCACGATGCGGATGAACTTCAGGCTCAGCAGTCCCCGCTCCAGCCAGCGCGCCCCGAAGAGGTCAATCATCAGTTCGTATAGATAGCCCTGCATCATCGCACCCGAAGCAGCCCGCGTCGGCAGCCCACTCTGCTGGGCAGCTGCCAGGTCCGTATGCACGTTCTTCGCCGGCCAGCCGTCGAACCGCGGCCAGCCGCCGGAGAACAGCCACGTCCGGTACGAGGTCATCGTTTTCGGTGCCCCGGCCACCTCGCATCCCACCGCCGTGTCTTGCGTGAATGGTTGCATAATCCGGCTCCGCTCTACTCCGTCGGCCCGTCCGCCCCGCGGTGTGGCCCGCCCGTGTACGTGTACGTGGTCCGCCGCGTAAGCACCAGCACGCCGTCCTCGTCAAAAATCGGCGCTTCCACCACCTGATACTCCCGCCCCCGTCGCTCGTACCGGCCCGTCACCTTCCACGACACGCGGAACCGCTTCCCCACCCGCGCCGGGCCGCTGTGCTCCACGTCCTCGTGCGTATGGATGGCCGCCATGCCCGGTGGCAGATAGAACGAGGGGCTGCGGGTGTTGTTGCTGAAGTTGATGAGCAGCGCCGGATGCACCAGCGCCGCGCCGCCCGCCGTCGTCTCCATATACCGCGCGTGCAAGTCCTCGACCGCGTGCAGAAAGTTCTCGTTCATCTCCTCCGACACGTGAAACTCCAGCGGCGCAAACTCCTCACCCACCTCTAGCTCATCCGCCCGTCTACTACCCATCATAGCCCTCGGCCAATCGTCATATTCGTGCGTGGCACCAACCTCATTCTTGCCGTTGCCCCTTATTCTCGTCATTGTGGCGGAAGCCGCAATCCAGGCGTCCCGGCCTGCCCCCCCGCTCCGCCGGGGGACGGCGTGTTCCCTCCCCTGTCGCAACGGGGGAGGGTTGGGGTGGGGGTCACTCGCCCCTCCCCTCCCCCCTCACCGCTCGTCCACGAACCGGCTGAACTTATAGCTCCCCGCAATCTCCGCAAACCCGTCCGCCGGCAGGAACTCCACGCTCGGCGTCACTTCCACCGCCTGCTTCACCAAGCGCGGCACCGCCACGGCCGCGCGCTCCCGCGCCGCCTCCTCGCAGGCCACCCGCACAATGAGCTTATCCTGCGAGAACGGATCCCCCCGGTCCTCGCGCGTCACGGCCACCTGGTACTCCGCGATACCTTGCCGCAGCAGCTGCGCCAGCTGCTCGTGCAGCGCCGCCGGATCAATCAACGTCCCCCGCACTTTCGTCAGCCCGTCTGCGCGGTGCGGCCCGCTCAAAAATCGCGGCTCCCACCGTCCGCAGTGGGGACACCGCTCGTGGGTCAGCGCCACCACGTCACCCGGCGCATACCGCAGCAGCACCGTCCCCCGCCGGTTGAGGTGGCTAATCAGCAACAACCCCGGCTCGCCGTCGCCGACGGGGCTGCCCGTATCGGGGTCAACGATCTCCGTATAAAACTGATCGGGCACCGCTTGGTGCCGCCCCCCTTCTTCCACGCACTCGATAGCCGGCCCCTGCACTTCCGTAAATCCGTACCCGTTGTTGATGATCGGCGCCGCGCTGCCCAGCGCCCGCAACCGCTGGCGCAGGTCCTCCCGCATCGGCCGCGGACACGGCTCGCCCATCACCATCGCCAGCCGCACTGCACCGAAGTCGCTCCCCAGGGCTTGGGCGCGCAGCACCACCCGCCGGACGTAAGTCGTAATGCCCCACAGCACCGTGGCCCGCTCCCGCTCGATCATCTCGATAGCGTCGTCCATCCGCTTGTGAACCGGATAGTCGGCGTAGGCGCTGCCAGTCATGCCGGTGAGCAGCTTGCTTCCGACCGCCATCGCGCCCCACATCGCACTCAAAAACCCCTGGTGCGGCACCGCGCTCAACGGAAAGAGGTTCATCACCGTGTCCTGCGGCCCGACTCCGGCAATCGTGGCCACCCGCCCCAGATGATGAATACGGGCAAAGCGGTCATGCACCGTATCGTAGAACGGCGTCGGCTTGCCGGAAGACCCCGACGTGTAGATCACCTCCGCCAGCGTCGTCTCCTCCGGCGCCAGGCCGGCAACGCCCTCCAACCGCAGCCGGAACCGCTCCGGGTCCTGCACGTACTCCCGTTTGTGCAGGATCGGCAACCAGCGCAGGTCCTCTACCGTCCGGAAGTCGTCGGCCGTCAGTCCCTGCTCCCGCAGCACGCGCCGGTAGTGCGGATGCGCCCGCGCACACAAGCGCATCATCCGCGGCAGTTGCTCATTCTGCCGCTCCCGCAGCCACACCCCGTACTCACCCCCGGTCATCCCCCGACCTTCCCCGCCACCACTCCGAAAATAACCGCCATCCGTCATCGCCGCGCCAGCCGCAATCCAGCCCCGCCACACCCCAGTCACCCCCCATGACCTGACTGGAGTAGGTACAGACCAAGCCGTAGGGGCGCAGCACGCTGCGCCCGTCCCCCCGCCGCGCGGGGGGACCATAGGGGGGCCAGTCTCCACCTCCGCCTTCTGCCCACCTCCACCTTCCACCCCCTCTCCAACATTTGGAGAGGGGGCCGGGGGGTGAGGCCCGGCAGCCTCAGCCTCCCCTACACCACCAGCTCATCCAGCCTCGGCCCGAACACCTGCTTGAACTTCAGCAGCCGCTCCACCATCCACGCCCGGATTTCCGCCAGCGTCTCCTCGTCGTCATCAATGCTTCCCCGGCGCACTACCGCTATACGCGGATTGCCCAAGCGATCCCATTGAAGAGGTTCTCCCAGTTCGGATTGAATGTCAGCCTGGTACTCGGACAACTGGTCGAACAACTCTCTACCGCTGGCGATGTACAGCTCGACTCTGGCCCTTCCTTCCGAATCGAAACGAGCCTCGTACTGGAAATCCTGTCCGAATCCCGTTGAGAGGCGGCAGCGGTTTCTGTCTGGTGCCTTACGAGCATTTGTGAAGTTGTGCTTCTCCCTCAGTGTGTCTATAAGCTCTTGGAAAAATGCTCGGTATCGCTCTCTTCCTCCTGCCACACTGCTTGCCGCACGCGCACGGCTGATGGTCTGTTTGCGCCAATCGTTGGGCGTAGCGACGGGGTTAAATTTGACGGCGGGCCGCGAGTCGTCAATCGTCCACAACTCAACCTCGACGCCGAAGAAGGCCGTGTCTTCCCCGGTACGCCGGTTGAGCAAGTCCAACGCTTCTCGGTGCTCGTCCCGGAACTTCTTGGCAATCCAGACGATTACGTTGGCGTCAAACCCGGCCGCGTAGGTGAGCAGCTTGCCGAGATGTTCGTGGTCGGTTCCTTCCAACTGGTTCTCGATGACTACCTGGCGGTTGTTCTCCACATCCCGTGCCAGGATGTCCAGCGAGTAGCTGCCAACGGGGGCTTCCTGTGCCTCCACTTCGAGACCCATGCCCAGCGCATTGCTCAGTCTCTCGATGTTCTCCGCCAGCCAGGGCGTGAAGTCCGCCGCCTCGTGCTCCCAGACACTACGGAGGTCGTCCTCCCTCTTGATGGTCCCCAAATCCGGCCCGCTGCCGCCCTCTCCCTCGGAATTGCTCATCACCCGCCCCTCAATCCCCGTCGGCACGTATCAGTCGCCGATAGCCCGCGGTCAGTATAGAGCAAGTCCCCGGCCCTCACCCTCACCCCGCCAACCTCCAGCCCCTTCCCTTCAGGGAGGGGGTTTGGGGGTAGGTCCGCCCTCCACCCCTCTCCAAATGTTGGAGAGGGGGCCGGGGGGTGAGGAATGCCGCCCTCTCCACCAAGGCCGTTGTCTTCCCCCACCTCTCCGCAATATACCCTCGCGTTGGGAACTGGCAGATGCAAGACCATCCTGGAGCACCGGGCACCGCCCGGCAGGAAAGTACACGTACTACCGTGTCAACTTACGACGGTGGCACCGCCACCCAGCCGAGGGCACCGGGTCATGAGCGACCCCACGCCGCCCTGCGCGCGGCGCGGCATGGCCGCCTGAGTGCCGCTTCTACGGCACCGGGTGCTGACGTACCCCCGGCCACCACGGCCGAGGCGCCGGGTCAGTACTGTCTGAGTGCCGCCCCGAGGGCACCGGGTCACGGCCGCCCCCTCGCCACTACGGCGGGAGTGCTAGGCCATGACCGTCTGAGTGCCGCCTTGCTGGTACCGGATGACGACGCAGCGCCGGCCATTATGGCCATCGTGCCACGTCATCATCGTCCGAGTGCCGCACCCATCGCCACCGTCGCCTTGCCGGCCGGCGCACACCGGCTGCGCCAGGAGAGCTTGCCCCACACCCCTGCCAATCCCCGCATTCTGACTTACTCGTATTCCCACCACACCGTCTCTTTATTGCGGCGCAAGCCGCAATCCAGCCCCCGGCCCGCTGCCCGTCGCTACGCGGACTCCCCTTCCCTGCCAGGGAAGGGGCCGGGGGTTAGGTCCGCCTCGTTCCCCACTCCACCCCCTCTCCAACATTTGGAGAGGGGGCCGGGGGGTGAGGCTCGCCCCACCACCCATCAAGTGCATCCTGCCATCCAGGTTCCGCCCTACCCGCGGTCTTGCTCCACCGCGGCCACGGGCCGCCTCCGCCAGCACCCCTCCCGCGCCCCGCCGCCCGCCGCCGCGTCACTGCGGCAGAAGCCGCAATCCAGCCGCACAATTGAAGAGCGTAGGCAGCGTCTCCGTGTCGCCGCCGCCCGCTATTCCCCTTCCCTTTAGGGAGGGGGCCAGGGGGTAGGTCTGCCGTACTCCCCCTCGCCACATGGTGGAGAGAGGGCCGGGTGACAGGCCAAAGGCGCACCACACCTGGCACTTTCCGTGCGGCTTTGGCCCGTCAATGGGTGAGGCCCAAACCCCATCTACCGATACCACGCCGCCTGGAGGCGGTACAGCTCCGCGTAGGCGCCGCCGTGCGCCATCAGCTCACCGTGCGTGCCGGCCTCGATCAGTTGCCCCGCCTGCAAGACCAGCACGCGGTCCGCTATCCGGCACGACCCGAGCCGGTGCGAGATCAACACCACCGTCCGTTCCGCGGCCATCCGCGCGAAGTGCTCGTACACCGCCGCCTCCGCCTGGGCATCCAGCGCCGAGGCCGGCTCATCCAGAATGAGCATCTCCGCCGGGCGGAAGTAGGCCCGCGCAATCGCCAGCTTCTGCCACTGCCCCACGGACAGCTCCTGTCCTTCATGGAACTCCCTGCCCAGCAGCGTGTCCAGTCCCTGCGGCAGCGTCTTTGCCACCTCGTCGGCCCCACTGCGCCCGACCGCCGCGTGCAGGGCGGCCGCATCGCCGGCGCCGTCCACCCACCCGACCGTGATGTTGTCCCGCACACTGCTCTGATACCGCTGGAAGTCCTGAAAGACCGTCCCAAACCGGCGGTACCAGTCGGCCGGCGCCATGTCGCGCAGATCAACGCCGTCCACCAAAATCCGCCCCGCCGTAGGCTGGTACAGCCCCATCAGCAGCTTGACCAGCGTGGACTTGCCCGCTCCGTTCTCCCCGACCAGCGCCAGCCGTTCTCCCGGCCGGATGGTCAGGTTGAGATCGGCCAGCGCCGGCTCGTCACTCCCCGGATACGTGAACGACACGCCCTCGAACGTGATCCCTTGCGCCACCGGGCCGGGCCGGCGCCGCCCGCCGGTGAGGTCTACCCGGGGACCGTCGGTGAACTCGAAGAAGTCCCGGATGTAGCGCATGCTGTTCTCGATCCCGCCGAGGATACTGAGGGTCAGGTCGAAGTAGTGACTCTGAAAGGATTGGATGGCGAAGAAGAAGGCCGCGTAGGCCCCCAAGCTGGCGCTGCCGCTAATCAGCAGCCACACGCTGAAGGTGATCGCGGCCAGGTAGACCAGCGCGTTCAACCCGTCGGTCCAGATGCTCACCCGCGCGCCGGCCGCCGAGAGCTGCAGCCGTCGCCGCATCGTCCGCAGCCAGAGGCGCTGGATGCCGTCAACCAGCCACGGCCCCAGGTTGAACAACCGCACCTCGGCCGCCGCGTCGCGCTTCCAGAGCAGATCAATCCACACGCCCAGCCGCCGCGTTTCCGGGGTCAGCTCGTTGTTCAACTCGTACCACTTGCGCTCGAAGCGCATCCGAGTAATCAAGCCGGGCGCGGTCCCGACGACCAGCAGCAGCGGCAGCCCCCAGTGGAACTGACCGAGATAGACTGCCAGGGAAACCAGCGCCACCAGGCTGGCGAGACCTCGCCACGCCACCTCCACCGTTTCATACAAATGCTGTTCCATCGCCAGCGTGGCGCGTTGCAGCCGGTCGTAGTACGCGGCGTATTCCAGCCCTTCGAGCGGAGTCGTCTGCGCCTGTCGGTAGCAGCGTGCCTCGATCTCCCGGCGCAGTAGTTCTTGCTGCCGCCCCGCGAGTGTCTGCCGCACGCTGAACTGCCCACTGAACAGCCCTCCGACCAAGGCTAATCCCGCGAGCGCGCTCGCCCAGAGCAATCCCATGCCGAGCGACGCCGTGCCGGCCACCACCTCCTGCGCCGTGTCAATCAGCTGGCGCAGCACATGTACCTCGGCAACGGCGAACAGCCCACTCCCGATTTCGAGCACGGCGACCAACGTCGCCAGCACCGGATTGACCGCCCAGAACAGGCGGAGCAGCCGCGGGAAGTAGCGCACCTGGCTCCAGACCGATGCCTCGTCCGGCCGGTCGAACAGGTCCGCCACCGACCAGTGTGACCCTCGCGCGTGGTAGGTTCTCATCGCCCTCCTGCCCCGCGCCCTCCGACCAACTGGGGGCGGTACGGGTTAAGCCGTAGGGGCACAACATGTTGCGCCCGCCTCCTTCCCCATCCTGTTCATCCTGTCCATCCATGTAAAAATCTACCCCTACCCCGCGCCCTCCGGCCCGTCATCCGCCGCGTACCAGCTCGCCTGCAAGCCGTACAGCCGCGCATACGCGCCGCTGCCCTGCACCAGGCTGGCGTGCTCGCCCTCCTCCACGATCTGCCCGCCCTGCAGGACGATGATCCGGTCGGCCAGCCGTGCCGAGCCGAGCCGATGGGAAATGAAGACCGCGCACCGCCCGGCCGCCGCCGCGCGGAATTGCCGGTAGACGGCCACCTCGGCCCGCGGGTCGAGCGCTGCCGTCGGCTCGTCGAGCACGATGATCTGCGCGTCCCGCACGTAGGCACGGGCAATCGCCAGCCGTTGCCACTGCCCGGTGGACAGATCCATCCCGCCGACGAACTCCTTGCGGAGCAGCGTGGCGTATCCGTCGGGCAAGCTGGCAATGAAGCCGTCCGCGCCACTCTGCGCCGCCGCCCGCTTGATGGCCGCCGGCACCATCGTCGCTGCCTGCGGCGTGTCCGACAGCAGCGTCGTATCGCCGTATCCGATGTTTTCGAGCGCCGTGGCCGGATAGCGCATGAAGTCCTGGAAGATCGCGGTGGCCTCGCGGCGCCACGCCGCCGGATCGAGGTCGTTCAAGTCAATCCCGTCTACCGTAATCCTCCCCCGCGATGGGCGATACAGCCCGAGCAGCAGCCGGACGAGCGTGGTCTTGCCCGCGCCGTTTTCGCCGACGAGCGCGATGCGCTCCTGCGGCCGCAGCGTCAGGCTTACGTCCTGCAACGCCGGTCGCGCCGCTCCCGGGTACGTAAAGCTCACCCCGTGAAACTGCACCCCTTCCCGCAGTGGCCGCGGCGGCGCCGGATGGTCACTGGCCGGCCGCGGCTCCGGAGCAACGGCGAGGAAGTCCCGCAGATGCTCCCAGCGCGAGTAGTAATCCACCACGGCAATGGCGTTATAGGACAGCAGTTGGATGAGGTTGCGGAACGGCCCCAGCGCGTACAGCAGCGCCACCAGGCTCCCGAGCGTGATCTGGCCCTGGCTCGCCAGCACCAGGAGCGCCACCGCCGTTCCCCAGCGGGTCAGCTCCTGGAGGGCAGTGTTCCCCCAGCTCTCCCAGGCCAGTCTCCAGTGGGCAGCGGTCAGGGCGTCGAGATGCCGGTTGAAGGCGGCCCGCCAACGGTCGAGCAGCGCCGCGCCGAGGCCGAACAGCCGCAGCTCAGGGGCCGCCCCCCGGTCAGCCAGGAGTTGCGCCCAGTAGCGCTCCTCGCGGCGCAGCGGTGAGCGCGCGTAGCTCGCCGCGACAAACCGCCGTCCCTGCCGTCCCCCGATCACCACGCTGGCAATACTGGTCGCGGCGAGCACCACGGGCAGCAGCCAGTGGGCTTGCGCGTAGAGCGCCAGCAAACCGGCCGTGCCCAGGAGCGCGCTGAGCTGCCCGGCTACCCTCTCAAGCTCCGAGGAGACCCTGCGACTCAGAGCCGTCCACCCGTTCTCCAGCTTGTGATAGTACTCCGGCTGCTCGTAGTAGGTCAGCGGCACCGCCGCCATGTGCTCCAGCAACCGGCGCTGGAGCGCAACCTTCAGCCGCTCGCGGACCAGTCCGCCACAGTAGAGCGTCAGCGTGTTGCGGATGTCGGGTACGACATACGCCGCAAACAGTACCCCCAGCCAGGGCACAACCTCCCGCCAGGGGTTGGCCGGCAAGGCGGCCAGCACGTTGATGAGGCCCGTCATGGACCAGACGAGCAAGGGCTGGGCCACGCCGCCCACCAGACTCAACGCCACGATGATGATGGCCAGGAACCGGGCATGACGCCAGATCATCCCGCCGGCGAAGGCCATCGCGCCCCCGGTCCGCCGAGCTTGTGCCGTCAGCTCGCGCCAGCGCTGTGCGCGCGAGTGTCCCTGCTCCATCACGTCTTTCCCTCGCGGAAGCCACTTCCCCGCTGCGCCTCGGCTCGACAGCGTCCAATCGTCGCACAGCCCCCCGTCTCACTGCCAAGCGTTGACAAACCCGCACAGGAACCGTAGGCTCGACACGAGCAGGTTGGGCGGCGGCGGCGATTTCGGCTGGGTCGTGGGATCAGTGATGGCACAAGCGTCGGATACGAGCCGGGTCAAGCCGCGAGCATCCCCCTTACGCACCAGACCTACCAATGCCTTCGGGGTAACGTTACGGGCATTGCGCGAGCAGACCGCCCTCAGTCAGAGCGCGCTCGGCCGCCGCGCCCAGGTCCACGCCAGCATTGTCAGCCGCCTGGAAAGCGGTGACCGCACGCCGAGCAGCCCGGGGCTGGTGGAAGCGCTCGCCCGCGGCCTCCGGCTCTCTCCCGACGATACCGACCGGCTGCTCGCCGCTGGCGGATTCGTGCCCTCCGTTATCACGCGCCTCGGCCCCGGCGATCCCACACTGCTGCTCGTGGCGCAGGTGCTCACCGATAGCCGTGTGTCGGACGATGAGCAGCAACGCCTGCGCGATGTGGTCGAGGCCGCCGCGCGTTGGTGCCGTGCCGCCAGCCGCTAACCGCTGGCCCCTCCCTCGCCCTATCTCCCATCGCTCGTCATTGCGGCGGGAGCCGCAATCCAGCCCCCATCGCCCGTCATTGCGGCGGAAGCCGCAATCCAGCCCCCATGTCCGTCATTCTCGCGCAAGCGGGAATCTACTCCCCCTCTCCAAATGTTGGAGAGGGGGCCGGGGGGTGAGGCTTGGCCTCCGGCAGTCCGGTGATGCGGATGCCGGCCCCCGGTACTTTGTACCGCACATTGATCCCGATCAGCAGCGCCGTCAGCGGCTCCAGCAGCCGCGCCCGCCGCAGCGGCCCCACGTCCACCGGCCGCAGCCGCGGGATTGCCTCCACCAATTCCCGCACGGCCGCCCGCGCCGCGCGGTCGTTTCCACACAGCAGCACATCGCCATCCAAGGCGTGATCGAGGTCGCGCAGATGGGCCGCGCTGATGTGGTGAAACGCCGCGCAGACCCGCACGTGCTGCGGAGTCAGTTGGGCTGCTTGCTCCGCTGCCGAGCCGGCCGGCAGCCCCAGCATGTCCGTTGGCCGTCCGCCGACCGCGACCGCCAGCGGTACGGTCACGTCCACCAGCACGCTGCCGTCTCGCCACGCCGACCGTAGCCCCTGGAGCGTCCTCGCGTGCGCCGCGAACGGCACGCAGAGCGCGACCGTGCTCGCCGCCCCCACGGCCTCGGCATTGGTGGCACCTTCAATCAACGCCGCGGCGCCCAGCGTCTCGCGAATACCGGCCGCCGCCACCGCGGCCCGCTCGGCATTGCGTGAGCCGAGTACGATCCGATAGCCCGCCCGCGCCCACCGCAAGGCCAGGCCGTGCCCCATCGGGCCGGTCCCGCCGACAATGGCAATCGTCTGCCGCTCAGTCTGCGCTTCAGTCATCGTGCTGCTCTACCTATGACCTTTGCGAAAAGGGGAGCGCTGGCGGCGCCGGCCCACCGCTGCCGGCCAGAGAACATGCGCTGCCTACGACCGATAGCCCCTACCCCCGTCCCTCAGACGCTACTGCGCGGCGGTTGATCCTCTTCCCCGTCCGGGTCGCCCTCCTCCCGACGCCGGCGCAGGAAGTCTTCCAGCTCCTCCACCAGTTCCTCCGGGTCTACGGACAGCGGACCGCTCGATTCCGCCTCCGCCTCGCCCGGCTCGGTCTGGCCCGGCGCCAAGGGTGCCTTCGATTCGTCGTATTGGTCTTCGAGTTGCTGCAAGTAGGCCGCCAGCTCCGGCCGCTCGGCGACGGCCTCGTCCGCTTGCTCCAGGAGTTGCCGCCCGGCCTGACGCAGCTGGTCCAGGTCGAACGACCAGCCCACCAGCCGCCCCGCCTGCTCCAGCAGCGCCGCGCTCACGGCCGGATTCGGCACCTGGAGATAGTGCGGCACGCTGCCGAACAGGCTCGCGCTCGGTACCTGGTGAACCCGCAGCGACTCGATCACCGCCGAGTGAACGCTGGATGGCCCCTCGTACTGCGAGAACGGAATGCCCAGTTGGTTCAGCGCCACGCGCAGCTCCGGCGCCGTCGCCCACCCGGTCAGGACGGTGCTGCGCGTGTGCGGCACGTCCGCCGGCACGCTCGCCAGCAGGATCGCCGCTCCCACTCCCCACTCCACGCACGCTTCCGCCAGTTCCGCAGCGAACGCCCGCCACCGCAGCTGTGGTTCCGGGATCAAGTAGAAGATCAGATCGTGCGTCGTCTCGTCCGCCGCCGGGTGGTGGGCGTACCAGAACTCGCCGTGCGGCCACTCCAGCACCCGATCCTGGGACCCGGTCAGCCGGGAGATGGGCCGCAGTTCGCTATAGTCGTAGTAGTCGTCCGAATCTTGGACCGCCAGCGGCTCGGCGTCGAACGCGGCGACCAGATGGCGAATGGCCAGCGAAGCGGCCAGCCCGGCGTCGGGCAAGCCCTCGAACGCCCCGATCAAGATGGGGCGCCGCAGGGTGGGCTGTGCGGTATGCGTCAGCGGCATGAGCCTTCCTCAATTCGTGTCGGATTCGTAGCGGAATCGTAGCAGCGCGGCGGGAGTATTGCGTTCATACTAACCGATGAGCCGTGGTCGGCCGGCGCGGTAGAATCCGGCCGCGGGCCCGAGCACCATGCGTTGTCGCCACCTCAGCCTGACGAATTTTCGCACCTACGATCGGCTTGAGTTGGACCTGCCACCCGGGGTATCCGTACTCTGCGGAAACAATGCCCAGGGCAAGTCCAACCTGCTCGAAGCCCTCTATATGCTCGCCACGATCAAATCGTTCCGGACCACCAGCGAGCGCGAGTTGGTCTCGTGGCACGCCGGCGCCGACGAGCGCTTTGCCCGCGTCAGCGCCGAGATCGAGCGCCAGGGGAGCACGTCGCGGCTCGATATTATCCTGGTCGAGCCAGCAAGTGGCAATGCGGCCAACGCTGCGGCTGGTGCCCGTACCCGCGCCATCCAGAAGCGCGTCCGCCTCAACCAGCAACCCCGGCGGGCACTGGACGCGCTCGGTCAGCTCAATAGCGTCCTCTTTACCCCCGCCGATGTCGAGCTAATCACCGGCTCGCCGGCCCAGCGCCGCCGCTACCTCGACATCATGCTCTGTCAGGTTGATCCCCACTACGCGCGCGTCCTCAGCCGGTACCAGCGCGTCCTGACCCAGCGCAACGCCCTCTTGCGCCAGCTCCGTGACCGCCGGTTGCCGCCCGACCAGCTCGGGTATTGGACCGAGCAGGTGGTCGCTTTGGGCAGCGAGTTGATCGTCGGCCGCGGCCAGGCCGTTACCACCCTCAACTCGTCCCTCGCCGACGTCCACCCCCGGCTGGTGGATGGCCGCACCTCCCTCGGCATCGTCTACCGCAGCAGCGTCACCGAGCTACCGTCCGCGTTGGCGGAGGAGTCGGGTGCCGTCCCCCATGCGGATGACGTGCGGCCTGCCGTTGCCGCGCAGTTCGCCGCCCAGCTTGACGCCCAGCAGGAGCGGGAGCGGCGCCAGGGCATGACCGTCGTCGGCCCCCACCGCGACGATCTGGCCTTCACCGTTGATGGAATGGACCTCAACCGTTTCGGCTCCCGCGGCCAGCAGCGCACGGCGGCGCTCGCGGTCAAGCTGGCCGAGGCCGCTGTAATGGAGCAGCGCACCGGCGAGCGGCCGCTCCTCCTGCTCGACGACGTGCTTTCCGAGTTGGACCCGCAGCGCCGCCTGCTGCTGCAGGAGATACTCACCAGTGAA
The DNA here is from genome assembly GCA_022824545.1 of Chloroflexota bacterium. Lineage (GTDB taxonomy): Bacteria > Chloroflexota > UBA11872 > UBA12225 > JAJDUF01 > JAJDUF01. The sequence continues at coordinate 13,347 of JAJDZR010000117.1, forward strand.
GGACTGCCCGCACCATCCGCACCATCTGACGGGAGTCGCAGCCGTACCGACCGCGGCGGGCAGGTGCTCCTCACCACGACCGAGCTACGCCCCTTCACCGCCGCCTTCCTCGCCGCAGCCACCGTCTTCGAGGTCGCCAACGGCACACTACGCCCTCGTGAGGCGAGTGCGGCCTAACTACCAGCCTCTAGTCCCTTCCCTTCAGGGAGGGGGTGGGGGGTAGGTGCGATCCGGCCCCTCGGCCATCCATCTAGCACGACCGAGTGACCACGATCCTTCGACACTCCGTCCGCTAGTCTGAGCGCAAGTCGCGGATACTTCTTCTCGCAGCGTAGAGAGACAGTAAGCCTGCCAAGACTAAGAAAACTCCCGCCGCGAATGCACCTACGCCATAGCCGCGGTCAATGTCCAGCCAGAACAGAGCTACCCCACCGATGGTCAGTATGAGACCTAAGATCAAGAACCAGACCGACCATCCGAGATTGGACGTGCGGTTGACCGCGAGTTGCTGGCCTAGTTTGGCAGTGTACCCCATCACTGCCGCTACCTCATCCTCGCATCTGTCCTTGCAGGCAATGCCCTTCTCTACCTCGGCGGCACATTCGGTGCATACGCCCCGATGGCAGTACATGCATACCGCGACTGCGTCGCTCGCAGTGTGGTAGTAGCATCTCATCGGATGAGTTCCGGCATTGCCCTCGGCGAGCGATTCAGCGCGGCGACTTGCGGCCCCTTCCCTTCAGGGAGGGGGTTGGGGGTAGGTACGCTCCGGCCCTCTAGGGCATGTGGAAGACGACCATCTTCGTCTCGGTCATCTCTTCGACCGCGTACTTCGGCCCTTCCTTGCCCATCCCGCTGTCTTTCAGACCCCCGTAGGGCATCAGGTCGGCCCGCCATTGCGTGCCCCAGTTGAGGTGAATGTTTCCGGCCTCCGCCTCCAGCGCGAACTTCATCGCCCAATCCAGGTTCTCGGTGAAGATCGCCGTGCTCAGGCCGTAGTTCGTGCTGTTCGCCTGGGCAATCGCCTCGTCAATGTCGTCCACCGGCGTCACCCCGACGGCCGGGCCGAACACCTCGTCGCAGGAAATACGCATCTCCGGCTTCACGTCCGCCAGCAGCGTTGGCGCCATCAGCGTGCCGTTGCGCTGACCACCGGCCACCAGGCGCGCTCCGCCGCTTACCGCCTCCTGCACCCAGGACTCGACACGAGCCGCATCGCTTTCGCGGATCATCGGCCCCATCCGCACGCCTTCCTGGCGTGGATCACCCGTCGTGATCCCCTTCACGCTCTCCGCGAAAGCGTCCAGGAAGTCGCCGTAAATCTCGCGGTTGGCATAGACCCGCTGCGTGGAAATACAGACCTGTCCGGCGTGCGCGTAGCCGGTGGAGGCCAGCGCTGTCGTGACCTTGTTCATATCCGCGTCGGGCATGATGATGACCGGCGAGTTGGACCCCAGCTCCATGGTCACCTTCTTCAGCCCGGCCGTGCGGCAGATGTGTTCGCCCACGTCGCGGCTGCCGGTGAAGGTGATCTTGCGGACGCGCGGATCGCTGACCAGCGCATCCCCGATCTCGGCCCCGGAGCCGGTCAGACACTGGAGTGCTTCCGGCGGACACCCGGCCTCCAACATGACCTCAACCACCCGCAAACCCGAGAGCGGCGTGTCGGTGGCCGGCTTCAGCACGACGGCATTTCCCGCGGCGATGCCGGGCCCGACCTTGTGACAGACCAGGTGCAGCGGGAAGTTGAAAGGCGAGATCGCCGCCACCACCCCGCACGGCACGCGAATCGTGAAGCCGAATTTGCCCGTAACCCCCGGCGCCCCGTCCAGCGGAATGACCTCGCTGCCCAGCCGCTTGGCCTCCTCCGCCGACAGGTAGATGATCTCGGCCGCCCGCTCCACCTCGATCATCGCTTCCGCCTTGACCTTGCCACCCTCCAGCGTGATCGTCTCGGCAAAGCTCTCGGCCCGCTCGCTAATCAGGTCCGCGGCCTTGTGCAGAATCTTGTAGCGCTCGTAGCCGGTCAGCCCCCGCATGATCTCTGCACCCCGCACCGCCGTCGCCAGCGCGCGATCAATGTCGCTGGCCTCCGCTCTGGGCACCGTGTCCACGACGCTGCCATCGTAGGGATTGTGTACTTCAATGCGCTCGTCTTTGTCTACCCACGAACTACCGATGTGCATCTTCATGCGCGTCACTCCTTTACCTACCCGCTCCGCTCGCTTGCCGGAGATACTGCCGGATGTTGCCCGCTCCTGCAACCCACCTCCCCTCAATCATTCCCTAGCAAGCGGGAATCCAGTCCCTCTCCCCCTGCTAACAGGGGTAGGTAACAGGTAGGGGCGTCATTCATGGCGCCCAGCTGGGCACGCCCCCTCCCTGGGCGCGATCAATCGCGCCCCTACGGCACGGCCAATACCTACCCTTGTCAGTGAGAGGGGGCCGGGGGTGAGGTCCGTCTCCCCGTCCGCAGCGGGGCGGACCATAGGGGGGCCAGCCCGCTACACTATCATCACGAAGCACCGCACACTCCTTCTCGGAGGCGACTACCAACCATGCCCAGCCGGCAGACCGACGGACGGGATCAGTGGTCCCGAGCCAACATGAAGGAAATCCTGCCCGAGCTTCCGTCACCCCTCTTCATGTTCCAGCTCGAAATGTCCAGCGGGCCGCGGATGCTCGCTGCGTTCGAGATCGGCGGCTATCGCTTCCCCGACGGCGCCATGCTCTTCCGCGCCGCTGCCGGGCGTCCCTATTTCAATACCGGCCTGTTCCGGAGCATGTTGGCCGACCTTGGCGCGCCGCCGGAGCTGAACGATCAGGCTATCGGCAGCGGCGTGGAGTTGGACCGGCCAGCCCTGCAATGGAATTGGCCCCGTGTCGCGCGGCGCTTGCCCGTCGTGCTCAGCAACCTCGTTCGCCAGTTGCGAGCGGTGCCGGCGACCGAGCGTTGGTTCGGCCACGTCGAAGGCACCCTCGCCGAGTTGTCCTTGGCCACGGACCGCGTGCTGCGCCGCGCTGACGACGCCGATATGCTCTCGGATTTCGAGCGCATTGCGCCGGAGATGGGACGGTTCTTCTACCACACCGGCTACCTGACCGCCGCTGCCACCACCCATTTCCACGAGCTTGCCCGCGTCCTGCACGGTCGTCTCGAGGCGCCCGCGGCGGCGATCAACCAGGCGGTCGCCGGCGAGGGCAACGTCAGCGCCGACCTGCCGCTCGCGCTCATGCGCGTCGCGGCCATCGCGCGCACGGAGCCACCGGCCCGGAGCGCGCTCATCTCGTCGAGCGACCTCGGGGCCGATTTCCGAGACACGCTCCGCGGCACCCGCACGCTCACCCACTTCGAGCGTATCCTCGACTGGTTCGGTGATCGCGGGCTGTTCGAGTCCGACAGCGCCAGCCCCCGCTTTCGGGAAGCGCCGGGTTACCTGCTCGCTGTTGTCGCGCAATACGTCCGCGCCCCCACGGCTCCCGACGCCGACGGTGCGGTTGCCCGCCAGCGGCGGCAGGCGCAGCAGGCGCGAGCGACCATCAAGCAAGCCGTGGGCCGCAACTGGCCGTATGTGCGTTGGCGCCTCGGAGCCTTGCGCCAAGTCCTCGCCCTGCGCGAGGCCAACCGCTTTCGGGGTGTGCGGATCGCCGCCCAAGTGCGCCGGCGCGAGTTGGAGTTGGGACGGCGGATGGTCGAGCGCGGCTGGCTCGACCATCCGGACGACTACTTCTGGCTCACCATGGTGGAGATTCTGCGCGTGTTGGCGCCGGGCACCGCCCCACCGCTACGAGCACAGGCCGGCGGCGTGCGGGCGGGCCTGCTGCCGCACCGCAGTGGGGTCGCCGCACCGGGAGAGATGGCCCGCGAGCCAGGCCATTTGCGGGCCGTCATCGCCGCGCGCCGTGCCCGCTACGCCCGCTACTGTGCCATCACCGTGCCCGACGAATGTGCCGACCTCGACGCGCTCGAACGGTTTGCCCGCGGTCAGGGCGCCGCCCCGCCGGGTGCCGCGTACCGTCCCCCGCCGTCCCTGACCGGCTTTGGCGCCGCCGTCTCCGGCCAGCCGGCAGCCGCGCCGGCCCCACCACCTGCTCAGGATAATAGCGCGCCCGCTCCGGGGCAGCTGATCTTACGCGGGCTGGGCGTCAGCGCCGGCCAGGCGCAGGGCACCGCGCGAGTAATCCGCCATCCGGAAGAGTTTGGGCTACTGCAACCGGGCGACATCCTCGTCTGCCCCGCCACCGACCCGGCTTGGTCGCCGCTCTTTCCCTTGGTCCGCGGTCTGGTCGTCGAGATCGGTGGTCAGCTCTCGCACGGCTCCATCGTCGCCCGCGAGTACAGCATCCCGGCGGTGGTGAATGTCCCCCAAGCAACCGACCGCCTCCCCGACGGGGCCACTATCGAGTTGGACGCCACCGCCGGCACCGTCCGCCTCATAGACACCGGCCAAACCTGAGGCGGCTGGTCGACGTACAGGTCCGGCCTCTCCCCTGGCACCCCTATGGCCCCCCGCTCCGCATGGGGACAGTACGTTCCCTCCCTTGGAGCTTGCTCCGGGGGAGGGTTAGGGAGGGGGCGAGAGAAGGGGCCGGAGGTGAGTCCCGCCCCACCCCCACCATCAGAGCAGATCCGCCAAGCTAGCGGCAATGAGACCCACTGCGGCGGCGAATGTGACGATAGCGGCGCGCAGGAGTTGCTCCCCGATGCCGCCCATGATGCCGCCGACGAGGGCCAGGCTGGCCTGCGTCAATCCGGCGGACGTCGTGACGTCCGGCGGTGGCCATGCTGGCACCAGCGTCTCGGTCAATCCATCGAGCGAGAGGGTCAGCATCAGTCCCACCACACCCACTGCCGCCGCTGCCGGGAGCAGCGCCACGCCTAGCCCTCGCAGCCGGGAGCCAAATCCGCTGCCCAAGGTCAGGATCAGCAGGGCGGTCAGGAAGACGGCTGCGGCCAGCAGCCACGTGAGAATGGGCAGTCGCCGCATGGTCGTGCGGACCCGCTCGACCACGTGCAGCGTATCCGGGTCGTCAGCCCACAGGGAGGTGAGTAAGAAGGGTTCCTCCGGGACGGCGCGACCGATGAAGAGCCGTAGCAGCGCCTGTGTCTGGGGAGTGAGTGCATCCCGTCGCGTCAACTCGGCCTCGATAGGCTCACCCACCTGTCCGAGGTCCGTCAGATCGAGCACCGGCGCCGGCGCGTCTACCACCTCCAGCCAGCGGTACAGATCGGTAATGAAGCCCTCGATCTTGTCGGATAGATAGATGGTTACGGGGTACCGCCCGGCTTCCAGCATCGCCACCACAGACGGCTCTACCGCCTCGGTATCATCCTGCCCCTCGTCCCTCAGCACGGTGTCCATCATCTCGTCGTAGAGGCGGTCGTAGAGCTGCACGGTGGCGAGCTGCCCCGTGATGAACTCCGGCATGAGCACCGTCGTGCGTAAGGTGTATACGCCAGCCAGCGCAGACACCAGCAAGAATAGCGGCAGGGTCAGCAACCCCCGCAGGAAGATGCGGATAATCACAACCTATGTGCTCCTCGCAGCGGCCGATTGGCCGCGCCTTGATGTCTCGCCTAAGCGTACCGGCGCAGCAGCAGCGAGCCGTACCGATCCGCCTCGGCCGACCACCCGCCGGGGAGCACCGTTGTCGCGTCCGCTTGGACGATCAAGGCCGGCCCGACCAGGTGCGTGCCCGGCCCACACTGCTCCCGCTCGAAGATCGGCGCGGTCACCGGTTGCGCGTCGTCCCAGAGCACGGTCTGCCCGGCCGTTGCCGGCGCACCGCCCGGCTGGTCGCGCGGCGCCTCCGGCAAGGTCATGCCCGGCTGGAGGTGGCGGGCGCGCAGTCGGATCGTGACGATTTCGACGGCTCGGTCCGCTTGGTCATACCCGTATCGGCGACGGTGTAGGCGGTCGAACGACCGCACAGCCGCCTGGATCGCCTGGAGTTCCGCCCCGGGCTTGTCCTCCGGCTTGCGGGCCGGACCCCGGCCCGCCCGGACCCGTCGTGTGCGGCCGGCGGTCACCAGTAGCTCGTGCGACTGGCCTTGATAGCGGCAATCCAATGACCGCCGCAGCTCGAGGCGCACCGGCCCCAAGGCTGCCCGCAGCTCGCTGCTCGCCTGGCGCTCTAGGTCCGCGTAGGCGTCTGCCAGGGCCGCAGCGACTGCCGCCTGCTCCGCCGCGCCGCGCTCGACGGTGAGCATCACCGTGCGGGAGTAAGACCGCTCTACCTCGGCCAGCGCGGTCCCCACTGCCGACAGAACGCCGGGGTAGCGCGGCACGATCACCTCGCCGATGTCCAACGCCTCGGCGAGCGCCGCCGCGTGCAAGGGGCCGGCGCCACCGAAGGCGACCAACGCGCACCGGCGCGGATCGTAGCCGCGCTCGATGGAGATGACGCGCAGGGCGCGGGCCATATGCGCGTTGACCACCCGGATGATCGCGTTGGCCAGCGGGACGGCCGCCGCGTCGGCGTCCCGCTCCGACCGCGGCGTGTCGTCACCCAGCGACAGTACGGCAGCCCGCGCCGCCGCCCGGTCCAGCCGCACCTCGCCACCCAAACGCCAGTCGGGGTGCAGCCGGCCCAAGACCAAGTTGGCGTCAGTCACCGTCGGCGCCGTCCCGCCGCGACCGTAGCAGGCCGGGCCGGGGCTGGCGCCGGCACTCGCCGGGCCGACGTGCAGCCCCCCGGCAACATCGCGCCGCGCAATAGAGCCGCCGCCGGCCCCGACCGTGTGGATAGCGAGCATCGGCAGGTTGAGCACGACGCCACCGATCTCGTGCTGCGTCTCCAGCACCAGTGCGCCGGGGCAGAACGCCACGTCGGTCGAGGTACCACCCATATCGAGCGTCAGGATGTTTCGGCGTCCTCCTGCCCGCGCCACGGCAAGCGCGCCGACGATCCCGCCGGCCGGCCCGCTAAGAACCGCCTGCACCGGCCGGACGGCCAGCCGGTCGGGCGGTACCGTCGTACCGTCGGATTGCATCACCCACAAGCGCGAGCCGAGCACCGCCGTCAGCTGCTCCAAGTAGGACGCGACCACCGGGCGTAGGTAGGCGTTCGTTACCGTCGTGCTGGTGCGCTCGAACTCGCGGAACTCCGGCAAGATGTCGGACGAGAGCGATACGTCTATCCCGACCCGCTGCAAGGCTGCGCCAAGAGCCTGCTCGTGGGCCGGGTTCGCAAAAGAGAAGAGCAGACAGACCGCCGCCGCTGTAGCCTCGGAAGCGACGACTTGGGCTACGACCGCCGCAACCTGCTCGTCGGAGAGTGCCCGCTGCGGCCGGCCGTGCCGATCCATGCGCTCGTCCACCTCGAAGCGCAGCGCCCGCGGCACGAGCGCGGGTGGCCGGGTGGGACGCAGATCGTACAGCTGCGGCCGGGCCTGCCGGCCGATCTCCAGCACGTCGGCAAAGCCCCGCGTCGTGATGAGCGCTACCCGCGCCCCGCGCCGCTCCAGCAAGGCATTCGTGGCGACCGTCGAGCCGTGCGCGATGGGTACGTCGGTCCCGACGCCGAGGCCCTCAAGGCCGTGCAGCACTGCCTCTGCCGGATCGTGTGGCGTGGACAGCCGCTTTCGGACGGTCAGCCGTCCCGGTTCCAGCACCACGAAGTCGGTGAACGTGCCGCCCACGTCCACACCGACCCGCGCCGCCGGCCCGTAGCTTGTCGTGGCCCATGGCTCGTCGTTCCTAGCCACTGCTCACCGGCTCCTCGCCGCTGGCCGAGGACGTGCCCCATCCACCGCCGCCCGGCGTCTCGACCACCAGCAGATCGCCGGCCGCCAGGTGACGCTCGCACTTACCGGGCAGCCGCTCGATACCGCCGTCGGCGCGCCGCACGGTATTCACCCCCGGTTTGCCCGCCGCGCCGCCGGCCAGTCCCGGCGCACCGCGCTGGCGCCGTTCGGAGAGCAGCGTGATCGTGGCCGGCACGTCGAGCGCCACTTCCCGCACCAGCCCATCACCCCCGCGGTGGCGACCGCCCCCCCCGGCCCCCTCCCGTAGCCGATACGCCTGCACCCGCAGTGGATAGGCGTACTCCAACGCCTCGGCCGGCGTGTTGAGCGTGTTCGTCATGTGCGCCTGTGCCCCGGACAGCCCCGGCCCTTGCGGTGCGCCGCCATGCCCACCCCCGATAGTTTCGTAGTAGGTAAAGGATCGCTCCCGTTCGGGATCGTAGCCGCCGATGATCGCGTTATTCATGGTCCCGTAGCTCGACGCCGGGATCACGTCCGGTAGCGCCGGTGCGAGGGCAGCAAGCACCACGTCCACGATCCGCTGGGCCGTCTCGACGTTGCCGGCGGAAACCGCGTGCGGCCAGCGCGCACTGACGACCGACCCCTCGGGCGTGATGACGGTCACTGGGCGCATGGTACCGGCATTCAGCGGCAGTGGTGCCGCCGCAGCCGCATCATCGGCACCCACCAGACACCGCACGACGTAGGAGACCGCCGAGACCGTCACGGCACGCACCGCGTTGACCGAGCCGTGTACCTCGTCGGCGCTCCCGGTAAAGTCCACCCGCAGCTCGCCATCGCGGGCGCCGATTGTCACCCGAATGGGTACCGGCTCATTATCAACTCCGTCGTCGTCGAGCACGTCCTCGGCGCTGTAGGTGCCGGCCGGGATGCGCCGCAGCGTCGCCCGGCAAAGCTGCTCGCCGTAGTCCAGCAGCGCGTCCTGGCGCCGTCCGAGCGCCTCCGGCCCAATGGCCTCCGCGAGCGCGATGTAGCGGCGCTCGCCGACCCGGTGGGCAGCCCGCTGGGCAAACAGGTCGCCGCGGCGCTCGTCGGGTGTCCGCACGTTGCGAAGGATCAGCGCCAGAATGTCCTCCTGGACCCGCCCGGCGCGCACCCATTTGATCGGTGGGATAATCAGCCCTTCCTGGAACAGTTCGCGCGCCAGTGGCATCGAGCCGGGACTCATGCCGCCGATGTCGGCTTGGTGCGCCCGGCTGGCCACAAAGCCGATCAGCGTGCGACTCCGGCGCCCCCCGTTGGCCGCCGTGAACACGGGCGATACCATCGTCACGTCAGGGAGGTGGGTACCGCCCAAATACGGATCATTGAGAATCACCACGTCACCCGCCCGCCACCTATCGTCCGCGACGGCCTCGCGCGCCGCCTGCACGGCGAGCGGCATGGCGCCGAGATGGACCGGAATATGCGCCGCTTGCGCCACCATCCGCCCGGCCCGGTCGAAGACCGCACAGGAGAGGTCCTGGCGCTCCTTGATGTTTGGCGAGTAGGATGTGCGAATGAGCGCCGCGCCCATCTCCTCCGCGATAGCGGCCAGTTGATGGTGCGTGACGGTAATGTCCAGCGTGTCGGTTGCTGTCATAGCCTCATGCCCGCACGTTCAGAGCGCCTCAACACACCCCTTCCCTGCCAGGGAAGGGGCCGGGGGTTAGGCCCCACCCGATGACTCCGCCCTAGGGAGACCCTTCGCCAAACTCCAGCTCGCCGAGCCGGATAAGGCTTTCCAGGTCGTCGCAGTCCGCCGGGGCCTCGCGGGTGACCACAACCTACGCACTGCCTCCCGCGCGTCTGCGTTTGCCAGCCCGAGCATCCGCGAAATGTCGGCGAGGTCCTGTGTCTGCCCCACTTGCAGCTTGATGTGTACCAGGTACGGCAGCGGCAGCACCGGGAGGCCCTGCCCATCACGGTTGGCTTGGGCCGCGGCGAGTGCAGCCGGCCACCAGGCTTCCGCTCCCTCAATGACATCTACGTCTTGCCCAGCCGGACTGCGCCACGTCGAGCCGCCGATACGTAGCTCGCCGCGGAAAGCGTACCCGGTAGCCTGGAGCTTGGCACGGGCTGCCGCCGCATCCACCTTGGCGACCACGACATCAAGGTCTCCGGTCGCTCGCTCCGGCATGTACTGTCGCGTCTCCACCGCGCCCACCACGGCCCAAGCCGGCGGTGCCAAAACTGCGTCGAGGTTGGGCCACTGCTGCCACGCCGTTCGCTCCCGCACGAAGGCCGCGCCGCTCCCGGTGCCCGGCTGCTGCCGGCGCTGTGCCATGGCGATCAAGACACGCCGCGCAGTAGTCGGTCCGCCAACGTATGCCATTCGTAGCTCGGCCTCTGCAGGAGTCTACACGAGCACCGGCCTCGGTTGCGGCACAGACCACAACGACGGCTGACGGCTGATAGCTGGCGGCTGATGGCTAATAGCTAACAGCTCTTACGGCGCGAGATAGCCCCGCTCGACCGCGTCGCGAATAAGCTGCCTCGCGTAGGCCCAGAGGTCCGGGGCGCCCGCTGCTATAACCTGGTTAACCTTGATGACTTGCTCGCTGCTGATGCCGTGATGGCGCCACATTTGGCCCTCGGTATGATAGTTCAGGAGCAGCGGCTGAAGGCGGTCGAGGGCGCCGGCAAATCGCGCCTCTGGCGTCTGCTTGGCCTCGAACTCCTCCCACAGTGTACGTAGCTCGGCCGCCTGCTGCTTGGGGAGCAAGCCGAAGATGCGTTCCGCTGCCTTCTGCTCGATCCGCGCCTGCGCCTGCCTGGCTTGCTCGTCGTAAATGTAGGTATCCCCTGCGTCAATCTCGACAATATCGTGGATCAGTGCCATCTTCACGACGCGCACGAGGTCTATGTCCTCAGTGGCGTACTCGGCGAGCACGACCGCCAACATGGCGAGGTGCCACGAGTGCTCGGCGCTGTTCTCCATCCGGTCGGTGTGAATGAGCCGCGACTGCCGGAAGACGCTCTTGAGCCGGTCTAGCTCCAGGAGAAAGCAGAGCTGCTGCGTCAGCCGGTCGTCGCTCATGGCAGTATGGGGGTGGCGGCGAGCGCACGCTGCGCTCCGGCGCCGAGTCGCAGCAGTATACAATCCGTAGCGATCGCCCCCCTATGGTCCCCCGCTGCGGCAGGGGGACAGCGTGTTCCCTCCCCTGCCGGGATGGGGGAGGGGTAGGGTGGGGCCACGACTTCCCTCTCCACCAGTGGACGCACTGACCGATGCCTACCTTGACGACCACCGACACCATCGTGGCCACGGCGACGCCGGCCGCCGATGGCGCTATCGGCATCGTGCGCTTGAGCGGGCCGCAAGCACTCCCGCTCCTCCGACAGGTCTTCCGCTCGCAGCATTCTCCCGATGCCTCGCCGGCCTGGCGCTCCCATCGGCTCTATCACGGCTGGATCACCGATCCTGCTACCGGGCACCCATTGGACGAGGTGCTGGCCGTCCACATGGCCGCGCCCCACACCTACACCCGTGAAGATATGGTCGAGGTGCAGGGCCACGGCGGGAGTGCAACCTTGCGCCTCATCGTGGCGCTCTTCACGCGGTTGGGAGCGCGACCGGCCGAGCGCGGCGAATTCACCCTGCGGGCCTTTCTCAACGGCCGGATAGACCTCGCGCAGGCGGAGGCCGTAGCCAGCCTCGTGACCGCACGCACGCCAGTTGGGGTCCAGCAAGCGCTCGGACAGCTGGATGGCCGGCTGTCGGGCGAGATCGCGGCCGTGCGCGCCCTGCTCTTCGACCCGCTCGCCCGCATCGAGGCGGTGCTCGACTTTGCCGAGGAGGACGTGCCGCTGCCGCCCCGTGCGACGCTACGAGACGCCCTCGCCGCGGCCGCAGCCCGCCTCCAAACGATCCTCGCCGGCGCCGCGCGCGGGCTGCTCGTCCACGAGGGAGCGCGGGCGGTACTGGTGGGCCGCCCGAATGCCGGCAAGTCGAGCTTGCTCAATGCGCTGCTCGAAGCCGACCGCGCCATCGTCACGCCGATTCCCGGCACCACCCGCGATGTCTTGACGGAATCCCTCAACCTGGATGGTGTCCCCGTCACCCTCGTTGATACGGCCGGTATTGCCGAGCGGACGGACGATGCCGTAGAGCGGCTCGGGGTAGAGCGTAGCCGTGCGGAGATCGGCCGCGCCGACGTGCTGCTGCTGGTGCTCGACGGCGCTGCTGGCCCATCGTCGGAGGACGCGGCCATTGCCGCCGCTATCGGCAAGCGCCCCGGTGTGGTGGTGCTGAACAAGGCGGACTTGCCGCCGCGGTACCCACCCGCCGCCGCTCAGAACCTGCTCACCACCGCCCCGCTCTGCCCCGTCTCCGCGCTGACCGGCTCCGGTATCGCCGCGCTGCGCTCTACCCTGACGCAGCTCGTCGTGCCGACCACCGGCGACGCCGGCGACGATCTCCTGCTAGGGAACGTCCGCCACGTGGCGGCCCTGCGCCGCGCCGCCGACCACCTTGCCGCGGCGCAGGCGACGCTCGACTCGGCGTATCCGTTGGACATGGTCACGATTGACCTGCGCGGTGCTCTCGACGCCCTCGGCGAGGTCACGGGGCACACGGTCACGGAGGACTTGCTCGACAAGATATTCAGCACGTTTTGCATCGGCAAGTGAGGCCGCTCGTGCTGAGACTCCGAGCAGGTACCGGCATTGGTCCTATCAAGAAAACGATTTGACGAATCGGAGAGTGCAACGGTATGATTGCTGCGTCTGTATCCATGCGGGAGGAATCCATTGGCCCGGCGTAGGTCTGCTCGGAGACGGTCGCGCTCACGAGCGCCGCGGGATGCCTTCGTCTCAGCGAGCAGTGGTCTCGGTGAAGAAGAGACCAATCTTGGCTCACTGCTCAAGCGCGTGCTCGCCGGCGAGCAGGACGATTCGTCGCGCAAAACCGCCTCGTCGTCCGAATCTGAGCAAGAGCCGCAGCATTGCGCCGACTGCTGGCACGCGGTCACATTTACCGATGAGCGCGGCAGCACGATGGCGCGCTGTGAGAAGAACCTTTGGGTGCGGCCCATCTACTCTTACGAGGAGCTTAACCGCGACCGCGTGCGCCGCTGGCACGCCGTCTGCCCAGAGTACGACGACAGCGACTAATCCCCATCGTCATTCCCTCGCCCCTCCCGAAAGCCCTGCCCCGTCCGCTCAGTCGTCCGTGGCGAACTTCCAGGGGCTTGGCTGCGCCTCGCTGTAGTGGATCGCGGCGTAGTACAGGCCGTGAACGTCCTTCTCCCCCGGCGTGACCGCCAGACCGGTATGGCCGGGGTCGTTCATGCTCTGGTGGACGATCCGGTGGGCAATGAGCTGTACGCAGCCTCCTGCGTGTGGCAGCAGCTTGGCCATATCGTGTCGCCACCACCAGCCGGGGGACTTGCCGGCTGTAGCCGGCCCGTCCGGCGGTGCCGGTAGCCCGGCCTTGACGCTGTCGTAGACCTCCCGCCGGTTGGTGGCGGCGAAGCCGCGCTCCGGGTCAATGTCCCAGAGGTACAGCGGGTTGCGAGGGTTGTCATACGGTGAGGCCTGCCAATCTCCTCCAAGTAGACGCAGCACGCCGTCGGCACAGGTATACGCCGTCAGCGGCGCGTGGTTGTCCGGGGCAGCGTACTGCACCGCCGGCAGCGGACCGAAGGGGTCGTCCGCGCGTATCCAGGCCACCTCGCCGCCCGTGCGCGCGCTGATGATCCACTCGTCTCGGTACCGCGCCAGGCTCGCCTCCGACAGGTGATCTCCGACGAGCGGGCCGGTTTCGACCCATTCGTAGATGCCGCGCTGCGGACTGTAGCGGTACTTCAGGGCCGCCAGCCGTCCACTGAAGTGGTTGACATCGGCCCATTCGCTCGCATCATCGTTGAACGGCACTGCCTGCACCATGCTCTGATTCATCCAGCGCACGGCGGCGCTACAGAAGGCTGCACCCTCCTCATACCCGCGTTGGCGCAGCTGCTGGACCGGCTGGACGATCTCAATGTCGTCCTCGGCATCATTCAAGCGGAACTGCACCCACTCGACGCCCAGCGTGCGCGCGGTGAGCTCGGGGTGTTCTCGCGCCGAGCGCAGGAACCCGGTTGCCGGGTCAACAATCCGCATCGTGCGATACCACTTGACGACAAAGAGATTGGCGTGCGGTACCGGCTGCCCGCGGATCAGCGCCCCCTTGGGCACCCCGAACCCGGCGACGTGGCTCTGCTGGCGCACATACGCACTGCCATCGTTGAAAGGGTCCCAATCGTTGCGCGTGCGAACCAGCCGGCCCTCGCTGAGAACCGGGCCGTCGAAACCTCCGTCGCGGACTTGATAGATGATGCTGCGCGCATCATCCACGCCGCGATAGCCGCGCGTAGCGAACAACAGCACAAACCGCCGCGCACTGACCTGGATGCCGTTCGGATGTCCCGGGTACACGTCGTCGGCGCGGGTGTCGCCGGGTTGCGAGCATTCGTGAACCAGACTACCGCGGTGTTCGATACGTTCGATCATGGCCGTTGCCCCAAGTACCTCACTGACTCCCATTCCCTACGAGAGAAGGGGCCGGGTGACAGGTCAAAGCCGCACCACACCTGGCACTATCCGTGCGGCTTGGGCCTGGCAGAGGTTAGGTCAAACCTCCGCCCCCGCCGCGCGATCAGGTCGCAAACTGCCAGACGCCAGGGTAGGACTCCGCGTACTGCACCGTGGCGTAGTAGATGCCGCCCGTCTCTTTCTCCGTCGGCGTGATGACGGCCCCCCTATGGCTGGGATCGTTGTTCATGCCGCTCCGTACCCGGTAGACGATGATCTGCTCCCTACCTCCGGCGTGCGGCAGGAGCTTGGCCATGTCGCAGGTCGGGCGGCTCTCCACCGGAATCGGCAGCCCGGCGGCAACGATGTCGAATACCGTGCGCCGCTGAGCCGCCGCAAAGCCGTTGTCGGGGTCAATGTCCCACAGGTAGAGCGGATTGCGGTTGAGGCCATACGGTGAGATCGTGCTGTCTCCCGTCAGCACGCGGAGCACGCCGTCGGTGTAGGTGTAGGCGGTCAGCGGCGACGAGTTCACCGGCGACGCGGGACGCGCCGCCGGCGGCACGGCGCCGAACGGGTCCGCGGTGCGAAACCAGCCTATCGAGCCACCGCCGCGCGGCCGGCCGCTGATGACCCAGCTACCCCGATAGCGAGCGAGGCTGGCCTCGGAAAGCTGCTCCTCAATCAGCGGCCCCGTTTCCACCCATTCATACACGCCGCGCTCCGGGTTATAGCGGTACTTCAAGGCGGCCAGCCGGCCGCCGTCGAAGTGGTTTACGTCGGCCCATTCGCTGGCATCCTCGTTGAACGGAACCGCTTGCACGAACGACTGATTCATCTGACGGACCGGCGCTGTACCGGCGGCGGCGCTACAGAAGGCGTCGCCCTCTTCATAGCCGCGTTGCCGGAGCGGTTGGGCCGGCTGGACGATCTCCATGTCGTCCTCGGCCTCGTTCAAGCGGAACTGTACCCACTCGACGCCCTGGGTGCGCGCGCTCAGGTCGGGGTGGGAGCGCGAAGCTACCAGGAAGCCGGTGGCCGGGTCAATGACGCGGGCGCAGACGCGCCACTTGACGACGAATAGATTAGCGTTGGGCGCCGGCCGTCCCCGGATCAGAGCGCCGCGCGGCACACCGAACGCCACCGGATGCCCGTGCTGTCGCACATACGCGCTGCCGTCGTCGAACGGGTCCCAATCATTGACGGACTTGGCCAGCATCCCTTCCGCCAGCAGCGGGCCGTCATAGGCCCCGTCGCGTAACTGGTAGACGATGCTCAGGTCGTCATCGCCGCCGCGATAGGTGCGCGTGGCGTACACGAGCAGGAAGCGCCGCGCGCTGACCTGGATGCCGTTCGGATGCGCGGGAAACACGTCATCGGCGCGAGTCTCTCCGGGCAGGCCACATTCGTGGATCAGCTTACCGCGATACTCGATCTGTTCGATCATTGGCTTACCTCAGACCCTCTGACCTCGCCCCGCCGTAGCTAGCACTGCGCCCGTCCCCCTGCACCGCGGGGGGACCATAGGGGGGCCGGACAACTTCACTTGGCCCCCTCCCTAGCCCCCGGCCAACGCACAGGGGAGGAGTGTATCCTCACTGGCCTCCGACCGACTTCCCCTACTCCTCGCTGGAGTTCTTGCCCTTCTGGGACAGGCCGGCGCCAAGCGCTACGCCAAGCGCTACGCCCATCGCCGTGCCCATGGCAATACCCATTCCCACCCACAAGCCCATGTTGTCGGTCGCCGCGCCGAGCGCGGTGCCGAATGCGACTCCGAGTCCGGCCCCGAGCGACATCCCTATGCCGATGTAGCTGCCCGTATCGGGGGTGTGTCTGTTGCTGGGTCGTTGCTGGGTCATGTTTCCCTTCCTGGAGCAACACCCCGCGTTGTGCCGGCGGCGGTTAGGCGGTCACGCTATGGGCGATAGCCCCGGCCACAACTGTACACCGTACAGCGCTGGCGCGGACGCCGGTGCAAAGCTGCTTCGCAATGTCGGTATCGCCGGGGTGTGGCAGGGCTACCACCGCGAGATCGGCATATTTGCCGACCGTGATGCTGCCCAGCTCCTGCTCAAGACCGAGCGCCTGCGCGCCCTCGATAGTCAGCCAGCGCAGGACGCGGTCCGCCGCGCGTGGATCGAAGGATGCACCGGCTTGCCGCTGCCACAAGGCGTAGGCCGCGGCGGCCTCGGCAAACAGGTCCAGGCTTTCGTTGCTCGCCAGGCTGTCCGTCCCCAATCCGAGCCGCACGTCCTGCTCGACGAGCCTCTGAATCGGCGCCTCCCCGCAGCCCAGCATTGCATTGCTCCGGGGACACAACGCGACGGTCACGCCTCGCGCCGCCAAGCGTGCGATCTCCTCGTCGTCAAAGTGGACCCCATGAGCGACGACCGCCGGCCGCCGAAGCGACAAGCCCTCGAACAGGCCACAGCGGTCGGCCAGCAGCGCCGGACCGGTGCCGCAGCCTCCCGCCTCGATGAGGTCGTGTCCGCCTTTCGTTGCCAAGCCCTCGGCCAGCGATCCCTGCCCGGAGCGCGAAAACTCTACCTCTTCGACGGTTTCGGCCAAGTGGATCGTGAGCGGGAGTTTGCGGGCCTGAGCCAGATCGCCCAGTCGTTCGAGCGCCACTGTGGACAGCGTGTAGATGGTGTGCGGACCGAGTCCCACGCGCAGTCGCTGCGCCCCGGCCGCCAGCCGCACGCTCCGGTCCAGTTTCGTCGTTAGTTCGGCCAGTTGCTCGTCCAAGCGCACGCGCTCGCGCATCCCCACCGCCTCGATATAACTGATCCCGGCGAGGTTGTGCGTCCGGGCGGCCGCCAGCCCCGGCCCGAACGTCACGATGTCACCGACGCAGGTTGTCCCGGCCGCGACCAACTGCCGTACGCCGGCGTTGGCCGACGCCGGCCAAAAGTCCGCTGGCGCCTGGTGACTGCGCCGAATGAGAGCCGGTATCCACTCCCAGAAGGGCTGCCGTTCCGATAGGGGGCCGAAGTTCGTGTATTCCAGGTGTGTATGAAGGTTGACGAGACCGGGCAGCATGGCGGCGCCGTCGTAGTGCCGGTGTACGGTGTTGGAGGGCGTCTCGATGGACCGCCGCGGTCCTACCGCCCGGATCCGCTCCCCGACAATCAGGACGGCGCCATCTCGGATCGGTGGCTCCGTGATGGGCAGCACCCAATCGGCCGTCAGCAAGAGCGGCGGCCGGTCGCCACCATGACTCCCCTTCCCTGAAGGGAAGGGGCCGGGGGTTAGGTCCGCCCCGCCACTAGCTTCTAGACTCAAAAGGTCTCCACCAGGCCGTAGCTTGTGTCGCGCTGTGCCGGTGTCCAGCCGGCAGTACGGATAAGCCGCACAAGCTCATCGCGGGACAACCGCGGCAGCCACTGCCCGGCCGCGCCGGTGCTGGACGTGTGCGCGGTAGGCGTCGGCGGCTGAATGGTCCCGAGGTCGTCGGCCCCGAAGGACAGACTGAGCTGCGCTACCTCGGCCCCGACGTGCCCCCACGCGGCGCTGACGTGAGTCGTCGTGTCGAGGCAGAGGCGCAGCACGGCGAGCGTCCGGAGATAGTCGAACGGTGACACCGCACGGTCCCCGGCCCCCGACGCTGCGATAACGACACACGACCGGTGCGCCGCAGCCGCACCGCGCCGAGGCCGGCGACCGTCTTGCCAATCACGTACTTGCACCAACTGCGCGGCCCGTTCGGCAACCGTCTCGTGGGCACGCACGACGATAGTCGGGGCTGCATCCAGCCCGAGGTCATACGCCGCGTCCACCACGTCGAGCCAAACGGTGCCATCTTGCTGGCTACCGCTATCCTGCACGAGAAAACTCAGACCGGCGTCACGCAGCGCCGCCAGGGCCGCTGCCGTATTCACGTCTCCGGCTGCCCACCCCGCAGCGTCCACGGCCAAGCCGTAGTGCAGCTGCGGGGTGTGCGCCTTGGCTGCCGCCACAGCGCGAGTCACGGCAGCGAGCGGCGCGGCGCGGAACGTGACCTCGCTGCACCCGGCGGCAACCACCGCCGCGAGTTTTTCAGCCAGGTCGGCCTCGCTTCCGAGGTCAGGCACGGCCAGGATATGTCCCAGGGCGAACGTGACCTGTTCCGTGGGTAGCCGCGCCCGCCGCATCGCCGCGGCGGCTCGCCCCACCGCCAGCAGCGTCTCTCCGTCCGCCAGCAGTGCCGCCGTGGCCGCGGCGCTCAACCGCTCGCCGGCCACGGTGCGGTCCAGCAGTTCCTGGATGCTTGCCTGTTCTCCGGCGCTCATCATCCTGCCTCGTACCGATCAGTAGGCTGCTCGGCCACCGCCGCGAACTCCAGCGCCGGCACCGCATCGAGCGCCCCCAGCGCCTGCGCGTGCCGCGCATAGGCGTGCAATCCGTCACGATAGGCGCGGTCGAACGTAAACCGCAAGGTGCGGAAGTACGCCGCCAGCGCCGCCGCCGGGAAAGGCTCCCACTGCGCCGCGTCGGCGGCAATCGCCTCGACGTTGGTGAGGCTATAGGCCAACGACTGCTGGAAGGCACGGTAGACGACGTTGACGAGTGCCGGCGCTGCGGCGGCGAACGGCCGGCGCACCGCCCAAACTGCGTAGACCATCGGATGTCCGGTCAGCGCTTTCCACTCCGTCCCCAGATCGTAGATATGCAGGCCGGCCGGCGGTTGCATGTGTACCCGCAGCGCCGGGTCTCCGATCAGTAGGGCGGCGTCCGCTTCGTCCAACATCCGGCCCAGATCGGGAGGACAGTCAAAGTAGGCCGGATGGGCCGCGTAGCGGTTGGCGAGCAGGATTTGGGTGAGCACGTGCGACGTAGCGGAGGTGTTGGTCAACGCCACGGTCCGCCCGTCGAGCGCGGCGGCCGGCACTTTGCTGACCAGGACGATGCTCTTCACGGCGCCGTCCGAGCTGACCGTCAGGTCCGGCATGAGCAGCAGCTCGTCGGCGTGCCGCAGGTACTCGATGGAGGAGATCGGCGAAACGTCGAGCTGCCCGCCGATGAGCAGGCGATTCAGCTCGGTCGGCGTGCCTTTATGCAGCTCGATGTCGAGCAGCGCGTCGTGCCGCACCAGCCCGTGGTACAGCGGCAGGCAGTTGAGGTACTGGATATGCCCGACCCGCGGCCGGTTCATAGCGCCCGCCTAGCCACGCCCAACGGCGCCTCGGCCTGGTGTCCGAACATGATGTGCGTGGGGAAGGAGCGTCGGAGCATCAATTGTCGTAGATTTGCACGACGTTGTAGACCGTATCGCGCTGCACCGGGATGCGGCCCGCCTGGCGGATGCGCCGTAGCAGGTCGTCCTGGGAGACTTCGTGCGGTGTCTCGGCGCCGGCCATGTGGTAGATGCGCTCCTCCACGACGGTACCGTCGAGGTCGTCCACGCCGAAGTGGAGCGACAGCTGCGCCAACGGCAGCCCCAGCATGATCCAATAGGCCTTCATATGGTCGAAGTTGTCGAGCAGCAGCCGACTGACCGTAAACACCTTGAGGCTCTCATACGGTGTTGCCATCGGCAGGTGCGACATCAGATTGTGCTCGTTGTGGAACCGCAGCGGGATGAAGACCTGGAAGCCGCCCGTCTCGTCCTGCAAGTCCCGCAGCCGCAACACGTGGTCAATCCGCTCCTCGGGCGTTTCGATGTGCCCATAGAGCATCGTCGAGTTGGTACGCAGACCCATGCCGTGTGCAATGCGATGGATTTCCAGCCAATCCTCGGCGGTGGACTTATAGCCGCAGATGCGCCGGCGCACGCGCGGAGCGAATATCTCGGCGCCGCCGCCCGGCAACGAGCCGAGTCCCGCCTCGACGCACTGCCGCAGCACCTCCTCATAGGACAGGCCGGTGATCCGCGCAAACCACCAGATTTCGACGGCCGTAAACGCCTTCAGGTGTACGTCCGGCAGGGCCGCTTGCAGCCGGCGCAGCGCCTCCAGGTAGTAATCGAAGTCCAGCTCGGGGTGCAGCCCATTGACGATGTGTAGCTCGGTGATCCCCTTCGGCGCGGCCGAGACGGCCGTGCTCACGATCTCGTCGTGGGTCATCGTATAGCCGCCCTCCTTGCCAACGCTGCGTCGGAAGGAGCAGAAGTGGCAATATGCCTTGCAGATATTCGTCAGGTTGATGTGGCGGTTGATATTGAAGTAGACGTGATCGCCCGACTTCCGGCGCTGGACAAAGCGGGCCAGCTGCCCCAGCCACGGGAGGTCGTCACAGGCGTAGAGTGCCAGCCCGTCCTCGGCCGACAGCCGCTCGCCGGCATGTACCTTGCGTTCGATGTCTCCCAGCGTGGCTGCGCTAGGCTTAGGCAGCGACGTTTCCGGTGCTTGCAGCCCGACCAACCCGGTTGGATTGACTAACCCGGTCGCCCGCCGCGGCCCGGGGCCTCGGCGCCGCTTGGCCCGGCGCGGTGGAGCCGTGATGGTGGGTGCCGTTGTTGCCATCGAGCGTCATCCTCCTGCGGCACGTTGCGGCCCGGCGCGCCTGCCCTGCTGGCGTCGGGCGAGGGGCGGTACACGCATCCGCACTCCGAGTATAGTAGACCATCTCCCTGCTGCACAGTGCCGGCCGCGCTTGAAACGGCTGATGCCCTGAGAACTGCATCGGCTACACTTTGCCGGTGGGACATGGCGCCGGGGCGCGCTCGTGAGGTAGACTGGACAGCCATGAAGCGTCAAGCGGTATTGGTCGTCTTCTTTTTGGCGCTTTTCCTCGCCGCCTGTGACCTCCCCTTGGGGATCGGCTCGACTGCCGAACCGACGGCAACCGCTCCTGCGCCACCGCCACCGCCACCCACGCGGGCAGCGCCAGCGCCGACGGCCACGCAGCCACCGCCACCGGCAGCCCCGACCGTGCCCCCGACCGCGGTAGTCACCGTTGTCTCTTCGTTTCCTACCTCAACGCCGGTCTCCTCCAGCGCGGTGGCCACGGCGGTAGCCAGGGCCAAGGCCGCGGCTACGGGTACGGCGCTGGCGAGGGCCGGAGCAGCGCCCACGACTACGCCCGCGACACCCGTGACCACGGCGGATGTCATCTATGTCGGCAATACCGGCGGCATTGGCGTCTTTCTACGCAGGACGCCCCAGGCTGCGGATCGGCTGAAGGCGTACCCGGACAACACGCGCCTCGCCGTCATCGGCCCCGACGTAGGTGCCGAGGGTCGTATCTGGCGGCACGTGCGTGCCCCCGACGGGGTAGAGGGCTATGTGCCGGCCCAGTACACGTCGGGGCAGCCGGTTCCCACGGTCACGCCGGCGCCAACCCCACAGACTGCCGCAGCGACGCCCACCCCTGCCCCGGCCACGCCGACGACGTACCGCGATGCCACGGTTACCAACGTTGTGAACGGTGAGTTGGTGGAGGTGTCGCTGCCGAGTGGGGCCACGCGCGTGCGGCTGATCGGTATTGACGCGCCGGAGGTCGTTGGCCCCGGTGAGCCATTCCAGTGTTATGGCGCCGAGGCCACCAGTCGTGCCGGCGAGCTACTTGCCGGTCAGCCGGTGCGCTTGGAAGTGGACGCGAGCCAAGGGGAGCGCGATGCCGCCGGGAATCTGCTCGCCTACGTGTGGCTGCTGGACGGTAGCATGTACAACGCCCGGATGATTGCGGAAGGCTTCGCCCTCGAACGGTCCGGCGCCGCGGCCTACCGCTGGCAGGGGCAGTTCCAGGCCGCCGAGTTGCAGGCGCGTAGCCAGCAGTTGGGCCTCTGGCATCCCGGTAGCTGCACCGGGGAGGTCCCGACACCGACGCCGGTCGCGCCGCCACCAACCCCGACGCCTCCCCCGGCCCCGACTCTGGCGGTCTCTCCGCTGACCTTGTCACCGGAACAGCGAGCAGCGCCGGTAGAGGCGATCAAGCAGCAACCGGAAGTCCGCGATGCGGTTGTCAACCAAGGTGAAGGGCGACGCTTGAGCTTGGTAGTGACCGTGACCCCCGGCACAAGCGAGACGCGCGGACGAGAGCTTGGTGTCAGCTTTATACGGCTGGTCAAGGATATCGGGCCGGATGACGCCCCCCCCGCCCAATGGTATTGGGGCCGGCCGCCATACGTACTTGATACGGGTGCTTGACAGTGATGGGAAGCTTGTTGCCTTGGGGGAGAAGAGGTGGGATCGGCCGGACATGACCTGGGTCCGCGTGGGCTGACCCCAGCCTAACTCGTTCCTCGCCCGCCCCGGTTGCTCTACCGGCCGACTGCTAGAATCGTTGCTGCCCAGCCGCCCGTCAGCCAGCCATACGGCGGCCTCAGGGCAAGTCCAATTCTATCCCGGCAATACCACTTGAGGAGGCGCGACTGGTCCGGTGACTGGCGCGGTCTTCAAAACCGTAGAACCGGCGCGAGCGCGTCGGTTGGTGGGTTCGACTCCCATGCGCCTCCGCCATATACGCTCCGCCGCACGCCAACCGGCTTCCCAGCCCAGGACAGAGATGACGTAGCATGAGTTGGCGTTCTGCCGCCCTGGGACTTGCCATCAGCGCCATCGCCATCTGGCTGACGCTACGCAGCGTCAACCCCGATGAAGTGTGGCAGGCATTTCTGGCCGCGAACCTCTGGCTGTTCCTGCCGACGCTGCTGCTCCACCTGCTCAACATCTTCCTGCGCTCCTGGCGCTGGAAGCTGCTCTTCCTCCCCCAAGACCGGGTCCGCCTGCCCCAAGCCTACGCGGCGACGCACCTGAGCTATCTGTTCAGTTCGTTCTTGCCGGGACGCTTGGGTGAGTTGATCCGCGGCTTCTTGGTCGTAGAGAGCGAGGCGGTGAGTCCGGGGCGCGCGTTAGGGACGATTTTCGTCGAGAAGCTGTTGGATATTGCGATGCTCCTCTTGCTGCTCGCCGGCCTCCTCGGTCTCAGTAGCTGGCGCGATTGGTCGCACGCCACCGGTACGCCACTGCCGGGCTGGGCGGATGCCAACGCCGTTGCGATCCCGGCTTGGGCGCAGGCCGCCGGCGTCACGGCACTCATCATCTTCGGGGCCATCACCGTGGCTTTCATCGTCATGAGTTGGGCACGCCAGCGGGCCGTGGCCGTGATACGACGGTGGGTGGACCCCTTGCCCTTGCTAGGACGACTGCATCCGTCGCACCTCGTGCAGACGGCGCTTGGCTCCGCCGATGGCCTGTCTCGACCACCCCTCCTCGCGGCAGTGCTGCTGCTCTCGGTGGTGATGTGGGTGGGCGGCGGCCTCACATTGGCTGTTGCCGTGTATGCCTACCACCTACCGGTACCGCTCAGTGCGGCATTTCTCCTATTGGTGGTCACGAATCTGGGTATGACCATCCCCTCCGCGCCAGCGTATATCGGGGTGTATCACGCCTTATCGGTAACGACTCTCCTCTTGTTCCCGTCCGTCAGCCGCGATCAGGCCTTGAGCTATGCTGTAGCTGTGCATGCGCTCGCGTTCGGGGGGGTGAGCCTGACCGGCCTGTTCTTCCTCTGGATCGGACACTACCGCCTCGGTGAGTTGATTCGGCGCAGCCGGGCACGTATGCGTATGTCGTAGCTGGGTGTGGCACGATCCGCGATACAGCACAAAGTCAGGAACACCGGCGATGACTCGCAGTGCCCAGGCGCCCCTTCTCCGCCAGGGTGGCGCGGTCCAGTTACCACTGGAGCATCGGCCGACGGGCGCCTCCCGCCGCAGCCTTGTCGTCGTACTCGGTTTCCTGGTCGCCGCCGGTCTCGCGTTGGTCGGACAGCGTTGGCTATCGGAAGGCACGTACTGGGCCGATGGCGTTGCGCTGCTGGTGGCCGGTGGTGTGCTGCTGCTAATCCTGTTGAGCCGGTCGGGGCCGCTCGCCGCATCGCTCCTCACGCCCGACGACAATAGGCAGGACGACTCCCGGTTCAAACCGGAGGCCGCCGCCGAGCGGTGGAGCGCCGGGCCGGGGCTGCGGCGCCTGCTGCTGGGAGTGACCGCGGTGGCGGCGGTGGTCGCTTTCGAGCAGGCCGGGGGCAACCTGTTTCGCCCGCTGGGCGTGGTGGCTTGGGTGCTGGCGGTCGGCAGCTTTGGCCTGGCCTTCGGCGAATTTCGCCGGTTCGACCCATGCGGCTTACGCTCACGCCTGCGGACAGTGCGCGATGCTTGGCGATCCGGTCCCCGCATCCGGCTCGCTTGGGAGCTGGCCGCGTTCTTGGCGATCTGGCTGCTCGGCTGCTGCCTGCTCTTCTACCGGCTGCCCGCGGTGCCGGCGGAGATGATTAGCGACCACGCCGATAAGCTCCACGATGTCCGGAATATACTCGATGGACGGTACCCGGTCTACTTCGGGGAGTTTGGCGGCAGTGAGGCATCGTACTTCTATCTGTCTGCGATACTGGCTGCGGCTGGGCTGGGTCTCACGTTTATCACCCTGAAGATGGGTTCGGCTCTCATCGGCATCTTTGCGATCCCGGCGATCTATGCCCTCGCGCGGGTGTGGTTCGGCACCTCCGTGGCCCTCAGCGCGACGTTCCTGCTGGCCGTCTCGCGCTGGTACCTGATCGCCTCGCGGGGCGGCTTCCGCTATTCCTTTTCGCCGGTGATGGCCGCGCTGACCGGGCTGTTTCTGCTGCGCGCGCTACGCTACCGCCGGCGTAACGACTTCTTACTGCTGGGCTTCATGCTGGGCGTGGGAATGTACACCTATACCGCCTTCCGGATTATTCCCCTCGCCGTCGTCGCCTGTCTGTGGATTGAGTTGATGCTGGATATTACTCGCCGCCCGGATGGCTGGGAGCGCGTCCGCCGAACCTTCATCAATGCGCTGCTCGCCGCCATGGTCACCCTGCTTGTCATCCTGCCACTGGGCCGTTTTGCGCTGGACCATCCCGCTGACTTCTGGCGCCGCAGCGTGACACGGATAGCGAGTGCCGAGCGGCCTCTGCCGGGGCATCCCCTCACGATCTTTCTCGACAACGTCAAAAATGCCGGCTTGACGTTCAACTACCGCGGCGATATAGCCTGGGTCCAGAATGTGCCACATGCCCCCATGTTCGACTATGTGACCGGTGCCGGCTTCTTTCTGGGTGCCATCTACGCCCTCTATCGTCTTCTGGTGCATCGTGAGCGGCTCTACGGGTATCTGCTGATCCTCCTCTTTGTGGCCTTGCTTCCCTCGGCACTGTCGCTCGCCTTTCCCGCAGAGAACCCCAATACCCCACGCATCAGTATGGCGCTGCCCCTGGCCGTCTTGATCGCGGTGCTCCCCGTCGGCTTGCTCGTGAGCGCTGTCCGCCGCCTACTGCCACCCGGTGCTGCCGCCGCTGCGCTCACGTTGGCCCTCCTGCCCTTGGGGGCACACGCCGGGCAGCTTAACTTCCAGCACTACTTCGTGGATTTCGCACGTTCCTATAAGGTCTCGTCGCAGAACAGCCTGGAAGTAGCACGGGCAATCAGCGGCTTTGCCACCAGTGCCGGCGACACGCAAGACGCCTGGCTGAAAGTCTGGCCGCACTGGGTAGACACACGGCTCGTGGCAATTCAGATCGGTCAACCGCTCTGGCGCAATCACATAGACACTATTGCCACCGCGCGCGAGCACGATACGGCCCCAGGACCACGTCTCTACGTCCTAAGTATCAACGATCACGATTCCCAGGCGGCCCTCGCGCTCTGGTATCCCCACGCCGTCATCCGCGACCATCTTTCGCCGGTGAGTGGCGAGGTGATCTTCCGCACCTATTTCATTCCACCGGTGCAGCAATGACATTGGGCGACAGTGTTGATGCACTCAAGGCCGCGGCGCCTCCGGTGGTGGCTGCTCATCTGCGCGAGCTGCCGGTCCACCGGGCCATGATCCGTGCGGTGGAGTGCCTGATCATGCGGACCGTGGACCTGCCCCGGCCACTGCTCGACGTGGGCTGCGGCGACGGTCACTTCGGCGCGGTCGCGCTCGCGCCAGCGGGACCGGTCGACTCCGGGGTTGATCCTAACCTCGCCAGAGTGCGTGAGGCCGCCGCACGCGGCGTGTATCGGCTGCCGTTGGTAGCCAGCGCGACGCAATTGCCCTATGCCGACGCGGCGTTCGCGTCGGTCGTGAGCAATTGCGTGCTAGAGCACATCGAGCACCTCGACGAAGCACTCGGCGAGATCGGCCGGGTGCTTCGACCGGGTGGCCGGCTGGCGATTACCGTTCCCACCCATCGGTTCGCCACGTCGCTGTTCTGGCCGCGTGTCCTGCGGCGGCTCGGCAGCCCCGCTACTGCCGACGCTTACGGGCGCTGGTTCAACCGCATTTCCGTGCATCATCACACACTCACTCCCGAGGCGTGGACCGCGCGACTGGCAGAGCACGGCCTGGTTGTGGAGCAGCTACGGGACTATCTCGGCCCCCGCGCGATGGGCTTCTTCGACCTCAGCCACTACTACGGCGCACCCACGTTGCTGACCAAGCGCC
Organism: Chloroflexota bacterium; assembly: GCA_022824545.1. Lineage (GTDB taxonomy): Bacteria > Chloroflexota > UBA11872 > UBA12225 > JAJDUF01 > JAJDUF01. Next base: position 39,981 of record JAJDZR010000117.1, read on the forward strand.
TGACCGGGCGGTGGGTATGGCGGCGCAACGGCCTCACGCTGCCGTGGGAACGATGGATTGCGGCGCGGCTGGTGGACTTCTGTAGCGAGGTGGATCGCGGCGACGGCGCCTACGTGTTCTGCGTGGCACGACGGGTCGGCTAGTCGGCCAGTGGCTACTGGTCCCCTATGGCCCCCCGCTCCGCCGGGGGACGGCGTGTTCCCTTCCCTGTCGCAACGGGAGAGGGTTGGGGTGGGGGCTTGCGGGATTGGCGGATGTTCAGGGGAAGAAAGCGCGGAGAAAGCGCTGGGTGCGCTCCATCCACGGACCGTAGCGCCGGGTGACGTAGTGTCGTGGAGGACGGTTGTTCTGGTGGCTGCCCCAGACCAGCAGTCCCAAACCGGTGGCAAACGTGGGGTTCATCAACCGCTCGCTCACCCCCTCGACCCGGTGGGGCCGCCCTTTGCGTACCGGCATCCCCAGGATGTCCGTAGCCAGCTCGCGGATGCCGCGTTGATCGGCTACCCCGCCGGTCAGGACGGCCCCACTGCCGATAAGTCCCTGGCATCCGAGGTCGCGTAGCTCGCCCGCCACCAGGCCCAGAATTTCTTCCATGCGAGCTTCGATGATCTCGGCGAGAAACTCCTGGGAAACCCGCTGTGGCCGGCTCGACTCGAAGCCCGGTGCCTCCACCGGCTCCAGTCCCGCTACCGCCTCCGGGAGGGTATGGCCATAGATCAGCTTCAGCCGCTCGGCCACCCCGAACGGCACGTTGAGGCCGATAGCGATGTCATTGGTCACGTTCCGGCCGCCCAGCGGCAGCACCTTGGTGTGCCAGACGGTGCCATCGAGGTAGACCGCCAAATCCGTCGTACCCCCACCGATGTCCAGCAGGACAACGCCTAGCTGCCGTTCGGACTCGGTCGTAAGCGCTTCCCCGGAGGCCAACGGCTGCAAGACTAGCTGCTCCGTCTTGACGCCGGCTTTCTCAACACAGTGGATCAGGTTCTGCATGGAGCTGACGGCGCCGGTGACCACGTGCGCCTCGACTTCAAGCCGCTGGCCGGCCATGCCGCCGGGGTCCTGAATGCCGTCTACACCATCAATCCAGTACCGTCGCGGCTCCGCGTGAATCACCCGGCGACCGGCCGGTACGGCCAGCGCTTGGGCGGTAATGATGGCACGCTGCACGTCCTCAGCCTGCACCTGGGAGCTATTCCGATGGAGCGCCGTCACACCACGGCTGTTCTGCGACTCTATCTGTCCACCCGCGATACTGACGTAAGCGGATCGCACGTTGCGGTTGCACAACTGCTCCAACTCAGCGACGGCGGTGGCGATGCATTCGGTCGTAGCGGCCATGTTGGCCACGGCGCCGCGCCGCATCCCGCGCGAGGGGCAGAGACCGGCCCCGAGGACGACGACCGTACCTGTCTCGGTGACCTCACCGAGTAAGGCACAGGCTTTTGTTGTCCCGACATCAACAGCCGCGATTAACTGCTGCCGAGGCACTCGGGTCCTCCGTAGAAAGAAGAGCGCACAAGTGGTGATGTTACGACGCTGGCCGCAATCCCGCCACAGCAAGGAAGTGGGGAGGTTGGATGGCGGGACCTCCTCCGCAGCGGCACGTGCGCGTCAGTGGTTCCTAGCTGGATTGACCGTCATTATACGGTGCCCTCTGGGTGAATACAATACCCTTGTCGCGCCTCGCCGGTGCAAAGTGACCACCTCGCACAGGTCGCGGTGGCTGCGCTACGACGGCACTCTTCCTGGCCGACCTGCGCTAGAATGCGCTCGCGCCAGCCTGCGATGATTGGCGCGGGGGTCGTAAGCTGGCCGCACAGGCGCCGAATTTGCCTAGAACGCACAGGTGCCGGGGATACCATTAGTGTCCTATACGCCGCCGCACCCCACCGCACCGCCGCTAAACCTGCCGCCCGGAGATAAGTGATGACTGAGTTGACGGCCGCTCCCTTGATCCTCGCCTCGTTGGAGCACCATCCGCAAGGCTTCCTGAGCTGCGCCAAGAATGTGGGCATCCGCGATGAGACACTCGACTTCACGGTGGTCTTCTCCACGACCCCGGCCGCCGCTGCTGCCATGTTCACCCAGAGCCTATTTGCCGGTGCCCCCATCATCGTGGGGCGTGAGCACGTCGCCGACCACCACCTCCAGGCGGTCGTCGTCAACAGCAAGAACGCCAATGTCGCTACCGGTGAGGCGGGCATTGCAGCAGCGCGCGAGACCTGTCGGCTCGTGGCCGATGAGTTGGGTATCCAGCCGGAGGCGGTCTTTCCGTCCTCGACCGGCGTCATCGGCTGGCAGCTGCCCATGGACAGGATCAAGGCCGGCATCCCCGGTCTGCGGGCAGAGTTGCGGACCGGCGATCTGGAGACGACGGCTCGCGCCATTATGACCACGGATACGCGGGCGAAGTACCGCTGTGCCCGCGTCGGAGACGCCGTATTGGTCGGGATGTGCAAAGGCTCCGGGATGATCGCCCCTAACATGGCGACAATGCTGGCGTTCTTCTACACCGACGCGGCCGTAGACGCGGCCGATCTGCAACGCCTGCTACGGGAGGCCGTAGCCGTGTCCTTCAACATGGTGAGCGTGGATACCGACACGAGCACCAGCGATACCGCGCTGATCCTGGCAAACGGGCAAGCGGGCGCCGTGGACCCGGCAGAGTTCGGCGCCACGCTGCGGGCGATGGCTATCGAACTGGCGCAGGATATCGCTCGGGACGGCGAGGGCGCGAGCAAGCTCTTGGAGGTGACCGTCACGGGCGCCCGCGACGAGGCCCAAGCCCAGCGCATCGCCAAGGTCATCGCCGATTCGCCGCTCGTGAAGACGGCCGTGGCCGGCGCCGATCCCAACTGGGGTCGGGTGGCAATGGCTATCGGCAAATGCCATGAGGAGACCGACATTGACCCAGAGCGCGTGACGATTGCCTTTGGCGATCTTGCGCTCTACCAGGGGCGACCGCTGGGCGATGAGCTACTCCCGCAGCTCGAACGCTACCTGCAAGGCACGGATGTCGCCATCCGCGTTGATCTCGGTATCGGCAACGGCACTGCCACCGCTTGGGGCTGTGACCTCACAGTCGGATACATCCACATCAACGCCGAGTACACGACCTAGCCTAGCACTGTGATTCCCGCTCTGCTCTCAGCTGAGGCTGGCGTAGTGCTGGTTGCCTAGCTCCTGGGCCAGGCCTTTCAGCGTCAGCACCGTCAACGTGCTGCCGACCGTGTGTGCCGGAAGCTGGGCGTCGCGGATGATGTCGTCAATGTGGCGTGCCGCTCCTGGCGTGCGCTGGAGGGCCGCGAGGACCTGCGCTTCCTCGTCGTTGGCCGGCATGGCTATCGCCAGCTGACGGGCCGCCGGCGCCATGTGGAGATTGAGCGCATCCAGAATGTCTTGCGCCGCGCTGACCAGCCCGGCCCCTTCCTGGATGAGCTGGTGACAGCCCTGGCTCGCGGGTGAGGTGATCGGCCCCGGCACCGCGAACACGTCGCGTCCTTCATCCGCTGCGGCGCGTGCCGTGATGAGTGCTCCCGAGGCTTCACCGGCCTCGACGACCACCGTCGCCAGCGCCAAGCCACTGATGATCCGGTTGCGGATCGGGAAGTGCTCTGCCGCCGGTCCGACCCCGAGTGGATACTCGCTCAGAAGTGCCCCTTGCGCGGCCACCTCTGCGGCGAGGGAGCGGTGCTCGGCTGGATAGATCGTGTCGAGGCCGTGACCGAGCACCGCCAGTGTGCGCCCGCCGTGCTTGAGGGCTGCCCGGTGCGCGTGGCCGTCAATCCCCCGTGCCAGACCACTCACGATGGTCAGCCCGGCGCTCGCTAGGTCACCGGCCAGTTTCGTGGCGACGCTGCGACCATAGGTTGTGCGTCGCCGGGTGCCGACGATGGCGATGGCGCTGCGATCCTGGGCGGTAAGCTCACCGCGGACATACAGCACCGGCGGCGGCGCCGCAATGGTACGCAGCAGCGGTGGATAGCACTCTTCATCCATCCAGGTCAGCGCCGTGATCGCCGCTGCCGCCAGCCGTTCGGCTTCTCGATCCGGGTCTACCTGCCCGCGCCCCTCGACAATGGCCGCCGTTGTCCGGCGATCAATCCCGGCTTGGCCGAGTTGAGTCGGGGTCGCGTTCCAGGCAGCCTGGATCGAGCCGAAGTGGTCGAGGAGTTGGCGAAACCGCTTCGGTCCTACGCCGGGCAAGCGATGGAGGGCCAGCCAAAAGCGCCGCTCGTCGTCGGATGCCGGAGGATGATTCATAGGCAGCAACCTGTCATCGGCGGGCCAGGCGTGCAGCGGCAACAGGACCGCGAGCGCGCTGCCGCTGCCAGCGCACGGGCAGACATATAATAGCATATGTATCTATGTGGGCGGCAAGGAGCTACTGCGGCGTAGACTCGCGCGTACACGGCGGCATGGCCGGGGACTAGGCCAACGGGGAAACACGCCCCTGCTGGGAACGTGCTTGATCGGCGTGGTGGCGGAAGGGGTGGGATTCGAACCCACGACAGGGTTTCCCCTGTAGCGGTTTAGCAAACCGCCGCACTAGGCCAACTATGCGACCCTTCCTTTGGTTGGTTCCTAGCCAGATCGTTGGTAGTTTCTCGCCGCGACTGGCGCTTTTCCTTACGATCTGTGCCAGTCAGTTGAACTATCCGCTTCCTGGAGACTCGCCCTCGCACATTCTAGCAAGATACGTCTGCGTCACGCTATGCGCTGGCGGTGGGTCGTAGCAAGCGCCGCACAACCACAAGAGTGCTCCTGCCTCTGGTCACAGCAGTTTACTTTCACATGCTCTCTTGACAGTAAGCACCCTAGCAGTTAGGATACCTTAAGGTTCCGGCAGGGAATCGCAATTAAGGGAGGTGTTGTCATGCCTAAAGGCAAAGGAAGCATGTCTTCGAAAGCTGCGTCCCGGATACAGAGTTCGACTGCTAAGTCGGGCGGTGGCAAAGTTTCCAAGGGTAGCTTTGCCGCGCGTGCTCAGAGAGCGGCGGCCAAGAACTCAAAGTAAGGTTGTCGGGATTGCCCGTTCTTCATAATCGCCGCAGATGCGGCGATTTAACCTGGTGAGCCGGCTTAGGCGTCTGGCGGAGGGAGAGGGATTCGAACCCCCGGGTCTTTCGACCAACGGTTTTCAAGACCGCCGCTTTCGGCCACTCAGCCATCCCTCCTCTGTCCGCGAGTTCTGCGCCAACTCTCCTATTGTACCACTGGCGCGCGGCCCGCGTCAGGTCAGGCCGGTGGATACCGACCTGCCGGCCATAGGCGCGGCAGTTTCAGGGTGAGTGGCGGCTGCGCGTCGGCAAAGAGCCGTGGCCGCACTGCCGCTCGCTCGTGCCAGTGCTCAACGTATTCGCCGCGCTCAAGGTCCAACACAAACTCCCCGAACGCTTGCTCCTGTGGGTCGAAGACCCAGTAGTGGGGAATGCCGGCCTCGGCGTAGACCGCCCGTTTCTCCACTAGGTCACGCTCCTCGCTCCGGGGTGAGAGCACCTCGACGACCAGCTCCGGTCGAGTGTCCAGGAGCCGGTAACGATAACCCCATCCGTCCCGTCCCCCCGATCCACCGACAATGGCACGGGCCGCATAGTGTTTGGAGGTAGTGTGACCGCCGTTCCGGGCGCGTCGGGCTACTGTATCCGAGGCGCCGGCCGCTGCGTTAACTATGGGGTGGATGGTGGGGCGACTAAAGGAGCAGGGTTGACTACACAATCTCGCCGGCTGCGGCTGAGTATAGCGTTCGTGTTAATCTGGCTGGCCCTTGCAGCGGCTGGGCCGCCGGCCGTCGCGACGGCCTGTTCGTATCTGGGGCCAGGGCACCTCCTGTTCGACCCTGACCTACTCGCCGTCCTCTGCGCCGAAGAATCCTCGATACCCCTAACACAGCCACCGGCAGGCGACCCGGCCGCGCTCCCGATCCCACCCGAGTTCGCCGATCCCGGATTGCCGTTCGACCTGACGGTCTCCGTCCCGGCGGACGGTAGACCGAGCGCAATACCGACGATGGTCGTCCACGAAGTGCATGATAGCGAGGTATGCCCCTTGAACGGCATCCGCTACCCGCCGGAATACCGGGCGGCGTGGGAAGCGCGCCGCCCGCTGGGAGTGATGATTGAGAATCATCCCGATGCGCGGCCGCAATACGGGCTGGCCTCGGCCGACGTGGTCTACGAGGCCGTCGCCGAGGGCGGGATCACGCGCTTTCTGGCCGTGTTCTATTGCGACCGTGCCATAGAGCCGGTCCGCGCCGGGCCGGTACGCAGCGCCCGGACATATTTTCTCGACTGGATATCCGAGTACGGCCGCTACCCGCTCTACGCCCACGTCGGCGCCGCCTATTGCGACCAGCGCACGGGGATCGGTTGCCGCAACGGCGCCCGCGCAGACGCGCTTGGACAGATCAGGAGCTATGGCTGGGCGGGCTACAACGATCTCGACGAGTTCCAGATCGGCGCGCCGGTGTATTGGCGCGACTTGAGCCGCAACGTCTCCCTCGAGCATACGATGTTCACCGACACCCAGCGGCTCTGGCGCGTCGCCGCCCAGCGCGACCTCACCGCCGTGGACGCGGAAGGGAGAAACTGGATACAGCAGTTCAGGGCCTGGCAGTTCGCAGATGCGGCGCAACGACCGCCGGCCAACGCGACGCATACGGAGGTCCGGATCGTCTTCTGGCCTGGCGCGGTGGGATTCGAGGTGGAGTGGCGCTACGATCCTGCTACGGGGCTGTACCGGCGGGTCATGGGCGGGCTGCCCCACGTGGACCCCGGGACCGGCCAGCAAATCACCGCCGCCACGATTCTGGTGCAGTTCCAGGAGGAGTCACCAGCGAACGACGGCTACCCCGGCAACGTGCGCCTGCTGTACGGCACGCTTGGTACCGGCCAGGCGAAGATCATTCAGAACGGGCAGGTCATCGAGGGTACCTGGCGCAAGACGGACCGCTGGTCACGCACCTTGTTCCGTGACCGCTACGGCCGGGAGATATCCTTGCAGCCGGGCAAGATTTGGGTGGAGACGGTGCCGCTCCACGGCAGCGTCACGGAGTCTTGAGGGTGGACGGGCTATTCTCTCACCTGTCGCAACGGAGGATGGGGGCCAGGCGGGGGCCGCGGCGACGCCAAGCTAGGGCAGGAATTCCTGCGGATTGCGTGTCGCCCCGTTCGGTTCGCGCACCTCGAAGTGGAGGTGTGGCCCGCTGGTAATGCCGGTCATGCCGATTGTTCCCACCACCGTGCCCTGATCAATAATCTCACCTTTCTGGACCTGGGGTGGGCTGACGCGGTCATCCAGGTGCGCGTACAAGGTGACCTTTCCGTCGCCGTGCAACAGGGTGACGTACATTCCATACGACGCCCGGCGGTTGCCGGGCACGGCATACCCCACGTGCAGGACGTGGCCGGTCGCGGCTGCCCGAATCGGCGTCCGCAAGTTGGCAGCAATGTCGAGTCCCGTGTGAAAACGCTGGGCAAACGTGCGTACTCCCCAGCGAGCGGTGATCCGCCCAGAAACGGGCCAGATGAAGGAGCCGCTCGGCGGCAGTGTTATCTGGCGGTCGGCTTCGCCCAAAGCCGCTGCCGCTGCCGCCGCGCGGCGCTGCCGTTCTTCTTCTTGGCGCCGGACTGCTGCCAGGATTTCTTGCAGCCTGGGTAAATTGTCCTGCAGGTACCGGATTTGCTCGGTCAACCTCTCGTCGTACTGATCCATTTCGGTCAGCTCTTGCTCCTTGCTTGCCTCCTCCGCCTCGATCTGTTCGACCAATTGCTTGTGTTCGGCGCGTTTTTCGACCTGGGTCTGCTCGGCCTTCTCCGCCTCTTCACGCAGTCTTGTTTGCTCGGCCTTTTCCGCGTCAAGCTCCTGCCGAATCCGTTCCGCCTGATCCTGTTCCCGCCGCACAGCGGCGACTAGGCGGTTGTCCTCACGGGCGAGGACCGTGAAACCATTGAGCCGCTTCAAGAAATCGTGGAGGTCGGTAGCCCCGAAGATCAGGACCAGCGGCGGGGTCTGCGCCAGCTTGTAGATCACGCGCAGGCGTTGACCATACATGGCGGTACGTTCGGCGAGTTTCGCGCGGTGCTCTTCCTGTTGCGCTTCGAGGTCGCGGATACGCACCTCGGTCTTATCCAGTTTTGTCTGGATTGCTTTCCGATGATCTATGGCCGCGTACAGCTCGCCCTCGACCCGCTGGAGGTCTGCACGCGCCGACTCCCCTTCTTTTTGGAGTTGCCTAAGCTCCGCTTCCGTCTCTTGCCGCTGCTGCTGGGTCTGCTCCTTTTGCTGAGTCAGCTGCTGTATCCGGTTCTTGGCATTCTCGATGGCCTGGAGGGCGTCCTCGATGGGGTTAGCGGCAACGGGCACAGCAGCCGGACCGATCAAGGCGGTGAGTAGTAGGAAGACGGTAGCGGCGCGCAGCGGCCACGACAGGCGTCTGCGCTCGGTGTAGGGGCAGGGCAAGTTAGGCGGCAAAGCGACCTCCGCGCTGATCGCGCACAATGTATCCGTGCGACAACTCCACAACCCGCCGGCGCATCCGATCAACGACCTCCCGGTCGTGCGTCGCGATGATGGTGGTCACGCCGTGGTAATAGTGGATGTCGGTGAGCACCTGGAGCACCTGCCAAGCCGTAGCCGGTGGGAGGTTGGCGGTCGGCTCATCGGCCAGCAGCAACTGTGGCTGCCGGACAATCGCCCGCGCGATGGCCGCCCGCTGGGCCTCGCCGCCCGAAAGCTGCCCCGGGAAGCGTTCGGCATGATCGGCCAACTGCACGACTTCCAGCGCATCCCAAACAAGCTCGCTCGCCCGTCCGTCCCCCGACACCCGCAGGCTGACGGCGACGTTCTCGTACACGGTTTTGTCCGGGAAGAGGCGGGTGTCTTGGAACACGACCCCGATGCGTTGGCGGAACCTGGAGACCTCCTGTTCATCGAGGTCCTGCACGTCCTGTCCATTGACGAGAATACAACCGTCGCTTGGCGTCTCGGCGCGGTTCAAGAGCCGGAGCAGGGTCGTTTTGCCGGCGCCATTCGGTCCCACGAGAAAGACGAAGTCGTCGTGCGGCACCGTGAGGGTGACTCCGCGCAAGGCGACCGTATCGTCGCCGTACCACTTCCATACGTTACGCAGTACGATCATGGCCTACACTTCCAGGAACCGGCGTACCGAGATGTAGCTCCCCGCAGCGCCGAGTGCAATTCCCACCACCATCGTCATCAGCGCCAACTTGGTGACGAACTGCGGATCGCGCTCTACCGGTAAGAACGACAGAAGCGCCCAGAAGTTCTCCACGACCGGATCGTAGGCCGGGACGACGATCAGCAGCGTCAGCAGTGACGCCAACAGCCCGTAGAGCATCCCCTCGAAGACGAAGGGCCAGCGTACAAACCAGTCCGTTGCACCCACCAGCTTCATCACTTCGATCTCTTGCCGGCGGGAATACACGGCGATGCGAATGGTGTTGATGACGATAAATAGGCTGACGACCGCCAGCCCCGCGGTCATCGCCACACCGGCGACGCGCGTCGCCGTAGTGAGACTCAGCAGACGTTCCACTATGTCCTCTTGTAAGGCCACCTCTTCTAACACGGATTCCGGTCCGACCTTTGTCTCCAGTAGCGAGACGATGTTCTCGAGACTCTCGGGATTGCGAGCACGGATCTCCAGCGACGCCGGCAGCGGATTATCCGACACCATTGCCAATAGCTCTGCCCGGTCGGCGAAGTGCTCGCGCAGCCGGGCCAGCGCCTCATCTTTCGTCACATAGATCACTTCGAGTACGTCCGAGCGGTTCTGGAGGCTGCTTTGTAATTCGCGTACCTTGCCAGGCGGGGCATCTTCGCGGATGTACGCAATGACGTTGACGCGATGCTCCAACGCTTCGAGGGCCACGTTCAGGTGCGTGACCAGCACGACAAAGACATTGAGCATCAGGAGCATCAGCGCGGTCGTCAGCACCGTGGCGCCCGTCATAAAGCGGTGGCGCCAGAGGCCTACTAGCGCCGCCGTCACCGCGTAGTCGAACACCTCCCACGCCCGGCCGATCCAATTCATGCGCTGATTCCGTTCACGTGCATCGGCCCGACCGACCGGGGGGCTGGGGAAGCGCCGCGCTGCGGCTAGACGTAGCCGGCGCGCTGCTCGTCACGGACGATCCGACCAGCCTCCAGGGCTACCACCCGGCGCTGCATCGTGTCTACCAGGTCGCGGTTGTGCGTAGCCATCAGCAGCGTTGTGCCCAACGCATTGATCCGTACTAAGAGCTGCACCGTTTCGGCCGCCGTGTCCGGGTCGAGATTACCGGTCGGCTCGTCGGCTACCAGGACCGGTGGCTTGTGGACGATTGCCCGCGCGATAGCCACGCGCTGCTGCTCACCCCCTGACAGTTGATAGGGGAAGCGGTCCCGGTAGTTGTCCATCTTGACAAGCTCAAGCGTCTCCGTTACGCGCTCATCAATCTGCTTGCGCTTATGCCCCGCTACGCGCAGGGCAAAGGCAACGTTCTCGAAGACGGTCATCTCAGGCAGCAGGCGGAAGTCCTGGAAGATCACGCTCACCTTCCGACGCAAATGGGGGACCGCTCCGTTGCGTAGGCGGGCAATATCCTGCCCCTCGACAAAAACGCGCCCGGATGTTGGGAGTTCTTCCCGGATCAGGAGACGAATGAAGGTGGATTTCCCGGCGCCCGACGGCCCGACGAGGAAGACGAAATCGCGGTCCGGGATCTCCAGACTCACGTCAGTGAGCGCCGTAGCCCCGTTGGCGTAGACCTTGGATACGTGATGCAAGACGATCACGGAAATGCACCGGTGAACTGCGCTATCAGGTCGCCTCGGACTCAACTAATACCGGGTAGTGCCTAGCCCGGCAGTATACCAGCGGCGGCCAGGCTTCAGCAGTCGGCGCTGCCGGCAGAGCCGGCAACCTGAGATCCGCTAAGAGGGTGTATGACACTTATGAAGATGGACACAACCAGCGGAGTAACAGCGCACACATAGCCAACGCAATCCAGGTCTCGCTGGACGCTGGATACTCTTTATAGTCTTTGCTCAAGCGCCGCCAGCGGCCTAACCAGGCAAAGGTCCGCTCCACGACCCAGCGTCGCGGCTGCACCGTGAAGCCGACCACGGCCGGATCCCGCTGCACCACTGCGATGGTCCAGCCCCAGTGGTCGCGCACCCAGCGGGCAAACGCTCCTCGATAGGCCGTATCTGCCCACAGGTGGGTCACCCGCTGCGGCTGGGCCGCCGATGGCGCCAGCCTCGTCCATTGTGCCTCCGTCAAGTCCGAGGCATAGCCTTGCTGAACCATGTTCCTCCTCGCACGCCGGCTCTGATCCGTTCAGTATACTCTTATCCCAACATACGTATCGTACAGGCTCTAAGATCCGCTAACACTTGCTTCTGTCGCGGTTGGTGAAGACTAGGTATCTGTAGACCAGGAACTTAATCGTGTTGGAGGTGCCGATCGCCAGCGCCGCCCCAATATAGTAATACAGCGACGTGAATTCGGCGATGGCGTTGAATAGCAGGAAGTCAAGCGCGCGAAATGCCAGGGCCGAACCGGTGTAGCGTAGGAAGGTGTATCCATCGGCGCCGGATCGGAACACGAAGTATGAGTTCGATATGAAATGGAACGTGAATACCACGATCAGCGCAATAGCGAACGACTGCCTGGT
>JAJDZR010000232.1 GCA_022824545.1 Chloroflexota bacterium
CGATTTGCCGGAGCGAGCAGCCCTGGGCGTGTAGACGGGCCAATTCACACCGGTCTTCAATACCAAGCTGCGTGTATGCTTGTCCCATGGCAACACCTTACTCTGGTGTTGCACTTCGTTTGTGAGTCTAGGGAATCCATGCTCCCCGCTCTGGATTGCGGCTTTCGCCGCAATGACGAAATGAGGTCAACTGTCACCTACTACGTCCTCGCGGCGGGCAGCCCAAGCGATTCCGCGGGAGATCAGACGCTGGACCATCGCGTGCTCGAACACGGCGCCGACATGGCCGAGGCAGGTAATGAAGAGTCGGCCGGCGCCGATGTCCTTGACATACGACGACGGCTCGACGAGATTCTCGGCCTCGTGGTGTCCGGTCATCACGACATGGAGGGAGGAGCGGTCGGGATACTCGTTGACGTAGCATTCGTCCTCCAGGTCGAAATCGGTAATGCCTTGCGTGATGAAGTGGTCGGGGTCGGCCACGCGGCTGGACATGGGGCTGAAGGGTGGATGGCCGATAAACCGCCCGCCGACGAGCTCGTGGTACTCCGGCCGCCCGTTGACGTTGATCGTCGCGCTGTGGATGCCGACCAGCGCGCCGCCGCCATGCACCCAACCACTCAGGCCCTCCATCTGGGCATCCGTCATTTCACCCGGACTGCCGAAGACGAGCAGGCACGGCGCCTGGGCGAGCCGGTCCGCGGTGAGCGCGTCGTGATCTTGCGTGATGGTCAGGTCGAGCCAGTCCAGCGACCAGAGGAACCGGACGAGTGCCGCGCGGGCATCGAGGTCTTGTGTATGCACCGCGGCGATGAGCAATGTCGCCCGCAGCTTGCCGTTGGAGTCGGTAGTCATGTTGCCTTCTGCCTCCCTCGCGCCGTAGCCCGGCGGCAGCCGCGCCACGCGGTACTGCTGTGGTCTGCGAGCGGACTGTACCATGTCAGCCCCCCTATGGTCCTTGGCCCTCACCCCCCGGCCCCCTCTCCATCGCCGAGCGATAGAGAGGGGGAGTAGATTCCCGCCTGCGCGGGAATGACGAGTGGGACAACAGGGATGACGGGGCCTGGGCGCGATGAATCGCGCCCCTACAGAAAAACCTACCCTTGTGAGCTATGGTCCCCCCGCTGCGGCGGATTGGACCTAACCCCCGGCCCCTTCCCTGGCAGGGAAGGGGAGGCCGCACGGCGGCTGTTGGTCCCGGGCCGGTGGCCGTCTGGAACGCCTGGCCGCGACGGTGTACACTCCGGGCGGCGGGTTGCAGCGCCTCGCACACCGACTGGCGTATTCGACGGCGCTGCCGCCTCCGGCGCCGGGTGCACGTGGGAAGGAGTGGCTCATGCAGGTAGACCGTGATCTGTTCATGGAACAGGGGTTTCTGATCCTCCGCGATTTCATCCCGCGGGACAAGCTCGACGCCATCCGCGCGAGTGCCGAGATTATGCTGGAACGGCAGAAGGAAATCTGGAGACGCGAGCGGAAGCCCGGCGATCCGCCCGGCGGTGAGTGGGAGACGGCGCAGCAGCCGCGCGTGATGATGGAGCTGCCGGGGATCATTGATGAGCAAACCGCGAATGTGGTCGAGGACTTCTGGATTGACGACGCGACCTTAGAAGTCGTCGGCCAACTGATTTCTGGCGAGCCGATGATTCATAGCATGATGATGATGTGCAGTCCGCCGGTGGAAGATCATCCGGGCGGCACGGGCTGGCACCGGGACTTCAGCGCCCTTAGAACGGCGCCGCTGGCGGCGCTGCAAGCGGACCTGATCGAGAACGGGCCGCGGTATACGCAGTGGAATGTCCCGCTCTACGACGACAACGTCCTGTGGATCGTGCCTGGCAGTCATCGGCGTCTGAATACGCCGGAGGAAGACGCGGCGCTGCGCCGCAGCACCAAGGAGCCGGTGCCCGGCGGCGCAGCGGTCGAGCTACGCGCCGGGGACGCTGCCGTGTACTCGCACTACCTGCTGCACTGGGGCAGTAACTACACAACCAGGCTGCGCCGCACGCTTCACGGCGGGCACGTCACGCTGGCGGAATTCGACGATCTGTCGTTTGCGGAGGGGCTATCGCGGCGTGGCCGGGCGACCTTTGAGCGCTGGTCAGGGCAGAGCAAGGCGCTGCAAGAGGCGACCGAGGCGGCGCTGCGGGCGGTTATTGCTGGGGATGCTGCCGCCTACCATGCCGGGCTGGAGACGCTGGAGCCGGGCATCGGGGAGCAGGGGAAGACGCTGTTCACCATCTTCCTCTGCAAGGCCGCCCGGCAGATCAAGATATTGCAAGATTCGACGTTCGAGGCCCACGACCTGGCTCGCTCATTCGCGGGGGGATCCCATCCCTTGACCTTGAACTGGGGGCCGGGGTTCTCGAAGCGGTTCACGGCGGAGGAGGGCGACTCGCTGTGGCGCCGGTTTGCGGTGCTGGACGCGCAGCTCCAAGCGGACGAGGACCAGGATGACCCCGGATTCAAGCGAGAACACACCCCCTACCTGGTCAACACCGTACCCGAGAGTGTGAACACCGAGGCGTTCATCGCCAGCTGGCGCAACTGACCGCGCTCCCGTCCGCCTCCTTGCGTCGAGCGCAGCACGGGGTAGCCGGGAGAGGCTCAGAAGGGAGAGCATGTTATGGCCCTGCCCGCACGGATGAAGTTCGGGATTTTCCTGGCGCCGTTTCACCGGCTCGGAGAAGACCCGACCCTCGGTTTGGAGCGCGATCTGGAGCTGCTCCAGTGGCTCGACTATCTGGGGTTCGACGAGGCCTGGATCGGCGAGCACCATAGCGGTGGCTGGGAGACGATTGCCTCTCCCGAGGTGTTCATGGCCACCGCCGCCGAGCGGACCAGGCACATCAAGCTCGGCACCGGGGTCATCAGCCTGGCGTACCACCATCCGCTGATGGTCGCCAACCGCATGGTGCTGCTCGACCACCTGACGCGGGGGCGCGTGATGATGGGCGTGGGGCCGGGTGCGCTATCGCCCGATGCAGTTATGCTCGGCGTTGACCTGGTCAGCCAGCGCCAGCGGATGCACGAATCGCTGGACATCATCATGCGGCTGCTCACGGAGACGGAGCCGATCACCTACGAGTCGGATTGGTTCCAGCTACACGACGCGCTGCTGCACCTGCGGCCCTACACGCAGCCGCACTTCCCCATCGCGGTCGCGGCCTCCGGCTCGCCGTCGGGCATGGAGCTGGCCGGCAAGCATGGGCTGTGGGTGCTCTCGGTCAGCTCGGTGAACCCGCGGGGACAGATGACCACCGACCTGAACGAGTTCTGGAAGATTGCCGAGGAGAGCGCCGCTCGGCACGGCCAAGCAGTGAGCCGCGACGAGTGGCGGCTGGTGCTCCACGTACACCTGGCCGAGTCACGTAAGGAAGCCATCGAGCAGGTGCGCGAGGGAGCGGCGGCGTTCCAGCACAGCTATTTCGAGCAGACGCTGGGACAGGATGCGCTCGCCGACGGCCCCCCGGAGAAGATTGTCGAGGCGGCGAACGAGAAGGACGTGTGGTGTGTCGGCACGCCGGACGATCTCGTTGGCAAGATCAACCGGCTCAGTGAGGCGAGCGGCGGCTTCGGGGGCTTGCTGCTGCTGGCGCACGAGTGGGCTACGCGCGAGCAGACCTACCACAGCTACGAGTTGCTGGCGCGTTATGTCAAGCCGCAGTTCCAAGGCTCGCTGGTCAACCTCACGACCTCGCAGGCGTGGGCCACCGACAAGCTGGCCGAGATCAAAGCGAATCAGAAGTTGGCGATGGATCGGGCCAAGCGCGATTATCTGTCCCGGCGGTGAGGCTGGCCGGTTGTCCTCACCCCCCGGCCCCCTCTGACAGGCCAAAGCCGCACGGATAGTGCCGGGTGTGGTGCGGCTTGCGCCGCAATCCACGTCCCCCGGCAGAGCGGGGGACCATAGCTGAGAAGGGTCGGTTTTCGGGGGCGGGGCGGGGCGCGCGATTGGCAGTGCCGGGGGTAGCCCGTGCCCGCGGTGGTGGGCGGTGGGCGGGTCGGCATCTGGCGGGCAGGATGCCCAGGATCGGCGGTGGAGCGCGATAACCGGGCGGTGGGCAGATGAGACGCCACTGCGCGGATTGGCGCAGCGGCGCGGAGGGATTGCGGGAAAGGGCGGGTGCAGGGAGTGGCAGCGGCGCGGTGCAAGACCTCCGGGAGCAGCCGGCGCACCCCAGCCGGCCAGGGGATAGTGGGCAGCGGCACACTAGGGCCGGCCCGCGCCGGGCCGCGGTCTGCGTGGCCCGGCACGTTCGGCATAGGCATGGGCGTGGCGCGGGATCGGCTGTGATCCAGCGCCGGCAGCATGGGCATGGACGTGGCACGGGACCGGTTGTGGTCCGGCGCCGGCGGCATGGGCGTGGCGCGGGGTCGAGTAGGACCCAGCGCCGGCGACTGCGCGGCCGCGCCACCGCACGCAGCCGGCCCGTCGGTGCCAAGGGTCCCCTGCCGGGCGGTGCCCGGTGCTCTCGGATGGTCTTGCATCCACCACTCCCTTCAATAGGTGCATATCGGCTGGGGGTGGGGGAAAGACAACGGGGGGCTGGACGGACCTACCCCCAACCCCCTCCCTCCAGGGAAGGGGCTGGATGGCGGCTGGCGCCGCAATGACCAGCGCTTGGGCGCGATTCATCGCGCCCCTACAAAAAACCTACCCTTGTCAGCGGGGGGAGCGGCCAGGGCGCCCACAAGGGACGCCCCTACAGAGGTGGAAGCGGTACGCCGGGATTGCCGCGGGCGGGTGAAGCCCTACCTACGGCGTGCAGGTAGTACGGCGTCGGCTCCGTCCCCAGTCAGAGAGAGAGCCGGGGGTGAGGCCGATAGAGCCTAGACGCAGCCGGGGAATTCTTGGCCGGCGACGAGCAGGTACCGGCGGTTACCCGCAACGATATTGTCCCGGATATGCACTCCGTCGGGACTCTGGTAGTAGGCGTGCTCCCACCAGGGGTCGTCGTTGGCGAAGTTGCCAAACTGTGATTCCGCGTCGCAGTAGTGCATCGCCCAGCCGCGGCGGTGCTGACCGGTCTCGTTCGGCCCCGTGGCGTGCATGGTCCAGCGGTCGTGGAAGGCCGCATCGCCGGGTTTCAGGGTGACGAGCACCGTTTGCTCCAGACGCTCGGCCGTCAGCTCTTCCGCTACCCCCTCGTCGAACTGCACCTGGCCATAATCGGCAGTGATGGGCACATAGTGGAAACAGCCGTTCGCCTCTGTAACTTCATCCAAGGCAATCCAGCAGGTCACACTGCGCCGGCTGAACTGAAAGAAGCCATCCTGATGGAAGCGGTTGGCGCCTCCATACGGCCCGGAATTGTTGTACGGCGGCTTGTTGTACAGGTGATCGAACCACAGCTTGAGGTTAGGCGCGAGTAGCTCTTGGAGCACCTTGACCACGTTGGGGTGCGCGGCGAACTTACGGAACACCGCGTCGTTGTCGGCCAGGTGATCGAGGGTGCTGCCGAAACGCTGCCACGGATTGTCGGAGGCCTGTGCGGCGGCCACAGCGGCCTCGTCTATCGGACGCTGGCGTACCGGGTACACCCGGTCGCCGCGGCGGGCGTAGCGCCCGGTGATCCGCTCTTCCGGTTGCTCCGCGAAGGTGTTGTATCTGGGCACCTCCTCCACGTCCTGCTTGTGTAGCTCCTGCAGCCGCTGTCGCTCGGCCGTGTCGCGCTGCCGGTAGGCTTCAACGTCGCTGATAATCTCGTCGGCACGCCGGCGCAGCGTCTCGACCTCCTCCGGGGAGAGCACGTTGCGGACGACCATGAACCCGTTCTCGCGGAAATCGGCGTGCTGCACCTCGTTCAACTCCATGAATCACCTCCTGCGCGGTGTTCTTAACTTTCTTATAACTCTGTAGGAAGAGTATCCTACAGAAGCTCCGACTACAGCTCCTGCCGCTATGGCTGCAATAGGACCAAGACCTACGGCAGTACCCGCAAAAGCTATTCCTACTCCCCCTAGTTTAGTTGTTATTGCTGTTGCGCCACCACCAAGCAATGCACCGGGCAAAGCACCATCAGACGCCAGAGTCTTCACTCTCTTCGACACTCTTCTCAGCCCCTTGCCACGCTCTGTGTCCATGCTCCTCCTCCTCCCCTTCTTGAATGGCAAGGCCGAGGAGCATACGCCCCTCGGCCTCAGCAGCGGCACACACTCCGAGCGACTGGTGCTCGGGGCTTACTGCATCATCTTGATGTCGTCGTCGAGCATGACCTGCGTCTCGCGCTGGGCACTCTCCAGACCGGCCTTCGGCGCGATCTTCTTCTGCATGATGTCCTGGACGGCGGTGCCAATCCTGCCAGTGATCTTGGTGTAGGACGGCAAGCCGGGCCAGCGCCAGCCGTAAGGAGCCAGGTCAACGAAGCCGAGGAACTGCGGGTCTTGACTGAGCGTCTCGCGGAGCTTGGGATGGTCGAGGCCCTTCTGGCTGATGGGGATAGTGATCGCCCGGATCATGTGCTCCACCTGGGCATCCGGCTCGCTCAACCAGAGCGTCACCTGGGCCGCGGCCTGCTGGCGCTCCGCAGTGGTCTTGAAGACGATGGAGTTCCAGCCACCGTTGATCGCCGACTTCACCTTCCCCACCGGGTGCAGTGGTACATGGACCACCTCAAACTGCGGCGCCTGCTGCTGGCGGATGGTCGGAATACGATAGACCCCCTGGTGCTCGAAGGCCACGTTGTTCTTCGCGTGGCGATACTCTTCCCGCACGCCCCACACCTGGTTCTCGCCGGGATGGTCGAAGATGATCCGGTTGTCGAGCCACCTGAGCCACCGCGTCATCGTCTCCAGGAACTCGGGCGTGTCCACCTGCATCTTCATGGCATCATCGCTGATCGGGTTCTTGCCCGTGCTCCGCACGAAGTCCAGGTAGAAGTACCAACCCATCGAGAGGGGAATCAACCCCTCCAAGGGATCCTCCCGCGCCGGCGTCACGAACTTCTCCGCCTTCTCCTCGAAGTCGTCCAGCGTCCAGTCTTCCTGTGGCGCTTCGACGCCGTGCTGCTGGAGCAGGCCGACGTTGTAGATGAACGCCACGTTATTCGTGGACACCGGCATCCCGACCACCTTGCCCGTCCACATGCTGCTCTCCAGCAGGTGCGGGAAGATGTCGGCCCGCTGTGCGGCCCACCGCGGCTCCGCCCTCAGCTCCTGGTCGAAGTCCATGGTCGCACCGGTGACGTAGAACTCCATGGCTGTTGTGTAGCCGAGCACGGACATGTCCGGCGGGGTGCCGGCGGCGACCAGCGTCTTGATCTTATCTACGTTATTGCCACCCTTGTTGGGGGCGCTGGCAGTAGAGTTGCTGAGGTCCACGTAGATGCCCTGCTCCGGCCCCATGGTATCGTTGTAGATCTCCAGGGTCCGCAAACGCGCTGCGCCGGAAGGATGCGACTCCGGAAGACCCTGGTAGAAGACCACCGGGACCGGCGCCTTGGCCGCTGCACTTGGGGCCCGTGGGGCGCCCGTTGCACGTGGGGCGCCGGTCTCACCCTCCGCCCGGGCGGGCCCCGCGGGGCCGGCCGGGCCCGCCTGCGGCTGACCCACGTAGCGCACCGTCGGCTCACCGCACGCCGCCAGCACGGCCGCGGCGGCTCCGGCGAGCAGCACTCCTGAGTTACGTCGCGTGATCCGCTTTCCTAGCCCGTAGCCCATCGCTCAAACCTCCTGTATGGGCAATGTACTAATCCGCCGACTACCGACGGGTCATTCTCGGCATGGCGACTTTCCCCGGCCGGCAAGCCGCCCGGACACCACATTATACGTCTACCGGTGAATATAAACAAACCCCGGTGGTGCCCCCTTCAGCGAGGGGAGTACCACCGGGGGAGCGGACACAGCGGGCTGTCGTCCGCTACGCACATCTCGGCACCGGCGGCTAGCCGCCGTACTGCTGGAGGTCGTTATCGAGCACGATCTGCGCGGCGCGCTGGCCCTGCTCCAGGGCTTCCTTGAGACCAAGCTCGTTGTCCAAGCCCTGCTTGACGAACGCACTCAACTCGCCCTCCGACTTGCGCCCGGAGGGGAACGTCGGCACACGCCAGGCATAGGGCGCCTGGTCAATGAAGGTCTTCAGGATCGGGTCCTCCCTGAGGCCGGCCTGCAAGGTGGGGTGATTGAGCGTGGCCCCGCAGATAGGAACGTTGGAGCCTTCGAGGCTGAACGGCACGCCCCAGCCCGGCCCGCTCTTCCACATCGCATACAACGCGGCCCCCTGCTGGACTTCAGCGTCGGTCACCTTGAGAATGCTGTTGACCCAGCCGTGGGCCATGGTGTAGTTCACTTGGTTCTTGGGCATCGGGGCTGCCCCGGAGTCCACGCCGGCCTGCACCAGGGTAGGATGGCGGAAGTTGCCGGTGATATCGAAGGCCACTTTGCCTTCACCGGTACGCATCATCTCCCCGGGTGGCGGGGACGGGACGATCTGATGCTTCCAGGAGAGGTCGTAGAGCCACTGCATCGTGTTCAGAGCCACATCGTTGTCTACCGTCCACTTCGTCTGGTCGCTGTTCATCAACTCGCCGCCCCAGCCGCCGTAGAAGATGAGGAAGTCCAGCGAGCCGGAGCGATAGGTGAAGCCCCAATAGTCCGGGGGGTTGGACGCCTGCTCAATCTTCTCCTCAAACTCCTGGAACGACCAGTTCGGCGTCGGTTCCGCGACTCCGGCCTTCTGGAGGACGCCCTTGTCGAAGTAGATACCGCGGTTGTTCGTGTCGGTCGGCAGCGAGGTGAGCTTCCCGCGCCACAGAACCGTATTGAGCATCCCCGGGAAGATGTCCGCGCGGTGTGCTGCCCAGTCCTTGACTTGCTTCAACTCGTCATCGGGGCTGACGGCAAGGCCGGGTGCATACAGCACGGCGCCATCCCAGAAGGCAATATGCGCGTTCGTCGGGGGCTGGCCCCCGGCAGCGGCGACCACAGTCTTCTCGGTCACACCGGAAACACTGAGCACGTTCACCACGATGTTGTACTTGTCCAGCAGCTCCTCAGCAGCACGCTCGACGGCGGCATGGTTGGCCTCGCCGGACGGATGCGTGCGGGGCAAGCCAATCCAATCTTCCACATTGACCGGTACCTTGGCCGCCGCGCCCACTGCACCTTGGGCACCCGTTGCGCCTTGGGCGCCGGTCTCACCCTTCGCCCCGGCGGGGCCGGCGGGCCCGGCCGGCCCGGCCTGCGGCTGCCCCACGTAGCGCACCGTTGGCTCACCGCACGCCACAGCCAACACCCCACCGAGTAGGGCGACACCCCCACGCAGATACGTTCGTCGGACTACACTTGCCATCAGGCTTCCTCCCTATACGCTTCCGCTCCGTACCACGTCGGCCGGAGTCGGATGGCTCACCCAATTCTCTGCGCCCGGCGAGCCGTCAGGCGCACGCTCCACGAGCAGACCGTCTGCTCAGAGTGCCCCTATCATACGCTAATCGGGCCAGGCAAGGCGAATCGGCGACCGCGACTCACCACAGCTTGCGGGCTGCTGCGATCTCATGCTCAACTTCTTCCCCTTGGATGTTGATGGCAGCAACGCCATAGCGGGAGAGCAAGGCCAGAAAGGTCAGGCAGTCGGTCCCGGCGAGCTGGGCTGCGCTGCCGGCAGACACTTTACCCAATTCGTAGAGTTTGGCCGCCAGCAGCATTCTTGCCTCCCGGCCAAACTCCTCGTCTGACATCTTCAAGACCTGAGGCAAGTCATCGGGGATCGGGATAGTCACCAGTTTCATGCCGCACCTCACTCCGGCTCAGGGCATACCCACACGATAATCCCGCTGCCGCACGCCCCTTGGCATACCGCCGGTAGCCGTTGTGCTAGGCAAAGAACGGCTCGCCGGCGACCGCATATTTGCGGGTCTCGTGCTCATCCAGCTCCACTCCCAGCCCCGGACCCTCCGGTACCTCGATGTGGCCGTCGGCGATCTGCGGCCGGTAGCCGGCCAGAATCCGGTCCCAGCCCGGCATGGCGTGGAACTCCAAGGCCAGCAAGTTGGGGATGGCGGCACAGGCATGGACGGCCGCTGCAACCCCAATGGCGCTGGCCGCCATGTGGGGGCAGGCCAGCAGGTGGTACAGGTCGGCCATCTCGCAGATTTTCTTCCCCTCGGACAGCCCACCGCTGATCTGGAAGTCGGGCGCGACGATGCGTGTCGCCTCCTTGCGGTAATACTCCAGGAACTCGTGGCGGAGGTGCAGGCCCTCGCCGGTGAGGGTGGGTACCGGCGAGGAGGCCGTGAGCGTGGCCCAAGCGTCCACGTCAGTGGGCGGTAGCAGGTCCTCGACCCAGGTGAGGTCGTAGGGTTCCATCGCTCGCAAGAAGCGCAGGGCGTTCACCAAGGTTCCGCAGCGGCCCTCGACGGCCACTTCGATGTCATCGCCGACGTGCTGCCGGATTTCGTCCACTTGCCCCACGAGGTGGGCCAGCCCCTTGCGGGTCAGGTGCTCGCCCATCATGCCGCCGGGGATCGCGCGCGCGGCCCGTGGAGTGGCATCGAACTTGAGGATGGTCGTCCCCATTTCCTGGTAGACCGCTTCCATTTTGCGATAGGTCTCCAGCGAGCCGACGCAATTGTAGAGGCGGACGCGGTCCCGGTGCTTGCCGCCCAGCAGCTTGTAGACGGGCACGCTCGCCGCTTTGCCAGCCAAGTCCCAGAGCGCCGTCTCGATGGCACTGACCGCATGGACGGAAAGGCCGCTGTCGAAGTGAGAGGCGGTGGTGCCGGCGTAGGCTTGGGAGACCATGCTGCGGTGGAGCACCTCCACGTTTGTCGGGTCCTGCCCCAGCAGCATGTCCCGCAAAGTCAGTACGTGGGCCTTGACTTGAGGGGTGGCCGCGGTATCACCATACCCGTGGAGGCCCTCGGCGGTATCTATCCGCACCAGCAGCCACCGGCGGGTCCACGGCCCCCATGGCGCCTCCAGGACGGCAGTCTTGATGTCGGTGATCGTCAGCGTGTTGCCCTTGGGCGTGCTCAACATTGGCCCTGCTCCTTCCAGGAGGTCAGCGACTCGTGGCCGGCTGCCCGTAGCCAATGGCAAGCACGGCGACCGACCGTGTAGACGCGACGCTGCGGCGATTCGGCGCCAATCGGCGTCAGCCGGCGGCAGCCGCGGTGACCGGAAGGTAGGGCATAATGTGCGGCCGCACATCCGCCGGCACCAACTCCGGCGGCACGGTCAGGCGAATGAGCGCGTGCTGGCCCAAATCTTCGATGGCGACGGTGTTGTTGTGGTCGTACATGCCGGAGCTTTGCGAAATGCTCAGAATCCCGCCGGGCGTCAGGGCGCACGGCTCGACGTGCCAGGTATTTCGGTCGAGCTGCACGACCGAGCCTGGCGGGGCCACGAAGAGCGCGTGACCGCCCGGGTCGAACGCCGTGTGCGACATCTTGGGGTCGGCAACGACCACCCCAAACCAGCCCTGGAGGCACCGAAACACCTGACCGAAGTTCAGGTGCCGGTTGGTGCGAAAGACCGGCTGCGGCAACGGCCCGACCAAGCTGATCTCCTCGTGGATGCTGGCGGTATCGTTGATCCACAGATGGTCAATGCCCCCCAGCTCGCTCTTGTTCGGCCAGAGGGCCGTCAGCGGTTCGAGGGAGGTCGGCGGCACATACGCGCGGCCGTAGGGTGCGAACACCTCCGGCGTCAGCGGCTCGGCCACGATCTCGAAGCTCGGGAGGCCGGTCGCCGCATCTATGGGCGCCCCGGCGACCAGGACCTTGACATCATCCGGTTCGTGCGTATTGACCATAACCATGCTTCCCATCTCCTTACTACGGCTTCGCCCCGTGGTGACGGTCGCGGCAAGTGTACCGTACCGCCCGCTCGCGGCCAGTCTCGTGATGTGTCCAGCCGTAGACCTGCTGAAGTGTACCCTGTCCGGGTCACCTGTCCACAGGCGGACACGACCGTCAGCAGTCGTTCGGACTGCCGGCTCTAACTCACGCACCGGAATACGTAGGCCGTGGCCGACTTGGTATAGGCGCGGCCACGGCCCGTTTGCTCGATAGCGGCGCGAGTGGCTGGCTTGCCGGACCGGGGTACGAAGTACGTGTGTAGGTTCTGGCCGGTCAGCCGATGTCTGCCGCCGCGCCGCGCGATTACTGCGACGAGGGCATAGTCATCGTCGAGTGCGGCGACGCTGGCATCGCCGTGGCTGTCGTTGGCGACCAAGATGCCACCGGATTGCAGGTAACGCTTGCACGCCTGCGAAACCGGGCCGGCCCATTGAGAGATGAGCAGATCGAAGCTGGCGTCAGGCTCATCCAATGGCGCTCGGTAGTCCGCGGAGTGAAACACGACCTCCGGTTCGCCGCGGTAACACTGCCGCTCCTTGACCAGACGCCGGATCGTCGGGGCCGCGAAGAAGGGTGGGCAGCGCCGATCAGTGTCAACGTAAGTGACCGACGGGATCACGAACGACGGACTGACGTGGACGAAGCTCCCCGGGTAGAGGGCGCGTCGGACTCCGAAATGCGCGACGAGTAACGCGAAGAGGTCAATCCGCTCGAAGTCCTTGTCTGCGAAGTGCTCCTGGTAGAGGCGTAGGGCCGCGTTCGGCACCGGGGCACTCCCTGGGCATGTAACCACAACTCCAGCGCCAACTGGAGACATGGGCCGGCAGGTCAACTGTGCTGCTGCGCCAGCCAAGAGGTACAGCCGGCCACGCCCACCGGTCAAGCCGGACCGCGAGCGGCCTGCGGGGCAGCGGCGGCGCTACGACGGGCGCTCTTACTCCACGCGCAAGATGGGAGTGAACCGCGCGATCACGAAGCCGACCACCGGGGCCACCGGAAACGTGCCCAGGGCCACGACGACAGCATACTTATTCATGAACATGATGAGAAAGAAAAAGACCAGGAAGGTGAGTCCCGCGACAAACATCCATCCGGTCTGACTCACGCCGAGCATCGGTGCCCTCCTCCTGCTTGTTAGGCTATTCGTGCGGCTCGCACGGACCGGCCAGTCCGCGCAAACGCGGCAGCGGAATGCTCGCAGTCTAACATACCACTCGCACCCCGTCAGCAGCCCGCTGGCGGCAGGGACAGTACCCGACCGCAGTCCTGGTAGGGTACTATACGATGCAATACCGGCCGCTACCACGCCGGCAGGGAGATATGATGCCGCTATACGACTACCGTTGCCAGGAATGCGGTCAGCTGTTCGAGCAGCGCCACGGTTGGGATGAGCACGCGACGGCCTGTCCGGCCTGCGCGTCCGCCTCCGTGCAGCGCCAGCTGCCCACGTTTGCCGTCATCGGCCGCGCCGGGAGCAGTCAGGCGGCGGTGGCCGAGGCCGATCCCTACGAGTGTACGCCGGTGGGATGCGAGCGGCCCGGCTGTGCCGCCCGCCTCAACTGATGCGGCCGCGTCAGGATCAAGATTGGCAGGATAAGGGGATCAGACCCATGTCCGCAGCGCCAGCCACTAACCACAACCTCCATCTCCCGGACCTCACAATCAGCGGGTTTCGTGGGATCGAAGAGCTTTCGATTTCGCGCTTAGGCCGAGTCACACTGATTGCCGGGAAGAATGGCACCGGCAAGACGACGCTACTCGACGCCGTCCGCATCTATGCCGCACGCGGCCGCTATCCCGTCCTCGCGGACATACTGCGGAGCCGCGAAGAGCTTATTGATGCTGTTGATGAAGATAGTGACGAAATACTTGCGCCCAACTGGGAGGCGCTTTTCTATGGCCGGCATATCTCATCAGATGCCCGCATCTCAATAGGCCCGGGTAGCGAAATAAAGCATCTCAGCATTGCGACTACTTTAACCAATGAAGGAGGAATTATGCATCAGAATAGCCTTTTTCCTGAGTATTTCTCAAACGAAGATGTGCAAGTACTCAAGATTGAGTTTCAAGGCAAGAAACAAGCTATTCCGATAACTTTCCTTAGCGATTTACTTAGCTCTTCACAGGCGATGAAGAGGAGGCGTAGTCTTTTATGGAACCGTAGGTTTCTTCGGGATGATGACACCGAGCTACCACCTGAAATCCGCTGCGAGTCTTTGGGGCCGAGCTTGCCAAGCAATGTGGACATGGCGCGGTTCTGGGACAAGGTAGCACTCACAGATGATGAGGGCCGGGCAGTGCAAGCACTACAGCTAATCTACGGTGATACGGTGCAGCGTGTCACGATGATCGGCGACCGGCGTGACCGGCGAGCAGTAGTAAAGGTCAAGGGGCAACCGCGGCCGGTGCCGCTACACAGCCTAGGCGACGGAGCTGTGCGCCTGTTCGGCGTCGCCTTGGCGCTCGCCAATAGCCAAGGCGGTTTTCTGGTGATTGATGAAGCGGAAAACGGCATCCACCATTCCGTGCAGCGGGATTTCTGGAAGATGGTCCTGAGCACAGCGCACGAGAACAACGTACAGGTACTTGCGACAACGCATAGCTGGGACTGCGTGGCCGGGTTTGCCCAAGCAACAGCGGACTTGGATGAATCGGAAGGTGCCCTCGTGCGGCTTTATAGAAAGAATGGCCAGGTGCGCGCGATAGAGTATTCCAAGAAAAACCTCAAGGCCGCGGCCGATCATGGTATTGAAGTGAGGTAATCCATGAATCGTCCTATCTCGACACCACCAAGTCATATTCTAATGGTCGAAGGACAGAATGATAAGCATGTTGTCCGACATATTCGTGATCGCTTGTCTCCGAAAACAGTATTTCATATTCAGGATAAGGATGGTCTTGATCCACTACTCCAAACTGTTGGCGCCGAGATAAATGCCCGTGGGGAGGAGGATGCAATCGGCATTCTGGCGGATGCCAATGACGACCCGGCAGCCCGCTGGCAGGCCATAGCCAGTCGGCTCTCGGAGGAAGGCATCGCCGTACCCCGGGAGCGGGACCCGGCAGGAACGATCATAGATACGGATGATAAGCCCCGCGTCGGTATCTGGTTGATGCCCGACAACACATCAGCCGGTGAGCTTGAAGATTTCGTCGCGCAAATGATCCCTGGTGCAGACCCGGTGTGGCCTTTATCCCGGCGCTACATCGCCGGGATTCCGGCTGCGGATAGGAAGTTTGCAGCGCACAAGACACTGCGAGCACAAATTCATGCCTGGCTAGCCGCTAGAAAAGATCCTAGGCAGATGGGACTAGCTATTCACGCCCGCGATTTGGATGTTGATGGTCCCCTCTGCCAGAAATTCGTCGCCTGGCTTACGAACCTGTTCGGATAAAAATTGGATGGTTCACTAACGCCGGGACCCCGCTGAGGGCTAGGGGAGGGTTAAGCCCGGCTTGGACGTGGGCAAGGTATCAGGAGAAGGTAACGCAGGTGTCGTAGACGACTTGGAGCACGGACTGCTGGTCGAAGCGGCGCTTGTACTCGTCCGAGATTTCGTCAATTAAGCGCAGCCCGTCTTCACCCGGCGGTGCCAAGATGACGAGCACCTTGGTGCGCTCCCTATTGATCTGGCCCTCCGAGTCGCGCCACTGACCCCGCGCATCGAAGACGGTGAGACCGTCCGGGAACCGGGGAGTCACCGTATCCCCGAGGAACGTGGCCCACGCCGCGTCATCCACGACCTCGCCGGTTTGGTTGCTGCGGCCCATGAAGAGCTGGTACTTCACCCACTGGTCGGCGCCCTCAGGACAAGCCGGTGCAGTGCTCACGGTACACGCGGCGATCATCATGCCGGCAAGCGCCAAGAAAGCCAGTATCGCTAGCCGCATCGAACCATCCTCGCAGGACTTGCTACGTGCGGAGGCGTGGCCGCTGCTTCGGCCAGGCACCCCGCCTAGGAGCAGTGGGATTGCTATGAGCACTACGCTGAGATCATGCGAGGTCGAAGCGGTCCAGATTCATCACCTTGTCCCAGGCGGCCACAAAGTCGCGTACAAACTCCTGCTGGGCATCGTCACATCCGTAGGCCTCCGAGATGGCTCGGAGCTCGGAGTTTGAACCGAAGATGAGGTCTACCCTGGTTCCGGTCCACTTGAGATCACCGCTTTGGCGTTCACGTCCCTCGAACACCCCCTCAGACGTGGAGGACGCTTGCCACTCGGTGTTCATGTCGAGCAGGTTCACGAAGAAGTCATTCGTCAGCGCCCCTGGCCGATTGGTGAAGACACCGTGTTCGGATTGCCCAGTGTTCGCATTCAAGGCGCGCAGGCCGCCAACGAGCACCGTCATTTCAGGGGGGGACAGCGTGAGCATACACGCCCGCTCCACCAGTAGCTCCTCCGCTGATTCTTGGTGTCCGGTCTGAAGGTAGTTGCGGAACCCGTCGGCGGTGGGTTCGAGCACGGCAAACGACTCGACGTCGGTCCACTCCTGGGAGGCGTCCGTGCGCCCCGGCGCAAAGGGCACCTGCACGTTCTGCCCGGCGTTCTTTGCGGCCTGTTCCACGCCGGCACACCCGGCCAAAACGATCAGGTCAGCGAGGGAGACCCTCTTGCCGTCGGTCTGGGCACCGTTGAACTCCGACTGGAGCTGCTCCAGTGTCTGCAGGACCGGCGCCAACTCGGCCGGGTTGTTCACTTCCCAGTCCTTCTGCGGTGTGAGGCGGAGGCGTGCCCCGTTCGCTCCGCCGCGTTTGTCGGTGCCGCGGAACGTGGCCGCCGCAGCCCAGGCGGTCGAGACCAGTTGGGAAACGGACAATCCCGAGGCGAGGACCTTAGCTTTGAGTTCCGCGATATCCTGGTCCTCGATCAACTGATGATCGACGTCGGGAACCGGGTCCTGCCACAACAGCGGCTCTTTAGGAACCAGCGGACCGAGATACCGACTGCGAGGCCCCATGTCACGGTGGAGCAGCTTGAACCATGCCCTGGCGAAGGCGTCTTCAAGCTCCGCAGGACTCTCAAGGAAGCGCTTGGCAATGGACGCATAGTCCGATTCCATCCGCAGTGAAAGGTCCGTGGTGAGCATCATGGGGGCGTGCTGCTTCGACGGATCGTGGGCGTCCGGTACGGTAGCCACTTCAGCGGCATTCTTGGGGGCATACTGCGACTTGCCAGCCGGGCTCTTGGTCAGCTCCCACTCGTAGCGGTGCAGGTTCTCGAAGAAATTGTTGTCCCACTGCACCGGGTTGGTGGTCCAAGCGCCTTCCAAGCCGCTAGTAAACGTATCGCTGCCCTTGCCGCTACCGGCGCTGTTCTTCCAGCCGAGGCCTTGCTCCTCCATGCCGGCACCCTCCGGGTCGGGACCGACGCCATCGTCGGACATGGCACCATGGGCTTTGCCGAAGGTATGTCCGCCGGCAATAAGCGCCACCGTCTCTTCGTCATTCATCGCCATGCGGCTGAACGTTTGGCGAATGTACTTTGCCGCTGCAACCGGGTCCGGGTTGCCGTTCGGCCCCTCCGGGTTCACATAGATCAAACCCATGTGGTCGGCGCCAAGTGGCTCCTGGAGTTCCCCGTCAGCGCCGTGCCGTTCATCGTCAAGCCACGTGCCCTCAGGCCCCCAGTAGGTCTCGTCGGCCTCCCAGACCTCCGGGCGACCGAAAGCGAAACCGAACGTCTTGAACCCCATTGACTCCAGCGCGCAGTTGCCAGCGAAGATGATCAGATCGGCCCACGAGAGCTTCCGGCCGTACTTCTGCTTGATCGGCCAGAGCAAGCGGCGTGCCTTGTCCAAGTTCGCATTGTCGGGCCAACTGTTGAGGGGCGCAAAGCGTTGGTAGCCGGAGCCGCCACCACCGCGGCCGTCGCTGATGCGGTACGTTCCTGCGGCGTGCCACGTCATCCGGATGAAGAGCGGCCCATAGTGGCCGTAGTCGGCTGGCCACCAGTCTTGCGACGTGGTCATCACCTCTTCGACGTCCTGCTTCAGCGCAGCGACGTCGAGGGTCTTGACCGCCGCCGCATAGTTGAAGCCCTGGCCCATTGGGTCTGACACCGGGGAGTTCTGGCGAAGGACCTTCAGGTTCAGCTGCTCTGGCCACCAGTGTTGATTCGAGATCATTCCGTCTCTCCTTTCGCCACTGTGCTGAGTATCGCGCAGCCTGCCAGGACCTTAGTGGGCGGTGGAGGTCTCGAACCTCCGACCTCGACGGTGTAAACGTCGCGCTCTAACCAACTGAGCTAACCGCCCGGTCGCTCCAGTCTAGCACGCCCGCTGGTTGGCAACAACGGCCCGGCCGCTCTCCCCAAGCCCCGTCATTGCGGCGTAAGCCGCCATCCGGACCAACCGGGAGGCCACGAATGACCCTGGATTCCGGCGAAAGCCGGAATGACGGGCGAGGCAGCCGGGTGACGGGTGGGTGGGCGCGATGACATCGTATCCCTACAGATGTCTCCCTCCGGCTCCCCGGCGGCGGCGGGGGAACGGGCACAGCGTGCCGCACCCCTACGGTGGTGTCCGTACTTGCCTCATTCAGGAGAGGGCCGCCGCGTGCGGCGGCTACGCGCGGAGCTTGAGGTAGTTGGCGATATTCGCCGCGGGGTCGGTGCGGAGGCGGATCGCGCCCGTGGCGCTGGTCAGCAGCGACGTGACACCCGGCCCGTGGCCGGCCGAAATGCTGTCGCAGTGGGCCACCACGGCAATGGTCATTGCCCCTTTGCGATAACCCCGTCCGTAGCTATGATCCGCATCGGGCAGTGCCACCAAGTCACCGAGCCGGAGCTGCGCTAACCCCAACGCATCGAACGTTTCCCGGTCGGCCGTCTGAAT
This sequence comes from Chloroflexota bacterium, assembly GCA_022824545.1. Classification (GTDB taxonomy): domain Bacteria; phylum Chloroflexota; class UBA11872; order UBA12225; family JAJDUF01; genus JAJDUF01. The sequence goes on from JAJDZR010000232.1 coordinate 18,637, forward strand.
GTCGTAGTCGCCGCGGTCGGCGGGCGAGCCAATTCCCGATCCCATCAGGTGGGCCGGGGCACTGCCGACCACCGGCACGACCAGCGTTCCGTCGTCAGCGGCAGACAGCGGCAGCGCCCGGAGCAGCTGGACCGACACGTTCAAGAGCTTGACCGTGGGGTGGTCGAGGAGCTGCAAGCCGCGACCGTAGGCTTTGACCACAACCTTATCGCCGGGGATCAGCGCATCGAGCGTCTCATCGTCGAAGTCCACGAGTACGTGCTCGATACCGCCGTGCTTGCCTGTGACCGTCCCCGTCTTGCCTTTGGCCTCACCGGACACGACGCGCGCCTCGTTGCCCACACAGGCCAGGGTGTTGAGGGCGCCATTGGCAGCTTCATCCGTATTTTGGATGGAGGCGCCCGGCTCGACGTGATCAGCGGCCCAGCCCAGCGCACGGTCGCCGACCCGCACGTTGTAGACGACGCCGCCCGGCCCCGGAGCGACCAAGATGCTGCCGTCGGCGCCGACCCGAAAGGGTGAGCGGGGCATGGCCGGCGCATGTACCTCGCCTAGCACCGAGATCATCACAATATCGTCGTAATTCGCCTGCATTACGCTACCTCCCCTAGCCACATCGCGTCGCGGCATCGGGGAGCATCATAGCATGGTGCTAGGACATGTCCCACGCACTGGCATCACCCAACCGGCGCCACCCGTCACCGCCACCCTGGTATCATGAGGCGGTATGCAGTCTGTCAAGGCCGCGGCTCGCTGGCTCCCGACACCC
>JAJDZR010000182.1 GCA_022824545.1 Chloroflexota bacterium
CGCTTGCGCGGGAACCTACGCCCCCTCTCTATCGCGGAGCGATAGAGAGGGGGCCGGGGGGTGAGGCCTGCGCCTCCCTCGTCTGCTCTCTCAGTTGTTGTCTTGCGGCTCGGGCGGCGGGTTGGCGTCGGTGAAGTCTACCTTGGTGGTCATGCCGGGACGCAACCCCGGTACCTCCTCGCTGAGGGCCACCGTTGCCGTATACATCGTATCGCCACCGGAGACGGTCCTCCCCAGCGGGTCAATCCGCGCAATGCTGCCCGTCAAGGAGTGCTCCAGCGCATAGATGAGCACCTCGACCGGCTGGCCGGCCGCCACTCGCGCCACGCCGTTTTCGTCCAAGTCGCGTGTCTCGATCACCAGGCGCGACAGATCAACCAGCGTGATGACCTGGGTACCGGCGCCCACGCGCTCGCCCTCCTGCAGGGAGAGTGTGGCCACGGTCCCGCCGAACGGTGCCCGGAGCGTCGTGTTCTCCAGGGCTTGTTTCGCGCTGGCGAGCGCCGTTTCGGCACGGGCCACCGCCGCTTCCGCCTCTTCGAGCGCGGCCGCCGTCGGCGGTGCTTGCTGCAACGCTAACTGGGCCTCCGTTTGCGCCAAGCTCTGTCGGGAGGCGACAATCTCGTAGGGTCGGGTGGCTTGCAGCCGGTCGAGGCTGGCCTGTGCCTGATCCACGGCGGCTTGCGCCGTGGCGAGGTCGCTGTCCGAGGCGGCCGCAAAGAGCTTCTGCCGTTGGGCTTCCGCCTGCCGGACCGCCTGCCGAGCGATTTCCAGGTCGGTCGCGCTCGGCTGGAGCAGCCTCTGACGCTGGGATTCGGCCTGGTACATGGCCTGGCGCGCGGCTTCCAGGTCGGCAGTACTCGGCTGGATGAGTTTCTGGCGTTGCGATTCGGCTTGGACCACGGCTTGGCGCGCGGCTTCCAGGTCGGCGGCGCTCGGTCGCAGCAGGCGGTCCAGGTTGGCTTGCGCCTGCACCAAGCCGGCATCGGCCTGCGCGATCTCGGTTTCGAGGGCCGAGCCGACTTTGGCGAGCGTGGCGCGGGCCTGCTCGACGGCCGCCTCCGCCGTCCGAACGTCGTAGGTCTTGGGCGCGGTGAGTTGCACCAGCGTGATCTTCGCTTGCTCGACGGCCAGCTCGGCTGCCCGCAAGGCCCACGACGTGGCTCCGCTGCGGGCCTTGGCCAGGTTATTCTGCGCGATCTGGACGGCAATCTCGGCTGATTGTACGTCGGCGTCGGCTGCCGCGATCTGCGGGCTACTGACTCCGCGCATACCGGCGGTGGCATCGCGGCCGGCGCGAGCGCCGTCGAGGCCAACGAGTGCCTGCTCGACGGCCAGCTCGGCTGCCCGCACATCCTCGGCGCGGACCGAGCCGTCGCGGAGCTGGGCCAGCGCGTTCTCTGCCGTATCAACGCCAGCCTGGGCCGCGGCAATGTCGTTAGCGGTCGGCCCGGTCTGGAGCTGCTCCAACCGGGTCAGCGCCGACTCCAGCCCGGCCTGGGCGTTCACGAGGTCGCCACCCTGCGCTGCTTCCCGCGCCGCCGCCAGGCGAATCTCCGCTTGCCGCACTTGCGACTCCGCCACCCGCACGTCCTCGGCGCGTGGGCCGTCTTCCAGGGCGGCGAGGCCGGCCTGAGCGGTGGCGAGGGTGGCGTCGGCGACAGCCAGGTCTTCAGCGCGTGGGCCGTCTTCCAGCACGGCGAGGCGCGCTTTGGCGGTAGCAAGCGCGGCATCGGCAGCAGCCAAGTCGGCGGCGGTCGGGTCGTCTTCGAGGGCAGCGAGGCGGGCCTGGGCAGTGGCAAGAGCAGCATCGGCGATGACCACGTCCGCCTCCGACGGCCCTTGCATGAGGGCGGCGAGGCGGGCTTGGGCGGACTGAAGCTGGGCGCGGGCAGTCTGCTCATCCGCTGCCGTCGCGGCTTCGAGCTGCGCCAGCCGGGCGCGGGCAGCCGCTACGGCAGCCTGGAGTGAAGCGATGTCCTCCGGGCGTGGGCCGGTGCGGAGCTGGTCAAGGGCGGCGCGCCGGGCCTGCACGTCGTTTTCGGCCGAGCGCAGTTGCAACTCGGCGTCGGCCGCATCGAGTGTAGCCAGGACGGTGCCCGGCTGCACCAACGACCCTAGCTCCACGGGCACCTTTGTCACCGTCCCGCCGACGCCAAAGCTGAGTTTCGCCTCCTTAGCAGCAACCACAATGCCTTCCGAGACCAGCGGGTCCGGTTCGACGGTCGGCGTTGGCTCGGTGACGATATCTTGCTCGCCGACGAGCCGGGAACCAACCAAGCCAATCGCCACGCTCACGATGACGAGCAGGACGATCCCGATAATGATCCGACGCATAGAGTCTCTCCTTCCGCGCTTCCTTAGTTGAGGCCTTGGTCAGCAGGTTAGGTGCTGCGGAGTGCCTGCACCGGGTCGAGCCGCGACGCGCTCCAAGCGGGATACAAGCCGGCCACCCCCCCGATGGCCACCGCGAACGCCATGGTGAGGGCCACCAAGCGCGGGGTGACGAGGAAGAGCGGCGCGCCGGAGAGGGCCTCGGCAAAGGCGGCGTTAAGCACTTGAGCGAGGATGGAGCCGAGCACAATGCCGACAATGCCCCCGAGCAGCCCGATCATCGCCGCTTCGAGCAGGTATTCCCCGATGATCGCGCCGTCGCCGGCCCCGACCGCCTTCTTCAGCCCGATCTCGCGGGTACGCTCCCGCACCGACATAATCATCGTGTTCACGACCGAGAGACCGCCGACAATCGCGGCGAGCAGCGACCCACTGAGTACGATGGCTTGGAAGATCGCCATGGCTTGGCGGATATCGGCGATTTGTCGCTCCGGCGATTCGGCGGTAACGTTAGGCACCTGCTTGGTGATCCGCTCGGCCACCTCTTCGGTGATCTCCGGACTCTCCGGGATGACGGTAATGCTGCCGACCACCCAGAGCGGAATACGCTGCACCCGGCGCGCCGTTTCGAACGGCACCACCGCCATGTTGTCGGGGAAGGTCTGCGTGCTCTCCATCACGCCGACCACCGTGAGCTTCTCCTTCAGCCAAATGATGGTATCGCCGACCCCCACCTTCTTGTCGGCGGCGACGTTGGCTCCGAGCACTGTCTTGTAGGTGTCGCCACGCTCCAGCCAGCGCCCGTCTCGGAGGCGAACGCCCTTGAAGAAGATGGTGTCGTATTGCGGTGCGATGCCGAACACGGATTGGGGGGGGCCGAAGGTAATTCCCTCTTCCTGGTCGTCCTCGTCTTCGATCAACGTGCTCCCCAAGCTGCGGACAACGGCCCGCACGCCGTCAACGCGCTCGATCCGGCGGACGGTCGTCAAGTTGATCTGCTTCGTGGAGTTGACATCAATGGTGTTGCCGGCGATCTGAATAGCGCCGTCAATCTGCCGACTGAAGTTCTCGGTCATCCCACCCATGACCGTCAGCGCAAACGTGCCGATGACGATGCCGAAGATCGTCAAGCCGCTCCGTACTTTGCGCCGCGCGATGTTGCGGATCGCCTCACCCATGCCGTTCTCTCTTCCTGCTGCTACGTTCTCTAAGACAGCCGCGCTCGCGCGTCGGTTTCAGCGCGCGGCGCAAGCCGGGGGCTGTGTCCCATCAGATATTCTTGGCCCCAAGGGGTGAGGATGTTACATCGTCTGCCCGTCTCCTGCCCGGCCTTTGCTATACTGCCGCCGAGCGGAAGCGAGGGGGGTGCCAGAGGGTAATCGAATGAGCGTATCTATGCGTCAGCTTTACGCCGCAGCGGACGAACGCTTGCGGCAAGATGAACCGGTCGCCGTGACCACCGTCGTCGCTACGCGCGGCTCCACCCCGCAGAAGGCGGGTGCCAACATGCTCATCTTCGCCGACGGCGCGATGCTGGGCACGATTGGCGGCGGCTGCGTCGAGGCCGACGTGTGGGCGGAGACGATGCGCCTGCTCCGCAACCGCACCTCCGGCCTGCGGGAGTTCGTGCTCGCCGATGACCCGGATGATCCCGGCGGCGACGTATGCGGCGGGACGATGGAGGTCTTCATTGACGTGCTGACCCCCGAGGCGGAAACCGCGGCGTCGTGATGGCTACCCCTTCCTATGCCGGCCGGATGGCCGCCCTGCTGGATGAAGAACGGCCGTTTGCCCTCGTGACGGTGATCCGGGTGCAAGGGGGTGCGGGCTATGTCCCCGGTCAAAAGCTCATCGTCACCGACTGCGGCACGGTTGAAGGCGACGTACCTCCCGGTGCCGTGCGGGAGGCCATCGCCGCTGCGGCGCAGGCGGCCATCGCCGGTGAGCACATCCAGTTGGCCCGGTTCACCCCCGCTGGTGCTCCCCTGCCCGCGCGCGGTGGCAGCCTGCGTCAGGCCGAGCAACGGGAAGGGGCCGTGGTCGAGGTTTCCATCCAGCCTCACTTACCGCAGGAGCAGCTCATCATCGCGGGCGCCGGCCATATCGGTGAGCCGCTGGCGCAGATCGCCAAGGTGCTCGGCTACCGGGTCACAGTCGTTGATGATCGCGAGCATTTCGCCAACCGCGAGCGTTTTCCGGACGCGGACCACGTGATCGCCGCGGGGTTCGCCGCGACGATGGCGCGGTTGCGGCTCCATATGCGGACCTATATCGTGCTGGTCACGCGCGGACATGAGCACGACGAGGCCATCCTGGAGCAGATCATCAGTTCGCCGGCCCCGTACATCGGCATGATCGGGAGTAAACGGCGCGTGCTGGTTGTCTTCGAGCGGCTGGTGGCCGAGGGTATTCCCGACGAAAAGCTGCATCGGGTGTATGCCCCAATCGGGCTGGACATCGGCGCACGTTGGCCAGAAGAGATCGCCTTGGCGATCATGGCCGAGATCGTGAACCTGCGGCGGGGCGGTGGGTCGCCTTCGTTGTCCCTCCGCGCACAGCGAGCCACTGACCACGAGCCACTGACTACTGACCACTGACAAAGAGGCCGATATGCAACAGCAAGCGCCAGCGCCGGCCGGAGCCGTGTTCCCGCTCAACCCGACGCGGGAATACCCGACGCTCGTCCGCGGTGAGGGCATTCACGTCTACGACCAAGACGGCAAGGAGTACATTGACGCTATCGCCGGCATCGCCGTGGCGCTCGTGGGGCACGGCGAGCAGCGTGTGGCGCAGACCATCGGTCGGCAGGCTGGCACCCTGACCTACTGCATCTCCAACATTTTCAGCAACCAACCGGCAGAGGACCTGGCTCGTCGTCTGGGCGCGCTCACGCCGGGCACGTTACAGCACTTTCTGTTCACCTCCGGCGGCTCCGAAGCGACGGAAGTAGCCATCAAGCTGGCGCGCCAGTACTATCTCGCCCGCGGCCAGGAGCGGCACGTGGTCATCGGCCGGTGGCAGAGCTACCACGGCGCCACCTTGGGCGCGCTCTCCGCCACCGGCCACCGCGGCCGGCGGGCGAAGTTCGAGCCGTTGCTGCTGGACTTCCCGCACATCGAGCCGAACTACTGTTATCGCTGCCCGTTCGGCAAGACCTATCCCGACTGCGCGCTGGAGTGTGCGACGGCGCTGGAGGCCGCGATCCAAGCGGCCGGGCCGGAACGGGTGGCGGCCTTCATTGCCGAGCCAATCGTGGGTGCAGCGGCCGGCGCGACCGTGCCACCGCCGGAGTATTTCCCCATTATCCGCGAAATCTGTGACCGCTACGACGTGCTCTTCATCGCCGACGAGGTGATTACCGGGTTCGGTCGCACCGGGCAGACCTTTGGGATGGAGCATTGGTCGGTGACGCCCGATCTGATGACCATGGCCAAGGGTATCAGCGGCGGCTATGCCCCCCTCGGCGCCGTGGCGGTGTCCGACCGCGTGTGGTCGGTGTTCGCCGAGCAGCAAGTGACCTTCGACCACATCTTCACCTACGCGGCCAATCCCCTGTCGGCTACCGTGGGGTCCGCGGTGCTCGACATTTTGGTGGCAGACGATCTGGTACAGCGGTCGGCGGCGCGCGGGGAGTATCTCTTCGCACAGGCCGAGCGATGGCGCCGACATCCCATCGTCGGCGATATTCGCGGTCGCGGCTTGTTGCTCGGCGTGGAGCTTGTCGCTGATCGCGCGACCAAGGAGCCGTTCCCGCCCGAGCTAGGCGCCAGCGCGCGCCTAGCGGCCCACTGTTTCGAGCGCGGCCTGGTGATCTATCCGGGGAGCGGCTGTGTGGATGGGGTGCGGGGCGACCACTTCTTGCTCTGTCCGCCGCTGGTCGTCACCGAGGCGCAGCTTGACCGCATCGTCGCGCTACTCGACCAAGCCCTCGCCGCCACGGCCCGCGAGTTGGCCGCAGCCTGATCGGCCGTCCCTCCGCTGTGGCAGGGGGACGGCATGTGTTCCCTCCCCTGTCGCAACGGGGGAGGGCTAGGGTGGGGGCCACGACCGGCTGCCTCCTACAAACGCTAGCTCGTCTCCGGCTCACCGCTTTAGCTGAGGCGCGAGTGCTCGTCCCCTTGGGCCGTCAGCAAGCGGGTGTGCCATTCCAACTGCTGGCGGAGCCGCTGATTGTCTTCCTCCAGCTCCGCTACCCGCCGCTGGGTGAGGGCCGCGTGTTTCCGCTCGGCCTTAAGCTCGTGTTCCAGCCGGCGACGCTTATTGCTGGCGAGTTTGTCAATGGCCGTCGTGATGATGCCGGTAACGCAGCCAATCGTGACGATTGTGACGACTGCTATCCAAAAATCCATGCTGCCCCTCCGCTTGACCTTCATAAGGGTAAGGTTTTTTCACTGGGACGCAAGCTCTCCGGTGCCTAGCCCCCGGTCGCTTCCCTCGCTAGAAGGAGAGGCTGCGCGGTGCCCGGACCGCCGCTGCCGCTAGCCACAACGGCCAGTGCCGGATGCCCGTTCTAGCTCGGGAAGGCTGGGCTATCATGGAACACGATCTCTTCCTAATCTATATACTTGTCCTCATCGTCTTGTCTACCCTAGCCTATCTCGCCATTCGACTACGGCGAGAGGCCAAAGCAATAGCTGCGCGGCGCCAAGAGCGGGCCAATGCCGGTACGGCACGGCGTCGCTGATGGGGGGCGGTGTTGCTTCCCCCGGCGGCCCTCACCCCGTCCCTCTGCCACGGGGAAAGGAGGAAGTCATCGGGAGGCCGGGAATGCGGCGTGGGTCTCCACTACGTCTGAAGCCGCTCTAGTTAGAGCCAAGTGGCCTAGCGATACTTCCAGGTAATGCGCCCCTTGGTGAGGTCGTATTCCGATAGCTCGATACGTACTCGATCCCCCACGAGCACCCGGATATAGTGCTTCCGCATCTTCCCGCCAATATGCGCCATCACGCGATGACCGCCATCCAACTCTACCCGGAAGACGGCATTGGGCAGTGTCTCTCTGACCAGTCCATCAACCTCTAGTGCTCCCTTACTCGGCACTCACACCCTCCTTCATTCGGCAACCGACCGCCGGCACGATACCTCTAGCATATCACCGGACCGGAGGTGTTTCAACTGCCTCGACATGGGGTTGCCCCCTATGGTCCCCCCGCTACGGCGGGGAGACGAGCAGTTCCCTCCCCCGTCGCCACGGGGGAGGGCTAGGGGGGCCGGTCCCGATCCTGGGTTAGCCCGTCTCGACGGTGACGGCCGGTGGGTGGGCGAGGTCCTGATAGCGTGCGTGGAGGTCGGCGTCTTGGGCGTTGCCGCGGTGGATCAGGACGCGGTACCGGAAGGTCAGCCGCGCGCTGTCTTGGAGCAGCAAATCGCCGCGCTGCGCCGGGTCGCGCGTGTAGTCGCGGAGGCCGAACGGATTGGCCGTCATCAGCCCGTAGTTGCGGACGTGCCAGTGCGTCGGATGGCGCGGGTTGTCGGGGTGGTCCATCAGGCAGACGCCGAGCGTCTGGTCGGCCACCGGGCCGGAATAGTCGCACCACTGCGCCCGCTTACCCCACGTCTCGGCCTCTTGGATGCCACCGGCGGCGTTCTCGATGCGCCCCGCCTCCTTGGCGTCCATGCTGGTCGCTACCCGCACGGAGATGAGGCCGCCTTCTTTGGTGTCGCCAAAGAGCACCGCGCCGGCGCTGGCCCGGAACGCGAGCGCCGCGTCGAGTAGCCGCTCGCCGTCAGACGTGTGGTAGACGGTCACGGTGCGCTGCTCGGTCAGCACCACCGCGCCCTCCGTATCGAGCCAGTCCAGCGCCTGCGTAAAGCTCCCCAGCACCGGGCCGGAGGTCAACCGCTCGAAGCCTTGGTGCCGCATCGTGGCGTGTCCGGGGCCCTCGCTCCAGTTGTTGGTTTCGTTGACCTCGCCGTGTGCGAAATAGAGGCCCCGGTGGTGCGGATGGTCGTGCGTTTCGCCCAGCACGTCCGGCTCCATCGGGAAACCGCGCGTCACGAGCGCACCGCCCGGTCCGACGACAGGATGGAAGTAGGGCCGCGCTGGCACCTCGTCGTAGTGGTAGGAGGTGAAACGGTCGCCGCCAACCGCGATGTCCAGGTGCGTCCCATCCCGATCGGTCAGCGTCACGCCGGCCGGCGCGTTGCTCTCGCCAGCGGCGACGACGGTGTAGCGGCGGGTTTCGCCGGCCGGGAGGTCGTCGAGCAGCCAGGCCAGCTGCACCTGTCCCGGCTCGGCCGCCGGCTCCACCTGACCGGCCGTCAGCCGGCCGCTTTCATCGCGGAGCGCCACCACCCCCTCGGCCGCAGCGGCCGGGAGCGTTGCCAGCACGGGGCAGTTATGCCGCCGGTGAAAGCCGGCCTCTACGATAACGGTGGTTGCGGTCATAGGTGTGTACCTCATGGGCAAGCTCGGAAGGTGAGGACAGCCGGGATGAGGCGCGAATAACCTAAC
>JAJDZR010000028.1 GCA_022824545.1 Chloroflexota bacterium
CGGTGGATGTGCAGCGTGGCACCCAGCAGGCCATTCGGGAATTAGAGTTCGGCGGCACGTTTACTACGACATCGGACGTGTTCATCCGGGCCTGCCGCACTGCCATGGCCCAAGAGCAGGCCACAGTAGAAGAGCCGGCCGTAGTGTGATCTACGGTCAGGTAGTCGCGAGCAGTTGACGCAGGGCGTCGCTGGCGTTGCGGATGGCCGCCTCCGGGGATATGGCGCCTAGGAGAATGGGCATATCCAGTTCGGCAAGCAACACGCCCAACACCTCGTGGTAGCGCGGCCAGGGCGGCGCCTGCGCGTAATCCAGCGCCGACTGCATCACCGCTATGTCACTGTCGGTTAGTCGTGGCTCGATCTGCCGTAAGCTGCCGGCGAGCGTTTTTCGTGGCGGCATAAGGCCGCGGCGTTCCAGGGAGGCCACCAGCGCCCGGAGTGCAGCCCAGGATTCGTCCGGGTGCGCTGACTCCGTACCGATGGCGAGGCCGGAGGTCGTCAGGGTTGTGGCTGGCTGTTGTTGGCGTGGTGGCTCGGCCAGGTTGAGATTGAGTGGTGAGTCGCGCCAGAAGATGCCGTGAGACAGGTGGAACTGAAACAGTCCTGCCCCATTCTGTTGTATTAGTTGGCCCATTTGATCCAGGCTTACCTGACTAAGGCTGGGACTGACCCGCGCTGCTTGGATCAAGCCGGCCATGAACGTGACGGCCTCCAGCGCCGCCGGCTCATCCAGCCGCACTGAACCGTTGGGACCGAGCACCGCGCCGCCGTTCTGCCAGATGTATTGCACCGATAGTGGCGACCCCGGTAGCTGGAGATAACCCCATTGGTCGGTGCGGCCATCGCCATCGAGGTCGCGGGTCAACGCCGACGCCGTGACCACAAGATCGTCCCACCTCCAGTCTGCGCTCGGCGGCAGCAGATTGGCGGCGGCGAATAGGTCCGGCGGGTAGTACATCACCAGGGGCGAGGCGATGAATGGCAGCGCATAGAGCCGGTCTTGCCACGAGTGGGCCGCCAACACCGGCCGGTAGTAGTCGTCCAGGTCCAGTGACCGCTCGCGCTTGCGATAGCTTTCCAGAGAGAGGAGTGCCTGACTCGCTTGCAACGCCGGCACGTCACCGAGGTGGACGGCGAGCAGGTCTACCGACATCGCTCCGGCGCTCCGTAGCTCGCCAATTAGCTGCGACCACTTGGCAGTGTCTGTTTCCAATGCCTGCATCGTGAGCCGGTAGGCCGGCGGCTCGGTAGCGTTCAGGTCATTGACGGCGGCGTCCATCCAATCGGGAAGTGGATCCACCATTGCGTCCTGCAGGCGCGGCACAAACACCCGGAGATGCACCGGCTCTTTCGGAGCAGCCGGGGCCGGGGCGGGCGGCTCGCCCGGCACACACGAAAGCGCGGCCGCACTTGCCGTGCCGGCCAGCAGCGCACCGGTGCTGTGTCTCAGGAGTTGGCGCCTGCTCAAGCGATTCATCGGCTCCACCTCGTGCTGCCTTCCCTACTCGTCCTGGACGCTCTGCTGTAACTCGTGGAGCTTGGTCAATGCTTCCAGCGGCGTCATCGCCAACACGTCGAGTTGCTTCAGTTGCTCCACGACGGCGTGTGGTGGCGCGAATAGGGAGAGCTGCATGGCGCCAAGCTCCGGGCTGGCGGCCGGCTGTTGAGCTTGGGGCGCCGGCTCGGTCGATAGCTCGGCGCGAGCGCCGTCTTCGAGCGTGTGCAGCACCTCCTCGGCCCGCCGGATGACGGCCCGCGGCACGCCGGCTAGGCGCGCGACGTGGATGCCATAACTGCGGTCGGCGCTGCCGGGCACCACGCGATGCAGGAAGATGACCTGATCGCCTTCCTCGCGGACATCCATCCGGGCCGTATGGACCCGCGGTAGCGCCCGCTCCAGGTCCGTTAGCTCGTGGTAGTGCGTGGCAAAGAGAGTTCTGGCGCGTGTGTCGGGATGGTTGTGCAGGTACTCGACCACGGCTTGGGCGATAGCCAGCCCGTCATACGTGCTCGTTCCTCGGCCGATCTCGTCGAGGAGGACGAGGCTCTGCGGGGTGGCGTGCCGGAGGATGGTCGCCGTTTCGAGCATCTCGACCATGAACGTGCTGCGCCCGGTGGCGAGGTCGTCCTGGGCGCCGACGCGCGTGAAGATGCGGTCAACGAGGCCGATCCGCGCGCGGTCCGCGGGCACGAAACAGCCGACCTGCGCCAGCAGCGCAATCAGCGCCACCATCCGCAGGTAGGTGGATTTGCCGGCCATGTTCGGGCCGGTCAGGAGCACAATCTGGCGGTCGGTGGTATCGAGCCGGCAGTCGTTGGCGACAAAGCCAGACGTAGCGGCGAGGCCGGGGCGATCATCGGCTAATGCCTGCTCCAACGCCGCTTCTACCACCGGATGCCGGCCGGCGACGATCTCCAGTTCGCCACTCGCGTCGAGTGCCGGGCGCACGTAGCGGTGCTGCACGGCGAGGTCGGCAAAGCCGAGCAGCACGTCGAGCCGTGCCAGGGCTGTCGCGCTGCGTTGGAGCTGCCGGTGGTAGCTCGCAATCTCTTTGAGCACGCGAGCGTAAAGATCGCGCTCCAACTCGGCGATGCGTTCTTGGGCCGTGAGGACGCGCGTCTCGTATTCCTTCAGCTCGGGCGTGATGTAGCGTTCGCCCTCGGTGAGCGTCTGGCGACGGACGTACTCCGTCGGCACCTCGCCGCGGTAGGCGTTGCTGACCTGAATGTAGTAGCCGAAGACTTTGTTGTAGCCCACCCGCAGCGACTTGATGCCGGTCCGCCGGCGCTCCACGCCTTCGAGCGATGCTATCCAGCGGCGCGCCGCGGCAGTGCCGGTAACAAGCTCGTCTAGCTCCGCGCTAAACCCCGGCCGGATCAGACGTCCTTCACCGGCCGGACCAACCGCATCGGTACCTCCCGACTCGTCGTCGGCCGCCACGAGCGCCCGCTCGATCAGCGCGGCAACTTCCGGGCACGGATCAATCGCTGTCAGCAGCTGCGCCAGCGGACTGGCCGGCCGGGCCTCACCCCCCGGCCCCCGCGCCACTGGTGGCGAGGGGGAGGCGGCCGCTGCGTCGCTGTCGCTGCCCTCATTCTGGTTGTCCTCACCCTGGCCCTCTGCCGCGGGGAGCGGGAGCTGTTGCCGCAGGCGCTCGCTCGCCAAGAGGCTCTCGCGGATGGCGACCAGCGCATTGGGCGGCGCCGATCCCTGGACGACCCGGTTGGTGAGGCGCTCCAGGTCGCCGACGCGCCGCAAGTCTGCGCTCAGGTCGGCCCGCAGTTGGCCGTTGCCGACCAGCGCGGCCACGATGTCGTGGCGTCGGCCGAGCGCCGCGAGGTCACGGAGCGGTAGGTTCAGCCAGCGTCGCAGCAGGCGCGCGCCGAGTGGCGTCCGGGTGCTGTCAACGACGGAAACAAGAGTTGATGCGGCCTCCTGACGCCGCCCGCCGGGACTGCCTGTGCGGGGGGTATCGGATGGGGTCAGCGGGCGCGCCGCCTGGCTGCCGGCCCGCTGCGCCGGCTCCAGGATTTCCAAGTTATGTCGCGTAAACGTGTCGAGCGTGACGTACCGGCCAGGGTTGTACGAGCGCACCTCGGCGAGCGAGGCCAGCAGCCGCGCGTGCGTCTGCTCCAGGTAGGCGACAAGTGCCCCGGCAGCGGCAATGGCCGCCGGCTGGCGGTCGAGGCCGAACCCCTCCAGGGAGGCCACCTCGTAGCGGGCCAGCAGTCCTTCCTCGGCCGTCGTCGGGTCGAAGCGCCAGCCATCGTAAGGGGTGACGAGGCCGGTCAGCGGTCCGCCGCCGGACTCGATCCGCGGCCACCAACCGGGTAGCCCGTCGTCGCTATCGCCCTTCGGAACCAGCACTTCGGCCGGCTGGAGCCGGTCCAGCTCCTGACGCAACGCGGTGGCCCATTGCTCGCCGCCGAACTGCGTGGCCGCAAACTCGCCGGTAGACACGTCTGCATACGCCAGACCCGCTTGGTGGCCATGGGCAGCGACGGCGCAGAGGTAGTTATTCCGGGCTGCCGTGAGCATGTCCGGTTCGGCGACGGTGCCCGGCGTGACCACGCGGACGACTTTGCGATCCATCATGGCGGTACTGGAGCGCCTGGCGCCGCGGCGCGTGTCTTGACCGCTCTGTGTTGGCGCTCGCGCCTCCGGCGCGACCTGCTCGCAGACGGCCACTCGCTCGCCGGCGGAAATCAGGCGGGCGATATACGTATCGGCGGCGTGCGCGGGCACTCCGGCCATCGGCACGCGATTGCCGCGGCCCATTTCGCGGGACGTGAGGGTGATCTGCAGCAGCCGCGCCGCCCGCTCCGCGTCGTCGTCGAAGGTCTCGTAGAAGTCACCCAGCCGGAAGAACAAAATGGTGTCCGGGTGCTGGCGTTTGAGCCGCAGGTATTGTCGGCGTAGTGGGGTCATGGTGCTATGCAGCGTATCCGGGTGAGACCGAGGCTACCCAAGGGCTAACGACACCGGTTGGCACAATCCTATTGCCGCGTCGGCGCTGCTGGCAGGCCAAAGCTGCGCGATCTAATCGTTTCAGCGGCGGTGCAGCTTTGGCTTGCCAGACGCAAGCGAGTCGCCACCGGTACGCACCAAGCCTACCACCAGCAGCAACGCCGCGGCCGCGAGCAGAGCTACCACGAGCCAGCCGGCATGAGCGGCCAGGTAAAGGTCGAAGCTACCCTGCTGCTGTCCATACCAGAGGCGGAGTAGGCGCAGCTGTGCGCCGATCACCG
>JAJDZR010000141.1 GCA_022824545.1 Chloroflexota bacterium
ATGGGGTTTCAGACGTTTCCAGACCCGGTCGGAAAGGTCGTGCCTACGATGTGCTGCGGACATGCTACACTTGCTCCTGGCCTACTTACAGCATCAACTTACCATCCAATCCTCAATTTGACGACACGCCCTAGTCGAGCCGGTCACGATCCGTATAGTGACAACTATCGAAATGTCCCCGGCGGCAGACTCCCCCTCTCCACAAGTGGAGAGGGGGCCGGGGGGTGAGGAGTGAGACCATGCTTGCAGTTGGAGCCGAAGCGCCGGATTTCGAGGCACTGACCGACACCGGTCAGACCTTCCGGCTCGCGGATTGGCGCGGCCACCGGCCGGTCGTCCTGTTCTTCTACCTGCGCGCCTTCACGTTCGGCTGAAGCAACGAGGTACGCGCGTTCGGCGAACGCTACGCGGAGTTCCGACGGGCCGGTGCCGTTGTCATTGGCGTCAGCGCCGATAGCGCTGAACGCCAGCGCGCGTTCCGCGAATCGCTCGGCGTGAGCATGCCCCTCATCGCCGATACCGACAAAGCCATCGCCGCGCTCTATGCTGCCAAGGAGTTCATTGGCTTCATCCCGGCTCGCCTCACCTACGTGATTGACACGGCCGGCATCATCCGCTCCGTCGGCACCCACCGCGTCCACATGGAGCGCCACAGCAGCGAGGCGCTGGCGGTCGTGCAAGAACTAGCCGCAGCCGCCGAAACGCAAGAGCAGCAACCCTGACCGCTGCACTCCCCCTCTCTATCGCTCCGCGATGGAGAGGGGGCCGGGTGATGGGCCAAAGGCGCACCACACCTGGCACCATCCGTGCGCCTTTGGCCCGTCAGCGGGTGAGTATTGCCAGCCCGCTCTACCCCCGCGGGAGCGGGAACGTCACCTTGCGGTTGCCCTCATGCTGCGAGCGGAGTATCCCCAGCAGGATTTCGACCGTGTGCAGCGCGTCGGTGGCCGGCGAGATCAGCGGGGCGGGCGGCTCTTGGCCGGCAGCCTGTGCATCGAGGTGCTGCACTAACTCCTCAATACCGGCGAGTTGTGCCTCATAGGTGTGCATCGGCGTGTCGAGCGGCCGCTGGCCGGCCTCGTCCCACACCTCCATACCGCCATCGTTCGCGCGGATGCGGCCGCGCTCACAGAGCAGATCAATGACCCAACCTCGTGACTCCGGCGTTTTCGTCAAGCTGATGTGTGACCGGACCCCATTGCGAAAGCGGATGTACACGTCGGCGCCTGGGTCCGTGTCCGGGTTCCTCCCACCATCCCCGGCGTAGGCTGGTCCATAGTCGTGGTGCATGTCCGCCAACTCTGCGACGAGCCACTCCGGTCCCGAGCCGGCCAGGAAACAGACCATGTCAATGAGATGTGTGCCGTTGCGGAACATCATCGCTCGCTGACCGGTCATCGTCGCCACTACCTGTCGCAGCGCGCCCAACTCCTCTCTGACCAGGAAGTCACGCAGGTGAATCCACGACCCGCGCAGCCGCCGCGTGTGATCCACCGATAGCGGCACCCCCTGCTCCGCGCACGCCGCGATCATCCGGTCGGCATCGGCCAGCGTCGTAGCCAGCGGCTTTTCGCAGAAAATGCCCTTGACTCCGGCTGCAACCGCGTCCACCACCATGTCGGCGTGCAGATGGTCGGACGTGGCAACCGAGAGCAGGTCCAGCCCCTCTTCGCGCAGCATCGCTTTGTAGTTCGTGTAGGTGTTGACCTCCGGCCACACGTCACCCCACGTCGTGCGAAATCCGTCCAGCAGTTCGGTCTTGAGTTCGCACACCGCCACCACATCCACGCCCGGCACCTGCGCGTAGGCCGCGGCGTGACTTCCCCCCTGCGGCGCGCCGAGTGCCGGGTGGGCCGGGGCCGCTGCCCGCCCGGCCGCTATGCCCGACAACCCGATGATCCCCGCGCGATAGTTCCCCGCTGAGGCCGTCGCTGTATTCATGTCTACCCTTTCTCGTAGTGCCGGTCGCCCTACGCTACGACGTTCGCTTGATCCACACCGGCGTTGACCACGCCATCGGCACGCGGCCGCGAATGCGGTCCCGCTGACGCACCCGGAGATAATACAGCGCAGCGTCTGGTGGATCGGGGTCTTCCCACTCCAGGCGCAGGTCCAGTTCGCCTTGCCCGGTGAGCGTATGCACGACCTGGAAAGCGGCGTCCGCATCGCCGTTGCGAGCCGCCGCGCCGCTCAGATCGCCACGGATCACTTCCAACCGGTCCAGCGCGGCCGTACCAGCCACAGATGCGGCTACCCGGACCGGACCGTCCACCGGCACCCGTGCCCCCGGCATCGCCCCCGCCACGGACCAGTCAAGCAGGATGCGCTCGCCGGTCGTACCATACGTCCGGCGCGTGCGGAGACCATCAAAGATCGCCTCGCGCGTGAGCCGCGGCGCCTGCACTGCCGCCAAGCCGGTCTGTCGCAGGCCGGGCTGCGCCTGATGGTTGTCCGACGAGCAGATCACCCCAAGACGCTGCCCCGTCAGCCAGACGTCCCAGGCGTAGTGCTGCCCCGGTGCCGACGTGTTGAGCGAGAAATCGCACCGCTCGTAGGCCAGTGGATGGTCCGCATCCAGGCACTCGCACTGCCCATGTCCCGAATAGATCTCGATCACCGGCCGATACGGATTCTCGCCTTGCTCTGGATGGTCCCAGTCGGGGTTTGGCCCCGTTCCGCCCGGCACCGCGCCCTGCGCCAGTGGCGAAAACATCACGCCCGTATGGTGAGGGATGGTCAGCACCGCCTCGCTCCCGCCAACTTCCTGCTCCAGATGGCGCCAGAGGGCGGGCAGGGTGCCCCGGTTGGCGCCGAACAACGGCCCGCTCGCCCCGCGGTAGTACACGTTGTGGTGCGCCCAAGGGCTGCTGAACGTCCCCTCGTAGCCCAGGATCGTGACAAACTGCCCCGGTGCATGGTGCAGTGCCACGTCGTCGGTGATCCGCTGCCACTGCTCATCGGTCAGCGTCTCAGCGTGGTCGCTCAAGCAGTAGAAGTCGAGCGCCGCCACCTCGCGGGCATAGTTGAACGGTCGCCGCCCGGTCGCATCGAAGCTGTGCAGCGAGTGTGAGTGCAGATCGCCCCAGTAGACCGGCTGGGACTCACCGGCCGTCGCCGTGACGCGCACCGGGTTGCTCACCGCTTCCAGACCGCTCGCCGGGCCGCCGACAATCCGTGCCGTCAGGCGCAAGATACCGTCCGCGCGAGGGGTAATCGGAATGCGGAGCACGCCCTCGTGCCGGGCCGGCAGTGCGACCCACGCCGGATACTCCGCCGCCCCGGTCACGGTGCCGGGGACGACCGTACCGCTCGCCGCAGGAACCGCATTCTGCCAGCCGTCGAGCACGGCGAGATGTAGCATTCCGGTCTCACCGACGACCAGTTGCGATGGCAGCAACGCTGTCAGCTCCGCCGGCTCGCCGGCTCGCCCGGTCAAGCTGTCGGTTGCTTCGGCAAGTAGAGGGGTAAAGTGCCCACTCCCGTCCGCGTCTACGGCCGTCCGCAGCGCCTCCGTCCCATGAGGATGCAGCGGGGCGGCAAAGCCCCGGCTGCCGCCCTGCTGATCGCCGAACACGACCTCGATTTCATCTCCTGCCTCAAGGTGACCGCGTTGCACCCGCACTTCCGTCACGAAAGCATAGCGATGCTCGCGGCCGTCCAGCCCGCGCCGGTTCGCCTTGACGTACTCGTCGGTCGTACCGCCAATCACCGTGCAGGCCAGTTCAACTCCCGGCTTGGCGCAGCGGGCAGTCACGTAGTTGTCGGCGGCCGGGTCCGTGCTCTGCGCCCCGTGCGAGGAGTTCCGGTACCACACGTGCCACGTTTCGGGGAGCTGGACCCGCACCGCCGCTCCCACCGCCAATCCCGCCGCACCGACCCGGTAGCTGACCACCCACGTGCCCCACTCCCCGGCCGTCCCGGTGGCCGGCGTGATTGTGGCCTCGCCTAGCTCCCATTCCCTCGCCATGCGCTACGCTCCTCTCGCCGCAGTGGCGTGGAGTCTCACCTGTAGCAGCGCCCGCTGTCCACCATCTGCGGGCTATTCGCTGACGGAAACGCGTACAATGAGAGGGCTACAGCGAGTGTCTATGCAGCGCGGCCGGCTGGCGGTGTAGACCACCGGCGGAAAGGAAGAGCCGTATGGAGCAGCGGCGTCTCGGGCGCACGGAGCATCGGAGCACGGTTGTTATCTTGGGTGCGGTGGCGTTCGGGCGCGTGTCGCAGGCGGAGGCTGACCGCTCTATCGAGTTGGCCATGCAGCACGGCGTCAACCACATTGACGTTGCACCCACCTATGGCGAGGCCGAGCTGCGCCTAGGGCCGTGGCTTGCTCGCCATCGCGACGACTTCTTCCTCGCCTGCAAGACCACCAAGCGCAGCCGGGGGGAAGCGCGGGAAGAGCTGCACCGCTCCCTCGACCGCTTGCGCGTCTCCACTCTGGACCTCTACCAGCTGCACGCCGTCAAGACCGTGGACGAGCTTGACGCGGCGCTGGCACCGGGCGGCGCTATCGAGGCCCTTGTCGAGGCACGCGAGGCCGGCTTGGTCCGGTTCCTCGGCATCACCGGTCATGGCCTGACGGCCCCGGCTACGCACGCCGCGGCGCTGCGGCGCTTCGATTTCGACACCGTGATGTTCCCGCTCAACTACGTCCTCTGGTCCGATCCCGCCTATCGCCATAGCGCGGAGAACCTGCTGGCGCTGGCTCACAGCAAGGATGTCGGCGTCCAGATCATCAAGTCCATCGGACGGAGCGGCTGGGGCGATGGACCACGCATCCACCGCACTTGGTACGCTCCGTTCATGGAGCAGGCGGACATTGATCGGGCCCTCTGGTTTGCCCTCTCGCAGCCGGTAACTGCCGCGCCGTCGGTTGGCGATGTCCACCTCCTGCCCAAGGTACTCGATGCCGCCGAGCGGTTCCGGCCGCTCGATCCACAGCAGCAGGAAGCGCTGGTACGCGCCGGCCGCGCGCTCGCTGCGGCAGCGCCGGAGCCGCTCTTTGCCGCCTGAGGGGGCGCCCGCTTGCCGGTGGCTAGAAGTGGTCCAGCTCCCACATGTGGGGGTAGCCGGCCGGGAACAGGGCTCGGATCGCCGCGAGGTCGCCAGCGTCGTCTCCGCCGTGCTCGCGCCAAAGCTCGTCTATACCGCGGTAGCCCATCAGCAGTTGGAGCAGTTGTTGCTGGGGCAGCCGAATCGTGAGTAACGAGCCGCTCCCAAACTCCAAGTGGGCCTGCCCGGTGTCCGGGCAGTCGAGTTCCACCCGGCCCGGCCGCGCCTCCACCGGCAGCGTCTGTATGCGGTCGGCGATGGCTGGCTTGATGGCCGTGGCCAATGCGGCCAAGTCCACGATCCGGCCCATGCCGCCGTAGTTGGCCGGGTACGTGGTCTCGACCTTGCAGCCGATGCCGCGCAGCAGCCCCACCAGCGGCTCGTCGGGAGGCACCGGCAGCCGCAGCCGCTCCCGGCGTCGCGCGAGCGCCTCTTGTCCGAGCCACGCGATCAGACTGGCGCCGGCAGTGGCTACGTGCTCGGCCGGTACGATCACATCCATGACCGAGAGGGAGGCCGGATCGCCTTCGAGCAGCATATACCCGGTGGGGTGACCGGTCTCTCCCGCCACCAGTATCCGAGTCGGATGTCCCCACCACACCTCGTCCGCCAGCGCCGCGTAGAAAACGCGCGTGCGTCGGACGGCGCCGCTGCGCCTCGCGTTGGCGCGCGTATACAGGTCGAGCAGCCCGGCGTGGTCCTCCTGCTGCGCCTCGCGGACCGTCGTCGTGGCCGAAAGCCGCTCGGTATCGCGCACGGCCACCGAGACGTTGTACTCGGACGTCACCGGCACGTAGCCGAAGCGGTGGTAGAAGTCGGGAATGCCGAACAGGATCGAGACCGCATAGCCCTCGCGCTCCATGTACGATACGGCCTCGCGCATCAGGCGGCTCGCGTACCCTTTGCCGCGGTGCTGCGACTGCACCACCACGTTGGCGATGCCGCCCATCCGCACCCAGGCGCTGGCGAGCCGCATCGTGAGGTCATTGATCTCGGCTCTGCCGACCGTCTCCCCGGCCACGTCCAGGCTCAACTTGCACTGCTTGCACTGCCTCGACCGCGGCCCGTCCACCTGCTCAAAGCGCATCTCCGGTTCCATCCGGCTCCACTCCTCGCGTCTCCGCCCACCCCTCCCGTTATTGCGGCACAGGCCGCAATCCAGCGCCGTTCGTGGCCCCCACCCGGCATGGATTGCACCCGTCCACCGCCTGGACACCCCTTCCCTCAAGGGAAGGGGCCGGGGGTTAGGTCTGTTCACTATACTTGTCTACCATGACCACACCCGAACCGCCCTACTTCCTCGGCATTGACATGGGTACAACGGGTATTCGTGCCGTTGTGTTCGATGCCGAGGCGCGGGTCATCGCGGCAGCACGCCAGGACTGCCGGCTCTACGCCCCACACGCCGGCTGGGCCGAGCAGGACCCGGACGAAGTGCTTGCCGCCACGAACGCCGTTGTCCGCGCGGCGGCGGCGCAGGCAGCCGGGACGCTCGGCGTGCGCCGGCCACCTATCGCCGCCATCTCCTTCAGCGCCATCCTGCACACGATCATCCCCGTGGATCAGCGTGGCGTCGCGCTGGGCCGCGCCATCATCTGGGCGGATACACGCGGCCTGCCATTCGCGGACGAGATCAAACGCGAGTACGACACGCACGGCCTCTACTCCCGCACCGGCTGCCCCGTGCATCCGATGTACTCGCCGGCCAAGCTGCGCTGGTACCGCGCCCATCAGGCCGAGGTCTTCTGTCAAGCGGCTCGGTTCATCACGATCAAAGAATATGTCCAGGCCGACTGGCTAGGGCCGGTACCCGTAGACTACTCGCTGGCCTCCGGCACCGGGCTGCTGGACCTGTCCACCCGCGAGTGGGATGCCGAGTCGTTGGATACGGCGGGCATCGGCCCGGAGCGGCTGGCCCCACTCGTGGACACCACGGCGGTCGTCGGTACCCTCCCGGCCGCGACCGCCGAGCGGCTGGGGCTGCCCCCAGGCTGTCCCGTCGTCTCCGGCGCCGGGGACGGCCCCCTCTCCACGCTAGGCACCGGCTGTGTCGAGCCGGGGCAATATACGGCGATGGTGGCGACCAGTGGCGCCGTGCGCGCCGTCGCGGACCAACCCGTGACCGACCCGCAAGGACGAAACTGGTGCTACTACCTGGCCGACGGTCGGTGGATCGCCGGCTGCGCGATCAATAACGCCGGGCTGGCCGTGCGCTGGCTGCGCGACCAAGTGCTCGCGGCGCCGCCCCCGCCCGGCGAGGCCGAGGCCGGCGACCCGACGCTGGACGCCGACGAGATGGGCCGCTGGGCCGCCGCCGTGCCCGCCGGTTCCGATGGCCTCATCATCCTCCCCTTCCTTACCGGGGAGCGCAGCCCGTATTGGAACGCGGCCGCCCGCGGTGTCGTGTTTGGCCTATCGCTGGCGCATCATCGCGGACATCTGGTGCGTGCAATGCTAGAGGGTGTCGGCTACCGGATGCGGAGCATTCTCGATGCCCTGACCGAGGTCGCCGGCCCGGTGTCTGAGGTCCGAGCAGCCGGTGGATTTGTCGGCTCGCCCGTCTGGATGCAGATTGTGGCCGATGTGCTCGACCAGCCGCTGCATCTGCCGGTAACACAGGAAGCGTCGGCGCTCGGCGCTGCCATGCTGGCGATGCGCGCTACCGGCCACGTGGAGCGGTTCGCAGAGCTACTACGGTTTGTGCAGGTCGAGGGCGCCTGCCACCCGCAGACGGCGAACGTGGAGACCTATCGCCGCCTCTACGACCTCTATATGCGCCTCTACTGGCGGCTCCAGGACGATTTCCGAGAGATCGCCGACCTCCAGGCCGCCGCCATCACTCCCTGAGCGCCTCCCCGCTGGCGCCTGGCGCATTGCGGGATCAAGCTACTTCCGACCAACTGCCAAGTCTTGGTGCGCCGTGAGTGTCCTAAGCAGCGATTCGGCCAGCCGGCGATAGAGTGACGCCAAGTGGCCGGCGTGAGCGGCACTGTTCGCATGGGCGGATAGAAACTGCCTAAGCTCCGTTCCGAGATCATCGGGAAGGTGTTCCAAGACATCGGTCGTCCGGCCATCCGTTAGCAGGCCCTTCCGCACTTGGTGCTTGGCTGTCGTCGGGGAGGATTGTTGCTGTTCTGCTGCTAGTTGCTCGGCCAGAAAGTCAAGCACATCCTGATGGACCAGGTGAAATTGGTCCTCCTGAAATGCAGGGGCCGGCTGCTGCCTGGAAGCGACATCAACTACCATTACGCTCACCAGTGTACCACTAGCTTCTACCGAGGACTACTGGCCAGCATTGCAGAGTCACCCACCGTGCCACTGTCTCTGCGACTTCCTCCCGCCGGGGGTGGAGGAACTGGAGCCGGCCGGCAAAGAGCGCCTCGAATAGATTGTCTGGCCTGACAAGATGTAAGTCGAGTAGGTAGCTGGCGAGAAAGTCTGCGACCTCCAGCTCGCTAGGCTCTGAGCGCAACCCATGCCGGCGAAGCATTATGCGCTCGCGCCGATACACCGCCTCGACATAGCCACAGAACCGTGCCAGTTCCGCCTGACAGGCTGCCTCGAAGCTCCAGGAGAGGATGTTGCGATGTCTACGCTCCAGTAATTCCCTGCTCCCCGTACCCATAGTCACCAACCTGCTCAACGGATTCCTATAAACCGCCACAGTAATACCAGCGCTGCAACCGGGAGCGTGACGAACGTACCAATCGTGAGTAGCACAGTCAGGAGATACAGAGCCGATACTGGCCAAAGGAACCAAGCCACGCCGGCGAGC
>JAJDZR010000335.1 GCA_022824545.1 Chloroflexota bacterium
GGGTGAGTAAGTGCCGGCGGTTGAGCAAGGACTATGCAGCCCTGCCGACGACCACGGAGTCGTGGGTCTACATCGCGATGATCCACCGTATGCTCCGCCGGCTCGCTCCCGCCTGAAGCCCCTTTGGAGACACCCTCTTAGTGGTGGATACCGACTGGCGCCGGCAGTACCGGCAGCGCTCGCAGCACCCGGAATCCGATGCCGAGAAAGTGCTGGCGCAAGGCGACCGCATCACTAGCGTAAGCCGCCGCATCCCGGCAGCCGCAGCGAGTGGCGAGTACATCGGCGTCGCCAAGTTCAGCCCGCACGGCACCACCTGCTCCGCGCGCACTGCGACCGGGTCGTAGTGCGCTACGACGATCAGCCGTTTCAGGGGGTTGCCTCCGTGCAGACCGCCTACCTGCTACCTGATCCACCTCTTGCAAGAGATGCTGGAGCAGGGGTAACGATACACAAAGTGGATATCCACGGCGATTACTACGAGATTGACACCACCGAGGATTACGAGATCGTGTGCGCGGAGTGGCGATGATGGCACCCCAGAGCGGCACGAGCGGGCAACTCTTCCCTACCGGCGTCGTGGGCAGTATGCCGCGGCCACAATTCCTGCACGATTTGCTTGATCCGCGCGCCGAAGGGCACACCCCGCCGGATGTGTACGCGTGGCAGCGGAAGCGGCTCGCTGGCTCCCCGGGCAGGAGCCGGCGGTAGCCGTAGCGCGGTGGGAAGCGGCGTTGCAACGATTCGCAGCCGCACTGGACGCCAATGCCCAGCGATTGCGCTACTGGTGCATCACCCGGCGGAGCTTGCAGCGGGCGATGCTGCCGTCGTGACGCACCTGGAAGCACGCGGCGCCCCGATCACCGTGCTCGGAACTGGCGATGGCAGCGCGCACGATCCAGAGCAGGTCGCCGCGAGCCACGATCTGCTCTTGATTAGCTCCACTATTCAGGACCTCGATGCAGCGGCACGCTATGCCCAGACGACAATACCGCTGGTCTTCTGGGAGCCGCGGCGAGTGCTGGATGCGACCCAGTTGGCGGCCTGGGGAGGCACGCGCCCGGCGCAAACTGACATCCAGATTGTAGATGCAGAGCATCCGATCACCGCCGGGCTGCCCCCTAACGGGCGGCTGCGGGTGGTGGGCCGGCCAGATACGCTCAGTGTCGTCTGGCCATCCAAGGGGCCAGGAGTGCAAGTGCTGGCAAAACATCTGTTCGGTGACGACGCGGCACTTCTGGTGGCGGAGGTGGGAGCCGAGTTGGCGAATGGGCAACCGGCGCAGGCCAGGACCGTCTTCTTGTTCTGGCATCACGATACGTTCCACCTGAGCACAGGTGAGGCGATCCGCCTCTTCGACCGGGCAGTGGATTGGGCACTCGGCCTTCTCCCTGGCAATGGTGCTTGAGCCGGAAGGACATGGTGCCACGATGATCCGGCTCGACGGCTGTGATTCCGGGCCACTGTGGCAAGGATTGCCGCCATCAGTGGGTGGTGCTATTCTCCAACGTATCTTGATGCGACCGGCTCTTCGGCTACGTGTAGGGGAGGGTGGCGCCTGCCGACACCCGCAGAGGACTCATGTTAGCGATCAAGGTGTTGGTCCGGCTTGGACACCGCCTGCGTTTTGCCTTGCTGATCCTTGTAACGTGGGTGGGTACTGCAACCACCGGCTATCGGGTCATCGAAGGGTGGTCTTGGTTCGACTCCTTCTATATGACCATCATCACCATCTTCACCATCGGCTATCAAGAAGTACACCCGTTGACAATGGCCGGTCGCATCTGGAGCATTGTGGTGATCGGTGCCGGTTTCCTCATCGTCGCCTCGGTCGCAGCGGAGCTGGCGAGTGGTCCCCTGGCACGCTTGTGGGGAGAGAACAAATTGGAACGAGAGCTTAGTGATCTGCACGACCACTACATCATCTGCGGCCTGGGCCGGGTAGGTTGGCAGGTCGCCCTGGCGCTGCACCAACAGGGTGCGGTCTTTGGCGTGGTTGATCCCGAGAACCAGCATGCGGAGGATCTGCAAACCTGGAACGTGCCGTATCTGGCCGGCGATGCGACCGAGGACGCGGTGCTCCAGCGGATGCGGATTGATCGGGCCCGCGGCTTGGTCGCCGCGGCGAGTACCGATGCCATCAACATTTATGTGACGCTCACGGCGCGCGGCCTGAGTTCGGACCTCGTCATCGCGGCCCGTGCGGAAGAGCCGAGTGCCGAGCGCAAGCTGTACCGGGCCGGCGCCAACTACGTGCTGGCGCCTACGGCGGTCGGTGGGCGCAAGCTGGCCACGCTGCTCACGCGCCCGGTGGTCGCCGAGTACATCGACTCCGTGCTCTACGACGATGACTTGCCCTTCTTCACGGAGCAGGTAGAGCTGACACCGACCTCCCCGCTGTGTACGCTCACCATTGCCGAGCTGCAAGCGCGAATTGCACCGGAGCACCAAGGGCCGGCCGTGGTCGCCGTCAAGTCGGCCGGAGAAGGGCTGTTCACCCCCCATCCCCCCGGGTCAAGAAAACTGGATGCCGGCGACGTGCTCGTCGCTGCCGGAACAGAAGAGGAGATCGCGCCGCTGCGCGACCTCAGCCACTAGCGAGGACGACGCCTCACCCTCCGGCTCCTCTTGAGCTTCGTGCTCCCAACTCTTGGCAACGGTGGGAGGCCGCGGCGCTTCCTGGATGGTTCCTGTCACCCTGCCGTTGCACTTGGAAGAGTAGTGTCATATATGCTACTACTTAGACATGGACCGGCAGCGGCTACGCGAGCGGATTGCCCAGCGGCCCAACGCGGTGCGGTTCCACGAGATCAAGCGGTTGCTGGAAGCCTACGGCTGGGAGCACCGCCATGGGAAAGGTAGCCACGAGGTCTTCACCCGCGCTGGCGAGCGGTTTGTGGTTCCCTACCGCCGCCGGCACGTGAGCACGGTCTATGTACGGCAGGCGTTGCAGCGTTGCAAGGAGTGAGGCGGATGCGAGAGAGTAAGCCCAGACGGCCCATCCCACCCGAAATCGCCGCCAAGGTGGAAGAGTATCTGCAACAGCCCTATCACAAAGTAGTCTCCGGCAATACAGCGGAGGGATTCCTCGTGGAGGTGATGGAGCTACCCGGCTGCATGACCGATGGACTGACCGAGGCCGAGGCCCTCGCCAATGTCCCCGAAGCAATGGCAGCGTGGCTGGAGACGGCGCTCCTCGATGATGCCCCTATCCCCACGCCCTTCCCGGAGCGCACCTATAGCGGCAAGGTGGTCGTGCGGATGGCTGGCTCCTTGCACGAGCGTCTCGTGCAGCAGGCTGATCGGGAAGGAGTCAGCCTCAATCAGTGGCTCGTGACCCTGCTGGCACAAGGCGCCGGGGCCACGCGTTGAACACCAACTATCCCTCGTGGGAGGGCGTGGGTCGGGGTGCCCGGATTCGAACCGGGGACCTCCTGGCCCCAAACCAGGCGCTCTACCAAGCTGAGCCACACCCCGTCGGCGCTACGGCCATAGTGGATTTTCGTGCTCTCGCCGCGCTGCCGGTCATGCCGGATCGCACGTGGGCACGCGGCGGGCCGGTGTGTGCGTGTGGAAACGAGCCGGTTAGTCGGCGCACTTCTGCGCGGTCTCGGCGTTGCTACCGGTGTCGAATGACGATCCGCACGCGCACGCCTTGACGGCATTGGGATTCTGGACCGTGAAGCCGGCTCCCATCAGCCCCTTCACGTAGTCAATCTGCGCTCCGCGAATGAAGTTGGCCGTGAACTCATCTACGAAGACCGTCAGCCCGTCTTGCTGGATCACTTCGTCGCCGTCATCGGACCGGTCTTCGAGGCTCATGCCATACGATAGCCCGGAGCAGCCCCCCGGGCTGACGAACACGCGCAACCCCAGGTCCGGATCGCCTTCCTCGGTCACAATACGCCGTAGCTCCGTGGTCGCCTCGGCGGTGAGCATCACCGTCGGCTCGACTACGAGCGGTTCTGTGGCTACCATAACTACGTAGACTCCCTCGCGCCGCTCTCCCAACCCACGTCATCCATAACGTAGGCGAAGCAGCGGATACCTCAAAAAAGATGGTAGCACCACCCCCCTAGCCAGTCAAGGTGCAACCGGCCTCCGGAGCGGCCGCCGCACACCTACAGCAGCTTGATTGCCGCGAAGATCAGCCCGCCGACAGCAATCAGTGTACCCACCAGCCAGTACGTTTGCCGCCGCACCGCGCGCTCCAGCCGCGTCGTGGCGTCGGCGAGGTCGGCCTTGGTGGCGAGGTGCGGGAGCTGGCCCTCGATCCGGGCGACCCGTTCCCTGACCTCGGTGATCTGCTCGTTGACCTCGGCAACATCCGCCATCATGTCCACGTCTTGGGTGGTGGGCGCAACCGGTGCAGCGGCCATAGCTCCTCCCCGCGCGCTAGTGATTGCCCCTGATGCCCCATGGACAAGGCAGCGGATACCTCAAAGAGGATAGTAGCACTGCACCCCTCACCGGTCAAAGTGCTACCGGCCATCAAGAGAGACAACGGCCGCTTGTTGCTCTGCCCAGCAACAAGCAGGTCTGAAAGCGCTACCGTATAGTCAGGAGCTTGGCGTTGCTGAGGTCATCCGGCGTGCCGCATTGACGATCTGCGGGACGTTGTCGGTACAGACGCGCCTGATGCCCAAGTCGAGCATGTGAGCGAGTGTCTCGTCGTCGTTCACGTCCCAGACATGGATGTCAAAGCCGTGCGAGCGGATGGCCGAGACCACTGCTGGCGAGAGCTTCGTGGCCGGCAGATGCACCGCCTGCGCTCCGGCCAGGCGGCCGCGCTGTATAGCCTCATACGTCAGCACGTCCTGTCGCATCCAATCCGGGGGCTGCGGCAGGAGGAGGTCGGTGGTCAAGCCGGGACACCGCTGCTGGATGTCCCGCAGGAGCATCGGCTCAAACGCCGTGACCTCGATCCCATCCCACAGTTGTCGGTACTTGGCGAGGACTTCAGCCACAATGCCAGGCGCCTCCGGGTCCGGTCCTTTGATTTCGATCTCCAGCCCGATCTTCCCACCGATGGCGTCCAAGACCTCGGTCAGCGTCGGAATGCGCCAGTCGTCGGTGCTCGCCGCCTCGGTGCCGTCGCCAGTGGCGAGAAACCGGGCGGCTTGCAGCTGGTCCAGTGTGTAGTCATAGATTGGACCAGGGAGCGTGGTGCTCTCATCCAGATAGTAGTAGTGATACACCACCGGCACCCGGTCGCGCGTGAGCCGCACGTCAAGCTCCACGGCGTCTGCGCCAACAGCGACTGCCCGGAGGAAAGCCGGCAGCGTATTCTCGGGCGCATGGTCGGCAACGCCACGATGTGCCACAACTTCTAGGGTAGTCGCACGAGCCACGGTGCATTACTCCAAACCGCGTGTGCCATGGTGTCCTCCCCCTAGTCAGTCAAGGTACCACCGGCCTCCAGGGAGGCCGCGGCCGCCGCGCACGCACGGGAGTACCGCTACAAGGACGAATGGAACTCATTGGGCTGGGCCGACCTCCGCACACACGCAGGGCACCCCAACGCGATTGCCACGCTCGCCGACCTGGAGCACCGACCTCCGCACACACGCAGGGCACCCCCCTATGTCGGTATGAGTGTAGGAGTTCATGGTTCCGACCTCCGCGCACGCACCGGGGGTACCGATCAGCCCAAAGAGCAGGACTGTCACCACGACCGACCTCCGCGCACGCACCGGGGGTACCCCCGGTGCGTATTCGGCCGGCACTGCCGGCCTAGCAGTTGACACTTCATCGCGCTTGCCCCTTGGCGCCGGCAGCGGTGTCTCCACCACTCCCGCGTCCAAGTTCGTCAAGGCTCCATGTCCGTTTTGAGTCTCCCCCAGTCTATGGGCGACTTTGGTCAACGCATAGTTCCGCAGGTTGATGGCTGCATTGACATCCCGGTCGCAGAGCCACCCGCACTGCGGGCAGACAAACCGCCGCTCCTGCAGCGATAGTTTCTCTGCTCCCTGACGCCGGACTCCGCAGGCCGAGCAGGTCTGGGTAGACGGATACGACCACGCCGCCTTCACGACGGCGCTGCCATACCACGCGGCCTTGTACTCCAGCTGCCGCAGGAACTCGCCCCAGCCCACGTCGGCGATATGCCGGGCGAGCTTCTTGTTGCGGATTAACCCCTTGACCTGCAAGTCCTCCACACCAATCAAGCCATACTGCTTGGTTATCGCCGTCGTGGCTTGATGGTGCATCTCCTGCCGTCGAAAGGTAATCCGCGCGTAGAGCCGCGCCCGCTGGCGATACAGCCGGTCCCGGCGCTTGGACCGGCACTGCTTACCATGGATGTTCCTGGAGCGAGCAATCGCCTTATTGAGCCGTCGGAGCTTGCGGAGGGACTGCTGCAAGGGCCGGAGATTAGCCAGCGCATAGGGCGGGACTTGCCTGTCCTCCGGTGCCAGTACGGCCAGCACCTTCAGCCCCACGTCAATACCCACTGCCGGGCCATTGTTCGGCAGCAGCGGCGGCTCCGTCTCGGTCACGTCCACCGTGATGCTGATATACCAGCGGTCCGCGGTGCGGCTGATGGTGGCGCAGTGGATCGGGCCAGCGAACCGCAGCGCCTCTCGCATCCGCACCCAGCCGATCTTTGGCACCTTCACCCGGCCGCGCTTGCCACGCCGCTCCCATCGGAGACCGATTGACTTCGCTGCAATACAATAACTATCGCGGCCCTGCTTTTTGGTGTGAAACTTTGGGAAACGCGCGCGCTTCTCACGAAAATTCTTGAGCGCGTCACCAAACCGCATGATGATTGCCTGCTGGACACCCCAGGCATGGGCTTTGTTCAGCCACGGCTTATCCTCTTGATGCTCCCGCTTGTATTGAGTCCACTGATTGCTGATGTCAAAGGCACTGGGCCACTTTTCAC
This sequence comes from Chloroflexota bacterium, assembly GCA_022824545.1. GTDB lineage: Bacteria > Chloroflexota > UBA11872 > UBA12225 > JAJDUF01 > JAJDUF01. The sequence continues at coordinate 6,887 of JAJDZR010000335.1, forward strand.
CCTGGGGAACATTCCTGATCTTCTCGACAGCAAAGTTGTATGCCGCCCGTGCTACACCACAATTCCGTGCGAACTCCCGACACTGTCGCTTCGTCGGGTCTAGCACGATCCTGTGCGTCTTCAGCAGCGGCGCTGATTCAGTGGTGGACATATTTTCTAGTATACCCCATGCCGTCACGTCCGCTCGCCGTGGAAGCGGGCCGCGGTGGTGGCAACACCCGCCCCGCCTTGACAGCGCCGCAGCCGGCCTGCTAATATCCGGCTGCCGGGAAGTTGACTAACTTTATCAACTAACCGTGGTATATAACGCACCAGCCCCCGCGGAGAGCATCGAGGTATGTACCAAGCATCGCTCGCGGCTGAGCATCCCGGTGAAGCGCCGCCCCCGGCCGGCAAGATCGCGCTCACCGACGCCACGAAGGTGTACGCCGCGCACGGGCAGTCCGCGGCAATGCAGCCTACTGCGCCGGCCGGGACACCCGGCAACGGAGCGGACGAGGCCGGATCGGTCGTGGCTTTCGACGGCATCTCCCTCACCGTGTCCGAGGGTGAGTTGCTCTGCCTGCTCGGGCGGAGCGGCTGCGGCAAGTCTACGCTGCTCCACATCATCGCCGGGTTGGAGGAGTTGAGTGCCGGCTCGCTGACTGTAGACGGTCGGCCCGTGGACGGTCCCAGCCACCGCCGGGGCCTCGTCTTTCAGCAGTACGCCCTATTTCCCTGGCTCGACGTGTACCGGAACGTCCGCTTCGGTCTCGAAGCACGGAGTACCGGCATGGACGGCCGTGTCAAGGACCGGGCCGTGCGCGATCTCCTAGCGCTCGTCGGCTTGGAAGGGTTCGAGGGTGCGCGGCCCCATGAGTTGTCGGGCGGCATGGCGCAACGGGTGGCCATTGCGCGGGCGCTCGTCAACGAGCCGGAGATTTTACTCTTGGACGAGCCGTTCAATGCGCTCGACGCCTTCACTCGCATGACAATGCAGGATGAGCTGGTGCGGATTGTCAAGCAGCGCGGGATGACCGCGATCTTTGTCACCCACGACATTGACGAAGCACTCTACCTCGGCGACCGTGTGGCGATCCTCACTCCCCGGCCCGGCCGGATCAGGGAGATCGTCCCGGTGCCCATCGCCCGTCCCCGCGACCGCAACGATCCGACGCTGCTGGGCCTGCGCGATCACGTCTATCGGGAGTTCGGGCTGGCCGTGCGCCAGGAAGGACACTACAGCATCTGAGGCCACAGGGGCATGCCCCCACCCCATCCCTCCCCCGTAGCAAGCGACAGGGGAGGGAGCGCCCGTCCCCCCCCCGCAGCGGGGGGACCATAGGGGGGCTACCACAACGACAGAGCGAAGGAGACAGGAATGACAGAGCGAGCCGAGAACAGACAGGATCACCCGCTACCGCATCTCACGCGCCGCGGTCACTTCCGTACCGTCGGGCTGGCGTTTACGAGCGCCCTGCTGGGGCCGCTGCTGGCCGCCTGCGGCCCGACCGAGGAGGAATCTGCTCCTGCAGCGCCGGCGCAGTCGGCAGCTATCAGCAGCGAGCTGGAGACGCCGGTCAAGATCGGCTATCTGCCGATTACCGATGCGACGCCGCTGCTCATTGGTCACGCCAACGAGTTTTTCCAGGCCGAGGGCCTGACGGTGGAGCAGCCGACGCTCTTCCGCGGCTGGAACGCGCTGGCGGAGGCCTTCTTCGCCGGCAGTGTCAATCTGGCGCACTTCCTCATGCCGATGACCGTCTGGATGCGCTACAGCTTGCAGCAGCAGGTGAAGGTAGTCGCGTGGGACCATACGAACGGTTCCGCGCTCACCGTCGCGGGGGAGGGCATCAACGACATCGAGGACTTGGCCGGCAAGCAGATTGCCGTCCCCTTCTGGTACTCGATCCACAACGTCGTGCTCCAAATGCTGCTCCGCAACGCCGGGCTGACGGCCGTCGCCAAGGACCGGGGCGCTACGCTGAAGCCGTCCGAGGTCAATCTGTTCGTGATGCCGCCCCCGGACATGCCCACTGCCCTAGGCACCGGCGGTATTGACGGCTATATCGTCGCCGAGCCGTTCAACGCCGCGGGCGAGCTGAAAGCCCAAGGCAAGATCATCCGCTTCACGGGTGACGTGTGGCGGGACCACGCCTGCTGCGTTGCCGTACTGCACGAAGAGAGCATCAAGGAGCGGCCGGAGTGGTCGCAGCGCGTGCTCAACGGGCTGGTCGCCGCGCAGCTGTGGGCACACCAAAATACGACCGAGGTGCCCGGCGTGCTCTCGAAGGGCGGGAAGGGCTATCTGCCGCTCGAAACACCGGTCATCAACCGGGCGATGAACAAGTACGACCTGGATACCTACGGCCCGAATGGCACCAACGCGATCCGAAACGACGAGTGGGGTGTTGGCCGGATCGGCTTCCAGCCGTATCCGTTCCCGTCGTACACGATGGAGCTGGTCGAGCAGTTGAAGCAGACGATGGTGCAGGGAGATCGGTCGTTCCTGGGCGCCCTCGCCCCCGACTTCGCGGCAAATGACTTAATCGAGTATGATCTAGTCAAGAATGCCTACGAGAAGGCCGGCGGGCCGGAGGCCTTCGGCGTGGACCCCAAGCAAGCCTTCGAGCGCCAAGAGGTCATCTCGCTCTAGCGTGGCCCTGGCTCTAGTGTAGGTACAGGCCGCGTCGTAGGGGCGCGATTTATCGCGCCTAGCGCGGGCAACGTGCCAAGGTGGGCGCCATGAATGACGCCCCTACACGACAGGGCTGGCGCGCCGCTGGGAAGGAGCAATGGTGGCGGAAACCACCGACGAGCTGGCGCGACCGCTCGCTGCCGAGGAGCCGGCGGCGGTCGCGCGTCCCACGCCCCGCTGGCTGCGGGTTGTCAAGCAGCGGGCCGGCAGTTGGATGTGGCCCGTCGTCGGCTTACTGGTCGGTCTGGTCATCTGGCACATCGGGGCGACGATCTGGGCCACGCGCTTCCCCATTGCGGAGTCCTTTCTGCCCCAACGCACCTTCGCGGACGCCGTGCGGCTCGTGAGCACCGGTGTGCTCTGGCCGCACATCACGGCATCGCTGCTTCGCGTGGGCATCGGCTTGGCGCTGGCCGTTGCCATCGGTGTGCCGGTCGGGCTGATGATCGGCTACTGGCGACGGTTGGAGTTGGGCACCTCCGCCCTGTTCCAGTTCATTCGTATGATCTCGCCGCTGGCCTGGATGCCCGTGGCGATCATGCTCTTCGGCGTCGGAGACCGGCCCATCTACTTTCTGCTCGCCGTCGCAGCCGTCTGGCCCATCCTCATCAACACCGCGACCGGCGTGAGCCACGTGGACCGCCAGTGGATTCGCGCGGCCCGTGCCCTCGGTGCGAATGAATGGGCGGTGCTGCGCCGCGTGGTCATTCCGGCCATCATCCCCGACGTGCTCACCGGCCTGCGGCTGGCGGTCGGGGTGGCGTGGCTGGTGTTAGTGCCGGCCGAGATGCTCGGCGTCAACAACGGCTT
>JAJDZR010000231.1 GCA_022824545.1 Chloroflexota bacterium
AAACTCCCAGCCGTCGAGCGCCGTAGTGGCGTCCCGCAGCGCCGTCTCGGCTGCGTGTTGCACGGCTGCTTCTCGCTCGTCGGCGGCGCTGGCGGTACCGGCTGGCAACCGGCCGTCGCAGTAACGGCCGATCATCGTCACCGTCCGGTTGAGCAGGTTGCCCAAGTCGTTCGCCAGCTCCGCGTGATAGCGCTGGATGAGATTGGCCCGCGCGAAGTTGCCGTCCTGGAACCAGGACCCCTCGCGCATGAGGTAGTAGCGCACCGGGTCGGTGCCGAACTCCGCGACGGCGTCACGCGGGTCCAGCACGTTGCCGGCCGTCTTGGAAAACGGCTTGCCTTCCAGGTTCCACCAGCCATGCACCACGACCTGCCGCGGCAGCGGAACCCCAGCGCTCATCAGCATGGCCGGCCAGTACAGGCAGTGAAAGCGGGTGATGTCTTTGCCGATCACGTGTACGTCGGCGGGCCAGTAGCGCGCGTACCGTTCGTCGTCGTGCGCGAAACCGGACGACGTGAGGTAGTTCGTCAGCGCGTCATACCACACGTACATGACGTGGTCGTCGTCCCCAGGGACGGTGATACCCCAACGCTCACCGGTGAGGTTACGCACCAGCCGCGAGGTGGAGAAGTCCCGTAGCCCGTCCCGCAGCCAGCCCAGCACCTCATTGCGCCGCGTCGTGGGCATGATGAAGTCCGGGTGGGCCGCAATGTGGCGCTCCAGCGGCTCCTGATAGCGGCTCAACGCGAAGAAGTAGTTCTCCTCGTCCAGCCATTCCGGTGTCAGCGTCGGATGATTGGGGCAGCGCTCGTCCACCAGATCATCGTCGTCGTAGAACGTGTTGCAGTTCGGGCAGTACCAGCCCGAATAGGTGCCCTTGTAGATGTCGCCGCGCTCCAGCGAGCGGCGAAACAACTCTTCCGAGGCGGCGATGTGGACCTCCTCGGTGGTGCGGATAAAGCGATCATAGGAGATGTTCAGGGATGCCCAGGCTTCCTGGAAGACCTCGTCCATCCGGTCTACCCAAGCCCGTGCCGACACGTTCGCATCCTCGGCGGCGCGTAGCACGTGCTGGCTGTTCTCGTCGAGACCCATCGAGAAGAGCGTGTCCATCCCCTGCATTCGCCGGAACCGCGCCATCACGTCTGCCCCGACCTTCTCCAAGGCGGTCCCGATATGCGGAGCGGCATTCGGGTAGTCAATGGCGGTGGTGATATAGAAACGCGGCGACTGCAGGGCTGATTCCACGGCCCGTACCTCCTGGGGCGGTTGAGTATGGAGCTGCCCGCCCTCACTGCCAGTATACGTGCCAGAAGCGGCCGGCAACTAGGACCGCCGGGCCGCTACGCCGGCCTATGGCCCGTGTCCGGCGTACTGAGTCGGAATGCTTTACACTGGTGATGACGGCGCGACCAGCCGGCCGTCGGGAACGCTGTCGGGTCCGAGAAGAGCAGGCGAGTGTGATCGCATGGGCAAGAAAGAGCGCAAGAAGAAGCATCCGAAAAGCCGCATCCCAGAATTCAAGACAATCGAGGAAGAGGCCGAGTTCTGGGACACTCACGATCTGACCGACTATTGGGATGAGTTCAAGCCGGTCAAGGTTCGGTTTGCGGACAAGCTCTTCGACCGCGTGACCATTCCCGTTGACGCCGACACGCTGGCGCAGTTGGAAGCTCTCGCTCGTGAGGAGGAGTTGAACGCCACGGTGCTGGTCCGCCGCTGGGTACTGGAGCGCCTGGAGCAGGAAGTCCGGGCGCGCGGCCAGGCGGCGTAGGCGTTCAGTCCCGCGTCTACGTCCCGCCCGGCCGCCGGGCTACGGCGCCTGGTGGCACGCCTCGCAGCGGTCGTTGGGCAGACCGGTGTGGTCGGCGGGTATCTTCCGTGCTCCCTGCTCGCCCTGAGCGTGGCACGAGAGACAGTCTTGTCGCCCCTCGACCATGTGCGGGATGTCGGGAGCGCCAACGCCACACGCCACCAGCAGGACGGAGAGGAGCACTATCCCGATTAGGCGCCGAGTGCCCTTTCGTTTCCTCATCACGCCTCAGCCTGGGCCGCTGCTGCACCTACGGTGGAGTGCATCACGGCGCCATCGCCTCCAAGCAGGCGCCGGCAATGTCGCACAGCTCGTCAAGCTCTGTTGGCTGCATGACCAGTGGCAGCGCGAAACCGACGAAGTCGTTGCCACAGCGGGCAATGAGGCCCCGCTCGCGGGCCAGCGCCTCGAACCGTTTGCCTGGCGGCGTGGCTGCTTCCGGCCAAGCGTCGGCAGCAAGGTCGAAGCCTTGCAAGAGGCCGGCGCCACGCACGTCGCGGACGAACGGATAGGCCTCCGCCAGCCCCTCGAGGCGCGCGCGGAGGTGGCCGCCCAGTTGGGCAGCGTGTGCGATCAGGTCGCGCTCGTCGTACTCGGCGAGCGTCGCCAGCCCGGCCGCGCAGGCCACCGGATTGCCGGCGAACGTGTGGCCGTGGTGGAACTCGCGCCGGGAGTCCGGGTCGCCGAGGAACTCCTGCCACACCCGGTCGGCAATGAGCACGCCGGCGAGGGGCACGTAGCCACCGCTCATCCCCTTGCCGCAGGCCAGCAGGTCGGGCGCCACGCCGTAGTAGTCGGCACCGAACCACGTGCCCAAGCGACCGAATCCGGTGATGATCTCGTCGAAGATGAGCAAGACGTTGTGCTTGTCGCAGGCTGCGCGCAGGATCGAGAAGTACTCCGGCGGCGGCACCACGAAACCAGCCGAAGAGATAGACATTGGCTCCATGATGACGGCCGCTACCGTTTCCGGGTCCTCGGCCTCGATGGTGCGCTCGACCAAGCGCGCGCAGGTGATCCCGCAGGCGCCGTGGTCGTAGGTCTTGTCGAAGGGGCAGCGCTGGCAGGCCGGTGGATGGGTGTGCAGCACGCCGGCGACGAGCGGCTCGAAGACGCTGCGCCGCTCCCAGCCACCGCTCGCCGCGAGTGCCCCCATCGTGCCCCCGTGATAGCCGCCGTACCGCGCGATGAGCTTGTACTTGCGGGGATGGCCCGATTGCTTGTGGTACTGGCGGGCCATTTTCAGTGCCGTCTCGGTCGCCTCGGAGCCGCCGGAGAGCAGCTTGACGGCCACGCCATGCTCGCCGCGCATCTCCTCCGGGGCGATCTCACGCAGCCGCGCCGTCAGCTCGATGGCCGGGGGCGAGGTGCCGTGCAAAGGCGGCGCAAAGTGCAGGGCGCGGAGTTGCTTGTTCGCTGCTTGGATAATGCGTTCGTTGCCGTAGCCCAGACCAGTGACAAAGACGCCCGACAAACCGTCGAGATACCAGCGCCCCTCCTGATCCTGCAGCCGCACGCCCTCGCCGCGCACGAACACCCACGGGTCCGCCGCGAAGGCGGTCATCTGGTGAAAATCCAGCACCAGATGATCGAGCACGTCCGGCTGGTCAGAGCCGCACAATGAAATGGAATCGGTGGTGCGGCTCTGGCCAGCCGCCCGCTCGTCTACGCTCATCCTAGCCCTAGCTCCTGGGCGATGTCGCCGGCTGCGTCCGCCAGTATGCCCAAGTCGGTGCCGAGCGTAACCATCCGATAGCCGTCGGCGGCCCGCTCGCGGGCCTGCTCGACCGTGCGGGCAGCGATGCCGGCCGCCTTGCCGGTCCGCTCGGCGGCAGTGACCGCACCGTGAATGGCGTTGACGAAATCGTCTTGCTGCCAGGCATCGGCCTCGGCATAGCCGAAGGAGGCGGCCAAGTCGTTCGGCCCAACCGACACGACATCCACGCCGTCCACGCTCAGAATCTCCTCCGCCCGGAGAATCGCCTCGCGCGTTTCGAGCTGTACGCTCACTAGCGTCTCGTCGTTGGCGCGCTCGTAGTACGTGGCGGCGTTGGTGTTGAAGGCGGCTGCGTGGAGCATCCCGCCCTTGCTGCGGATGCCGCGCGGCGGGAACTTGGCCGCCTGCACGACCGCCGCGGCTTCCTCGGGCGTGTTGACCACCGGCACCATCACGCCGCCGGCGCCGGCGTCGAGCGCCCGCTGAATGTGGTCGAGGCCGAACCAAGGCACGCGCACAATCGGCGTGGCGCCGTTGGCCCAGATGGCGGAGCACATCAGCGCCATCTGCTCGTAGGTCAGCGGGTAGTGCTGGCCGTCAACGTAGAACCAGTCGTAGCCCTGACGCGCCAGCGCCTCGGCGACGGGATAGGACGGCAGGCCGAGTCCCAGTCCGTAAGTCGTCTCTCCGCCCCGTAGCTGGCGCAGTAGTTTGTTCTCGCGCATGAATCCTCCTTGTATGCTGCTCTCCGCACGGCCACTGTAACACCATCAGCCGGTAGTCGGTAGCCCGGCCCCCTGTAGCCCCCCGTTGCGACGGGGGGACGGCGCGTATCCCCTCCCCCGTCGCAACGGGGGAGGGCTAGGGAGGGGGACCACCTCCTACCCTTTCACCAAGCGCCACTGGATCAGCCCGGTCTCGTAGGTCTCGCAGCCCACGGTCCTGAAGCCGGAGCGCGGAGCGCCCGGTGCAAACAGGGGAATACCACGGCCGAGCACGACCGGAAAGACCGTCAGAATCAGCTCGTCAATGAGGCCGGCATCGAGCATGATCGTATTGATCCGGCCGCCGCCGACCAGCCAGATGTCCTTGCCCGCCTCATCCTTGAGCGCGCGTACAAAGCCGGCGATATCGCCGGAGACGAAACACACGTGCGGCGAATCCGGCGGCGGTGTGCTTCTGGTGAAGACGTAGTTGGTCTTCTCCGGGTATGGAAACGTGTCCACGGTGAGGGTCACCTGATAGGTGGCGTTGCCCATCAGGGTCGCGTCTATGGACGCATAGAAGTCGTCGTAGCCATAGTCGAGGCCGCCACCGGCTTCCAGCCAGTCAAGCTCGCCGTTGGGACCGGCGATATAGCCATCGAGCGACATGGCACTGTAGAGCTTGAGTTTCCTCACCGCGGTTGCCTTCCTAGCCCCCCTATGGTCCCCCCGCTGCGGCGGAGGGACAGTCTATTCCCTCCCCCGTCGCAACGGGGGAGGGAGAGGGAGGGGGCTACCGCTCAGGCCGTGCTCATGCCGTGGATCGGGAAGACGAGGCGTCGAACGGTGCGGACGCTGGCCTCGGCAAACTCGCGGACCGCCGGCTCGGTGTCGGCGGATTGCGCCGCATCCGGCGGATCACGCAGTTGCTTACCGCCGTAGGCCGCCACGTAGCCTGGCGGGAGGTCATCCGGTAGCTCCACCCCGGCCATCACCCCGAACGCCAGTGCCCACACCCGCGCGGTCGCATCAATATCGTAGCCGCCACCACCCACGGCCACCCAGCGCGGGGCCAGGTCGCGGAGGCGTGCGATGACCGTCTCGTAGGCGTGCGTCGTCAGACGCAGGTGGGCCAGCGGATCGTCGTAGTAGCCGTCGGCACCGAGCTGGGTGACGACAATATCCGGCTGAAAGGCGGCCAGCAGCGGTGGCACGATCTCCTCGAAGGCCCACAGCCATATTGCGTCGTCGGTATATGGTGCAAACGGCACGTTGACCGCGTAGCCACGGCCCGCCCCGGTACCGATATGCTCCGCAAAGCCGCCCTGCGGTCCCGGGAAGAGAAAGAGCGTCGATTCATGCAGCGAGATCGTCAGCACGTCGTCGCTCTCCACGAACGCCGCCTCTACCCCGTCGCCCTGATGCACGTCAATGTCCACATACGCCACCCGCAGCCCCTGGTCCCGCAGCCAGGCCAGCGCAATCGCGGCGTCGTTGAAGATGCCGAAGCCGCTCGCTTGGTCGGGCAGCGCGTGGTGATTGACGCCCCCGGCCGGGTTGAACGCTGCGTCAACCGTCCCCTCATGCACCAGCCGCGCCGCCGTGAGCGTCGCGCCGGACACCAGCAGCTGAAAGTCGAACATGCCCGGATACGGCGGATTGTCGCCGAACGCGCTGAAGCCGTGACGCTGCGCCACCATCTCCGGCACCTGCTCCCCGGCACTCAGGCGCCGCACCGTCTCCACGTAGTCCGTCGCATGGACGCTGCGCGCCGCCGCGACGGTTGCCGGCGTGGGTGCGACCTCGCGGACGCCGGGCACAGCCAGCAGGCCGTAGGACTCGATGAGCGCCCGCACCTGCGCCGGCCGATCCAGCTTGAGCGGGTGCTGCGCCGGGAGCGCCGCCTGGACCAGCGCCGGGCTGTAGATCAGCGCCGTTCGACGCTGTTCGGAAGGTGCTTGAGTCTCCTGGCTCATGCTCGGCCTGCTGCTACCACGTGCGCCCAGTCTACCAGTAGGCTCCGGACAGCGAGCTAGAGCGCCGAGGCGGGCCGCGAGGCGCGGAGGTACTCGCCCATCAGGAGGGGAAAGATCGGCCACGGATGCGCCAGGCGCGCATACGTGAACAGCGCGGGGTCCGGTAGGCGTCCCACCCGCGCCTGTAACCACGTCATCAGCCGGAAATACGGCCGGCGCAGCCGAAAATAGCGCGTATAGGCTCGCGCCGCACTGCCCCCCGTCCGCTCGCCCGTCAGCACCTCGCGCAGCAGCCGTCCGCAGCGCATGGCGAACGTCACCGCCGAGCGGATCCCCTCGCCCGTCAGGCCGAAACACATCCCCGCCGCGTCGCCGGCGACAAAGACCGGCCCGGCCATGACCGACCGCGCGACGAACGGCAGCTGGCCGCCGTGGTAGGGCGCCGCAGGGTCCGGGGGCAGGCCCAGCCGGGTGAAGAAGCTCCGCATCGCCGGTCGCAGGCCGCCGGTGCGACCGAACGCCAGCACCCCGATGCGGGCCGTCTCGCCGCAGGGAAACACCCAAGCGTAGCCGCCGCGAATGATGTCGGAGCCGACCCAGAAGTGCAGCCCATCCTCGCGGTAGGGTAGCTCCGCTTCGATACCGCCGCTCAACGTGGAGCGCACCAGGAAGCCCGGCCGCACGGATTCGGCGAGGACGCTCCGCCAGCCGGTCGCATCCACGACGTAGCGCGCGCGCAGCGGCCCGGCGCGTGTCAGCACCGTGACGCCGGCGGGATGTCCAGGTGGGTGCTGCGATACGGCATTCCCGTCGGCGACGCCAAGTACCCGCGCCCGCTCGAACGTGGCGCCCGACTGCTCGAAGAGCGCCGCGCAGAATTGGCCGTACTCGAAGGTGCAGTACGGGTAGGGCAAGGGGTACGACAGGGTGCGCTTGCCGATGTGCAGCACCAGCCGGTCGGCCGTCTGCTGGTGCGAGATCATCAGGTCGAGCTGCCGCAGCACGTCCACGGTGGTCCCACAGGCCGACGTTTGCCCGGCGCCGATGTCCTGGTGGTCCAGGAGCAGCACCCGGCCGGCGCCGCGTAGCTCGCGGGCTACCGCGAGACCGGCAAAGCTGGCCCCGGCGATAATCACGTCGGCATCGAAGCCGTTGCCAGTTGAAGCGCCGGTCATAGCAGTATCGGGAGAGGAGAGTTGCACGCCGTAGTATAGACGCCCTACGCCGGCCCTTGTAGGGGCAACCCTAGTGGTTGCCCTCGCCCCCAGGGCGCTACTTTTTTCGCCTTGACATTTTATACCATAGGGGGGTATAGTATGAACAACGGGAGCAATCAGTGATGGAAGAGAAGCACCGCAGCCAGTTGGGACGCCTCCGCAAGATCGAGGGACAGGTCCGCGGCGTGCAGCGGATGATCGAGGACGGCCGCTACTGCATGGATGTCCTCACCCAGATGCGCGCCATCCGCCGGGCGCTGGCGAAAGTCGAGGAGCAGGTGCTCGCGGAGCACGTCCGCTCCTGCGTCATCGAGGCCGTCCGCAGCGGGGACGAGCGTGACCGCGACGAAAAGCTGCAAGAGTTGATGGACGTGTTCGCCAGTACGCGGTAGTGGGGGTACTCATCATCCCGGCCCCGCTCCGCGATCCGGGGAGGGGCCGGGTGGTGAGGCGCTGAGACTACCGGAGGGGATTGCAATGGTTGCAACAACAGACATGGCAGTAGACGAGACGTTGGCACCCTCGGAGTTGGCCACCGAGACGTTCCCCGTCGAGGGGATGACGTGTGCCTCCTGCGCCAACCGTATCCAACGGGCGCTCGGCAGAGTCGAGGGCGTCGCCGACGCGACCGTCAATCTCGCCACCGAGCAGGCGACCGTGCGCTATGCCCCCGACCAAACCGGCCGCGACGACCTGATCGCTGCCGTCGCTGCCGCCGGCTACCGAGCCGGCCCAGTAGCACCGCTGGAGCTTGCCATCACCGGCATGACCTGTGCGTCCTGCGCCCGCCGTGTCGAGCGGGCCATCGGCAAGGTTGCCGGCGTGCAGTCGGTGGCGGTCAATCTCGCCACCGAATCGGCGACCGTGCAAGGTAGTGTGGTCCCCGCGGCCGTCATCGGCGCCGTGGCGGCGGCCGGGTACGGCGCTGCGGAGCGTCGCGCCGAGCCGCCAGCCGCGACGACCGACCACCCGGAGCACGAGATTGACACGCCGCGGGCGGTGGCCTACGCGCAGTCACCGCAGCACCTGTTCATTGCCGCCGCGCTGCTCTCGGCACCGGTGATGGCGCTGAGTATGCTCATGCTGCGCTTTCCCGGCAGTGCCTTGGTCGAAATGGCCTTGACGACGATTGTCGTCTTCGTGTGCGGCTGGCAGTTCTTCGCGACGGCCGGGCGGTTGGCACGTCACCTGGCCGCCAACATGGATACGCTGATTGCGCTCGGCGCGGCCGCCGCCTACGGCTACAGCGTCTACACGCTGGCGGTGGCCGTCTCCGAGCAGGGGCCGCTCGCAGCGCACCCCCCTTTGTATTTCGAGACCGCGGCGATCATCGTGACCCTGATCTTGCTCGGTCGCTGGCTGGAAGCACGCGCGAAAGGCCAGGCCAGCGCCGCCATCAAGGCGTTGATGGGGCTGCAGCCGAAGACCGCGCAGCTCCTCCGGGACGGTGAGCCGGCTGAGGTCCCGATTGCATCGGTGCGCGTGGGCGATGTGGTGCTCGTGCGCCCTGGGGAGCAGGTCCCCGTAGACGGCGAGGTGGTCAGCGGGGAATCGAGGGTGGATGAAGCGATGCTCACCGGCGAGAGCATGACCGTCACCAAGCGCGAGGGCGACGAGGTGGCCGGCGCTACCCTCAACGGACAGGGCGCGCTCACGGTGCGGGCCACGCGCGTCGGCGCCGACACGGCGCTGGCGCAGATTGTCCGGCTGGTCGAGCAGGCCCAGGGGTCGAAAGCGCCCATCGAGCGGCTGGCCGACCGGGTGTCGGCGATCTTCGTACCTGCTGTGCTGGTCATTGCCGCGCTCACGTTCCTGGCGTGGCTCGTGCTGGGACCGGACGCCGGCGAGGTGACCACG
>JAJDZR010000177.1 GCA_022824545.1 Chloroflexota bacterium
GAGCGAGCAGCCCTGGGCGTGTAGACGGGCCAATTCACACCGGTCTTCAATACCAAGCTGCGTGTATGCTTGTCCCATGGCAACACCTTACTCTGGTGTTGCACTTCGTTTGTGAGTCTAGGGAATCCACCCCCTCTCCCCCTGGGAGAGGGCCGGGTGACAGGCCAAGGCCGCACCACACCTGGCACCATCCGTGCGGCTTTGGCCTGTCATAGGGTTAGGTCGAAACCACCTCCCCGGTGACCATGAAGGCCAAGTCACCGGGCGAGACCGAGGGTGTGGTCCGCATGAAGATCAGCACCCCGGCGGCATTTGCGCGTAGTTCCTCGTGTACCTCGCCGGCCAGTCCGAGTACCTGACCCAGCAGGTCGCCGCGCCGGACCCGGTCGAGTAGCCGGACCGCCGGGAGCAGAAACCCGCTACTCCGCACCGCCAGCGCGTCCTCGATACGACCGCTGCCGTAGAGGTGATAGTGCGGCGGCTCATGCTCCGGGTCGCCAGGGAGCATCCCCAGCTGACGCATCACGTTCGTGACGCCTCGCCCGTAGAGCGCGGCCGTATCCTGGTGCAGCCAGCCGCCACCCGGACATTCGGTATAGAGCCAGGGGATTCGCCGCTCCGTCGCCTCGCTCACCGTGCGCCCCGGCGCCACGGTCGGATGTCCCCACACCACCGGCGCTCCAAAGGCGAACGCTGCCGCCCGCGACCGCCGGCCAACCTCACTGTCGTTTGAGTAGTACCCCGCCAGTGTCGGCATCGCCGCATGGGTGCCGGAGCTGTGCAGATCAATGAGTTGATCGCAACGACCGATCAGGCAGCCGACCTGGTACGCGATGCGCTCCGTCGGTGTACCCGTGCGGCTGCCGGGAAACACGCGGGCAAGATTGAGACCGTCGAGCGGGCTGCCCCGGGTCCCGGCCTCGAACGCCGGCACGTTGGTCACCGGCACGCCGATGAACGTGCCCCGCAGTTGGTCCGCAGCGAGCTCCCGAAAGACGGTCCGTACCGCGTGCGGCCCCTCGTATTCGTCGCCGTGGACGCCTCCCAACACCAGCAGAGTCGGCCCCTCCGCCTGACCACGCGCCACGAGGACGGCGAGGCGGAGCATTTCGCCGTCGGGGAGCGGGGCAACGTCCAGGTAGAGCGTCTCTTTCGCGCCAGGCGGCACCGCCTCCGGCCGGAACTCATTGAACTGCACTCTTGACCTCCCACGTGCGGAGACCTTTAGCCCCTTCCCTTCAGGGAGGGGGTTGGGGGTAGGTCGCGCCCCCTAGACAGCCAGCCGCTGCTGCCGGCGCACGACGACGAGCGACCAGGCGATGATCGCCAGCTCGGCGCCGATCACCGCGACGATAGCAACGTAGGTGGCCGGCTCCAGCCAGGGAGGTAGCCCGGCTTCCCGACCGGGTTCGGGGCTGACGACGACCGCCAGCGATTCCGGCACCGGTCCTTCCGGGAACTCATCGCTTCCGAAGACCCAGAATGCGGTCCTCAGCGCCAGGCGTCCTTCCGGTCCTTCCAGGTAAATGTTGATCCACCGGCGCCCCGGCTGCGTGTAGGTCAGCCGCGTGATGTATTCGCCGGTACGACCGGTCGGCATGAACAGGCCAACGACGGTATCGCCGCCCCGCGGGCTCTCGTAGGGCAGCGGCAAGAGCGGCGGATTTTCCAGGTTGAATAGCACGGTTCGCATCTGCACCGACTCACCGACCCGCGGCACCTGTGGCTCCAGCCAGAGACGTCCCGCGACGGGCTGGTCCTGCTCGCTCAACTCCCGCTGCGGTCCGAAGCCGGCGCTGATCGTAACCGCCAGCACGAGGATCGTGACAACCACGAGGGTACGCATGGCTCGCTCAGTCCTCTGGGGCCTCATGCACCGGCCGCAGGGTGCTCCCGGCCAGCCAGCCCAAGGCCGCACCCGCCGCCGAAAGGCCCAGCAGCCACGGCGCGGCCACGGCCAGCATCTCCGGCTCCCATTGCACCCAGCCATACGCCTGCAGGTATGGCAGTTGCACCGCCACCAAGGCCCCGGCAAAGCCGGCGCCGGCCAGCGCGGCGCGTATCCACAGTGGACGCAGTGGCAGCCCTACCAGCACGAGGTCAATGATCGGCGCCGCGGCCAGGACGAGCGGAATCTGCGGCCGGATGCCGTCGAGCAGTATCAACTCGGCGTGTGCGGCAAGCCGCACCGCCGTGTAGGCCAGCGCCGCCAGGGTAGCGGCGCCAATGCGCCCACTGGCTCGCGCCGCACCGACCAGGATGAACGCGCTCAAGGCGGACAGGATGATCGGGTGGTAGACCAGTTGATAGATCGGCAAATCGAAGTCGTACTCGGCCAGTACGGCCAGAGCGGTCGCCAGCATCACCCCACCGGCCGCGATGGCCGCGAGTTCGCTACGCGGCAGCCGCCACAGTTGCCCGGTGTCGTGCCACATGCGCCGCAGCCGTTCCGGCAGCCGCCGATTCGTCTCCAACGTGAGGCCGATGAGTGCGCCGAACGGGGCGATGACCATGCCGGCAACGAGCATGATGTGCGGCGGACTCCAGACGGTCACGTCCAGGCCGTATAGCCGATGCCAAGTGTCGTCAATCGGCGCCGAGGCCAAGCTCATCCCGGCCCCGACCAGCGTGACCAAGATACCCGGCGGCAGACGCAGGCCGAACGGCAGCGGGACCAGCGGCCCCGGCAGCGCCGGCCCCCGGCCGCGCGCCGCCGCAGCTGCCTGAGCGACCGCCGCGCCGCACGCTGCCAGAATGGCGATGATGCCCGCGTAGAGCACCAGATGCGGTGGACTCCAGAAGGTGTCGCGGCCGACAATGATGTGCCACGATACGTCCCAATAGCCGCCCAGGAGGAAGACGGCGCTCCCTACAACGATAGTGCCGTAGCGCACCCGTGCTATCCGCGGCCGGCGCTTGCTCGTGCCGCGCTTAGGCTGGCGCGTCGCTGCGGGCGGGGTGGCTACTTCTGCGGTCTCTACGGCCATCGTTGTGCTCGCCGCGGGCCACCCCATCCGTCATTGCTCTGAAAAAAGTCCATCCGCCACACCCGCCCCGTCCGTCATTCCCGCGCCAGCGGCAATCCACACCCCCTCTCCACTTGGTGGAGAGGGGGCTGGGGGGTGAGGCCAAGACCTCCCTCACCCAGTCGCCTCCGGTCGCTGCGCCGCCCGCCGACCGTTAGCCCCTTCCCTTTAGGGAGGGGGTTGGGGGTAGGTCCACGCCGGGAGATCACCTAACCGGCTTGCTTCTCTGTGCCCTCGGCCGCTTGGTCGGCGCTTCCGGCGTCGGCACTCGCCTCTGCGGCTTCCGCGGTGGCCGCGCCTGCCGCTTCCGGCTCACCTTGCAGCGCCGCTCGTGCGGCCGCGACCTCTGCTTCCGTCGGGACCGGGCCTTCCTCGGCCTCGTCTATCAGCATGACCGGAATGCCGTCGCGGATCGGATAACGCTTGCCGCAGGCCGTGCAGACGATTTTGTCGTCCATCTTCACGATAGGCTGCTTGTCTTCAGGGCAGGCCAAGATTTCGAGCAGGCTCGCATCTACATCGGTGGAACCGGCGCTCGTCTCCGCAGGTGGCTCCTCCGGGGAGGGTGCCCAGTCGTCGGACTCCGATTGATCGAGTCCGAGGAAACGCCGCACACCCCACGCCGCGGCGCCGACCGCCGCCAAGAACATCAATAAGCGCCCGATCCACGTACCGAATATGAAGCGAAACATAGTTCCCTACCTCCCTTGTAGTCTGTGCTCGAAGCAGT
Source organism: Chloroflexota bacterium (assembly GCA_022824545.1). Lineage (GTDB taxonomy): Bacteria > Chloroflexota > UBA11872 > UBA12225 > JAJDUF01 > JAJDUF01. Next base: position 3,757 of record JAJDZR010000177.1, read on the forward strand.
AGCAATGGCGGCGGCTCGCCGCACCGGTGGCGGTACCCGGGGCGCTGTTGAGCCGCACCCGAGTACCTCAACTATAGTGTAACGTGCAGCTTGGTCTAGTGTCAGCACCGACCCGAGGAGGCGGCGATGAAGCTCGTACTCGCGACAACGGCGAATAGCCGGTGCTTCCATTTGCTGGATGATCTGCCGGACGAAGGCGTCACGGTGGTCGAGGCGTTCGACGACGAGACGCTGCGTGCGGAGATCGCCGACGCCGACGGCATCTACGGCTGGCCGCCGGCATCGCTGCTACCGCACGCACGCCGGCTCCGCTGGATACAGACGTCGAGCGCCGGTGTGGAGCAACTATGGTCCAGCCCGGAGCTACGCGAGCGCGACATCATCATCACCAACACCCGTGGCGCGCACGCGCCCAACATCGCCGAGCACGCCTTCGCGTTGCTCCTGGCCTTTAGTCGCGGGCTGCTCTGTGCCCGCGAGGCGCAAGCCGCCCGCCGCTGGGAGGCCGCGGGCGTCCGGGCGGTGTCCTGGGAGTTGGCCGGCGGCACCATGGGCATCATCGGCTACGGTCAAATTGGGCGGGCGGTTGGCGCGCGGGCGCGCGGTTTCGAGATGGAGGTCATCACCGTGGATCGCGAGCCGGTCACGCCGGACGACGCGCTGGCCCAAGTCTGGCCGCTGGATCGGCTCGACGACCTCTGGCAGCAGCGGACGTGGTCGTGGTCACGGCGCCGTACACGCCGCAGGCACGCGGGATGCTCTCGGCCGCGCAGTTCGCCACCATGAAGCCCGACGCCGGCCTCATCGTCGTCTCCCGCGGCGGGCTGGTAGACCATGACGCGCTCGTGGCGGCCTTGCAGGACGACCGGCAAGGGCCGGCCTATGCGGGACTGGATGCAACCCCAATCGAGCCGCTCCCCGCCGACAGCCCGCTGTGGGGGCTGTCCAACTGCCTGATTACGCCGCATTCCTCCGGGCATTCCTTCCGCAAGGAGCGCCGCGCGGTGGAGATTCTGCGCGAGAACGCCCGTCGGTTCGCCCAGGGCCAGCCGCTCATCAACCTCGTAGACAAGACGAAGGTGATCTACCAGGTTCTGTTGACATTTTATCGCAACCAGATGAGCGCACCGGCGAACTGGAGGAAGGCCAGGTAGCGAGCGTCCAGTTTGTCAAACCGGGAGCATAACCGGCGATCAGCACCTCCGCTTGGGTGCCGTCAGGCGCTTGTCCGCCGGTCAGGATAAACGGCAAGGGATTGTCCAGACC
>JAJDZR010000197.1 GCA_022824545.1 Chloroflexota bacterium
CGGTCAACGTCGAACACTCGCTCACCGAGCAGCGTGCGGCCGAGCATCAGCGCGTGCATGGTGGCGTCGTGACAGCCATGCGTCGAGACGCGCTCCTGATGCCGCTCGCGGCGCTCGCCGAACGACCGCTGCTCGATACACAGCGCGGCGATCCCGCGCGCCATGCAGCCCAACCCAAAGTCACGATCACCCTCGACCGCGATAGGCACACCGTTGTCCTCGCGGTCAACGGCGATGGAAACGTGCGCTCCGGTCGTGTGGCCTTGGACGCAGATAAACCAGGTGTAGGGCGGTGTCGCGGACTTGGGTAAGCAAACATACGCCATCACGTCCGCATACGGCTCGGCCCGGAAGACGATCTTCTCGATGGTGCCGAGCGGATGCTGCCGCTGCCAGAGGGAGCGCACGTCGAGCGCCACCCGGTCGCCGGAGGGCATACCGAGCAGCGATGCGACTTTAGGCCGCAGCCGGCCTTGCCAAGCGCCCACCTCACTGCCGTCATAGGCCAGCGCGGGCGTGAGCGCATCCATCAGATAGCGGTGATTGAGCGACGGCGAATAGCTCGCCTCTGGATGCGTACTGGTCATTGGTTCTCCCCCCTCACTTTCGCGCACGCCGGAACTCCCCATCCTGACACACGGCCCGGCGAGAGCCACCCAATATGGCACCGGAACCTCCGCAGCGGCTCTAGCTGCCCAACTCTTGGTTGTACCAGCGGCACCATTCACTGTTCGGCGTCGGATCGTGTACAGCGCCTTCTGCCCAGATCAGGATATCGAGGACTCGCGCTTTGGATAAGCACATTGGGCGCCTGGAATCAGTAACTTCCTTGCTCTTCAGCAAGTCAGCCCCATACCTGTTCGCATACTCGTTCGCATAGGTATGGAGTTCGGTAAGAGCACCCTCATTCTTTCGACCCAGTTTTCGGATCTCACGCTGCACGGCCACTGCTCTCGCCCCATGCCCCTTGGGAGTTCCCGGAAACTGCCTTTCGCCTATGCCCAGGAGCTTGCGTACATAGCCATCGGAAATGGCGACGAAACGGGGGCGCAGCAGATATAGCGCCTTCGTGGGGGCCATGTCTGTCAACCTCGGTGTCTCTGCCATTCGGCCAATCAACCCAGAGAAAGCAGCGAACCCAGGCTCTAACTCAGAATCGGTGCTGTCAACTAGATCGAGGTCGCATGGGATCTCCCGGAGTTCTGGAAGGGGTCGGCAGAGCCATCGGCTCCAGGCAACTCTCGACGAACGCGCACGCATCCCGTTGCGACCTCGCCTCTTCACAATGTTGATGGCATCGCGCTGCCGGCTTGTGACGATGCAGTGGTCGTCGCCTGGGTCAGGAGAGCCGAGCCAATCATAATCCACATAGGCTTCACGCTGGATGTAGGTCTGAATAATCCACCTGCAGTGCTCAATGACCTGACGGGTGTGGTGTGTATGCTGCGGTAACCGGATCATCGGTTCGTTCATCGCAACTTGCCTTCCTTCTCGCGTCGCCGCCGCGCCCAGGCCAGCGCGACGCTCGCCGTCACCGCCATGGTCGCCGCGAGCACGTTGAACAGGATGTCTTGGGGGTCGAAGACGCGGGTGGGAATAAACACCTGGATACACTCGTCGAGCAGACCAACCGCCGACGTCGCCAGGATGGCGAGCAGGGGCGGCAGGGGGACGCGACGACCTTGACTGGCGCGCTCGGCGAGCGCCGCATAGATGAAGATACCTACGACGCCATATTCGATGAGGTGCGAGCGCTCCGTGATGATCGCCATCCGGGTGAACACCAGCAAGTAGGTGGCCGTGATACCCAGCGCGATGACGATCTCTGCCCCACCTGGCCGCGCCTTCATCCCTTGCGTGATGACGGTCGCCGTCACGAGAATCATGCCAAGGACGAAGAGGACGAGGGTGATGTCGAGGGAGGCGTCCAGCAGACCATGCTCGCGCAGGAACTCGACCAGCGTCCGCGCGAGGCCGAGCGTGGAGTAGATCGCCACTACGACGGCCAGCGTCCACAGCCAGAGACGCCGCTCCCGCGCGGAGGAGAAGAGAGTCATGACCGCAACTGTAGCTGGCGAGGACGTGTGCTGTCAGGTACGCCGCGCGGCCCGCAGCCGTACCGTGGCCGCCACGTCCGCCTCCCCGCCGTCCGCTTGGATGACGACGCCGTAGTCGCGCCGGGCGGTGTCGCGGTCATAGTAGCCGCGCCGCACGTCTTGCGCGACCAACTCCGGGGGGCGGTCGAGAGGATTGCCGTAGCCGCCACCGCCGGGTGTCTCCAGGCGCAGGATGTCGCCCGGCTGCACGGGCACGTTTTCGTCTTTCGTGATGTGCGCCGGACGATGCTCCCTGCCCTGCAACACGAAGGTGTGCCTGGCGCGCTCGGCCGCCCCGCCGCCCAGGATGCCGAACGGGGCAAAGCGTCCCCGCTCCCCCAAGAGCGATCCGGCGGCAAGTCCCCGGAGCAGCCGAAACTCGAAGATGACGCCAAAGCCGCCGCGGCGCTGGCCGGGGCCGGCCGATCCCTCGCGGATCGTGTAGCGCGTGAACAGGACCGGGTACCGCGCTTCGAAAATCTCCAGCGCCTGGGTGCGGGCGAGAGCAATCGTGGGGTTTCCGTTGGTCAGACCGTCGGTCAGGTAGTTCCCACCGTACCCACCGCCGATGAACGAGTAGAAGACGTAGGGGCCTAGCTCAGGGTCATCGCCGCCGACGGAGAGATTGGTCACGGTACCCATCGGCGCCGCATAGCAGCGTTCGGGAATCGCTTGGCTGAGGGCACCGAACACCACGTCAATAATCCGCTGGCAGACCTCCGAGGCGCAGCCGGCCACGGGACGCGGCGGCTGGGCATTCAGGAAGGTCGTCTCCGGGAGGTCAAAGGTGAAGGGCGTGAAACAGCCGGCGTTGATGGGTACGTCGGGAAAGATATGCTTGACGGCGATATACATCCCCGCCATCGTCGTGCTTCGCACGCTGTTCAGCGGCCCCCGGCAGGGCGGGCTGCTGCGGGAGAAGTCGAGATGCACATCGCTGCCCTTGACGGTCATCTCCAAGTTGATGGCGAGCGGCTCCCACTCAATACCGTCGCTGTCAATGTGGTCGGCGAACGCATAGGTGCCGTCGGGAATGGTCTCGATGTGGGCGCGCATCAGCCGCTCCGAGCGCGCTTTCATCTCCGCAATCGCCTCGAACACCGTCTCCTTGCCGTAGCGGTCGAGCAGGGCGGTCAGCCTATCGGTACCGACGTTGAGGGCCGTGATTTTGGCGATGATGTCTCCCTGCCGCTCGGTGGCCACGCGCACGTTCCGCAGGATGATGTCGAGCACGTCCCGATTGAGCCGGCCCCGATCCATGATTCGCACCGGCGGCAGACGCAGCCCTTCCTGATAGACCTCGGTCGCCTGGGTGGAGAAGCCGCCGGGGACCCGGCCGCCGATGTCCGGCCAGTGCCCACTCGTCGCCACAAAGGCGGTCAGCTGCCCGCGATAGAAGCAGGGCTTCACCATCTTCACGTCCATCAGATGGGTACCGCCCAGGTAGGGGTCGTTCACGATGTAGACATCGCCGGGCGCAATGTCCGTCACCCATTCGATCACGGAGCGGACGGTGAACTCCATCACGTAGATGAAGTTCGGCAGACCACGCGGCCCCTGGATGATGACCTCACCGTTGTCGGGATGGTAAATCCCGCTGGCGCGATCCCAACCGTCGGAGATGACCGGGGAGAACGCCATCCGTTCCAGGGTGGCATCCATCTCGTCGGCAATCTGCTCCAGACTGCCTTGCAGGACGGCCAAGGTAATCGGATCAACGGCCATGCCTCACGCCACCTCCAGCAGGAGATTACCCGCCTCATCCACCGTGGCTACGATCTCCGGCTCCAGCCAGGTCGTCGTATCCGGCTGCTCGATAATCGCCGGTCCTGCCACCTGTACGCCCCAGGGAAGCCGGGCGCGCTCGTAGGTCGGGCACTCGACAAACCGGCCTGCCACGTAGACGGGCCGCGTGTCCTTGTAGGCCTCGTCCAGCGTGGTCGTCGGTCGCGGCAGGAAGTCCTTGAGCGCCAGGCTGGGCCGCACGCCGATTACCGCCGTCCGCAGGTTCAGCAGCCGGATGGGGATGCGCTCCAGCAGCTGGCCCAAGCCGGCAAAGGACTCCTCGGTCTGGCCGTACCGTTGCAGATAGGCGCTGCGAAAGCTGGCCGCAATCCGCTCGTGAGTCAACTCGCCGGCCGGCAGCGGCGTGCGTACCACGTGAGTCTGCCCCTCATACGACAGCTCGGCTTCCCGCACGATGCGGGTCTCCACCAGCGGCAGCGGCTCTTGTCGGAGCAGCGCCCGGCCCTCCGCCTCATGCACGGCAAAGCACCGTGCAACCTCGTCCAGGTCCAGGTCTGCGAGCCGCCGGTTCAGCATCGTCACAAAGTCGTGCTGGCGGTCTGCGATAGCACAGCCCCAGGCCGAGGCAATGCCGGGGGCGTAGGGGACCAACGCCTGCGCCGCCCCCAGCTCGCGGAGCAGCGCGCTGACCAACAGCGGCCCGGCGCCGCCGGAAGCGAACAGGGCAAAGTCGCGCGGATCGTGCCCACGATCAACCGAGACACGCCGCAGGCTCCCCGCGATCCGGTTCGTGGCGACGGTGATGACGGCCTGCGCCGCCGCTTCCGGCGCGAGACCGAGCGGCGCACCGACCCGCTCGGCAATCGCCGCCCGGGCGCGGGGTACATCGAACGCGAGGTCGGACGAGCCGCCGATAGGGTAGTGGGGGTTGATCCGGCCCAGCACGAGCTGGGCGTCGGTGAACGTCGGTTGGGTGCCGCCGCGTCCGTATCCGACCGGCCCCGGCTCGGCCCCGGCGCTCTCCGGCCCCACCCGCAGAATGCCGCCGGGGTCAACGCGAGTGATGCTCCCGCCACCCGCGCCAACCGTATGGATGTCAACCATGGACACCATGATCGGAATACCGAACTCCAGCTCCATCCCGCTAGTCGTCAGCGGCCGGCCACCGATGACCAGAGACACGTCGAGGCTGGTCCCGCCCATGTCGTAGGTAATGAGATTGGCAACACCGCTCTGACCGGCCAGATTGGCCGCCGCTATCACGCCCGCCGCCGGACCGGAGAGCACCGTATGCACCGGGTAACGTTGGGCCGCTGCCGCCGACATCATCCCGCCGTTGGACTGCATGATGAACAGTCCGCCAGAGGAGCCGTGACTGCTCAAGCGTGCTTGCAGCCGGGCCAAGTAGCCGCTGACGGTCGGCTGGACGTAGGCATTGACCGCGGCGGTACTGGTGCGCTCGAACTCCCGGAACACGGGGAGCACCTCGGCTGAGGCAGTGACGTAGAGGTCCGGCCAGCGCGCTTCCAAGATGGCTTTCGCCTGTAGCTCATGGGCGGGATTGGCGTAGGAGTTCATAAAGCTGATGACGACAGCCGCCACGCCTTCAGCGGCCAACCGCTCGCCCACGGCGATGACCTCTTCCTCGGCCAGGGACGTGAGGACTGCACCCTCGGCGGAGATGCGCTCGGTAACCTCGCACCGCAAGTCCCGCGGGATCAACGGCTCGTAGGAGCCGGTCAAGCCGTAGAGGTGCGGCCGGTCGCGGCGCCGTAGCTCGAGGATGTCCCGAAAACCGCGCGTGGCGATCAACCCGCAGCGGCTCCCCTTCCGCTCCAGGATGGCGTTGGTCGCAACGGTCGTGCCGTGCGTGACCAACGCGATATTCGGGTAAGAAACCCGGAGCGTATCGAGAGCCGCGATCAGCCCCCGCGACTGGTCGCCGGCAGTGGTGGGCACTTTGGCGACGTGCAGCCGGCGACGCTGCTCATCGAACGTCAGAACATCGGTGAACGTCCCGCCGATGTCTACCCCCACGAGCATGTCCATAGTCGGTACTCCGTCTCCTAGCGCGGCCGACGGCCTATCCCCAAATCCCGATCATCGCTACAATAGCGCCCGTCACGTGTGTCGGCGTTGGCCGCCGGGCAGCAGGATACCGCCGACAGCATTGTGAACACTCGTGCCGGGAAGGGGCAACCATGTATCTCTTGATGACAGGCTGCGAATATGCCGGGAAAACCACGCTGGCAGCGCAGATCATGGCCTGGGCGGAGCGGACCATCGGGGCCACTGCCCATTTCCACGACCATCACACCATCCCCTCGACGGAGTTGTCGCCGGAGGCGCAGGAGTCGCTACTGGGACTGCACCCGCAGGCCAAGGAGATGCTCCAGCGCTTCATGATCGAGTATCACATCTCGCCGAACTTCTACACCAAGCCCGACCACAACCTCATGGCCCCCTTTATCGAGGAGGCGGTCTACGCCCCGCTCTACTACGGCTACGGTGGAGAGCAGAGCGCTGCGCCAGCGCGTAGCCCGGCCGGTCAGCGGACGGAGATGGCCCGCAAGATGGAGCGGCGTATCCTCGACCTCGCACCGGACGTGGTGCTGGTGCTGCTCAAGGCCTCCCCGGCAACGATCCGCCAGCGGATGCGCGAGAATCCGCACCCGCACCAGGTTGTGCGGGAGCAAGATGTCGAGTATGTGCTCCGGCGGTTCGAGGCAGAAGTAGCGGCGTCGCTGGTTCAGAAGCGGATCGTGCTCGATACGACTGCCGCGACGGTGGCGGAAACGCTCGACCAATTCGTTGCAGCCTATGAGCCGTTTCTGACGAATGAGGATCTCCTGCGGATGCGCCAGCACCAAGCGCAGTAGTCGTGAGTGAGGCGGAAAGGCGGCGGCGATGAAGCGTTTTCGTGAGGCACGAGACCGCGGCTGTGCTCACTTGCTGGCGCAACAGCGCCCCGGTGGCGGCTTTGGCAACCCCGCACTCGGAGCAATCGAATACTACAAGGTGCCGGCCGCCTTCCAAGTCTGCGGCGAGACCAACGCGGCGAACCGGCTGTGCGCCTGGATTCGCCAGCACGGCATGACCGCAGCCGGTGATTTCGGGCCGCGGCCCCGGCCGGGGAGCAAGTACGCCGAACTGCACGCCGAGTACGCCTACATCTACTACAACTCCTGGGTCATTATCGGGGCACACCGCCTGGGGCAGTTTGACCTCTCGCAGTACGGCATGGACTTCCTCCTGGATTTCCAGGATGCAGAGAGCGGTGGGTTCTACTCCAGCCCCAGCAGGCGTGACGCCCATACCAAGCAGGACCTCTGGGTGGTCAGCGGAGCGGGGCAGGCAGCGCTCTACACCGGCCGGCTGGACGTAGCGCGTGGGGTCGGCCGCTGGATGCAAACGCTCATGGCGGCCCAACCCAACTATCCGCAGCAGCTCTACTCGGTCTACAGCCGCGCCGAGGGCCTGCACACCAACCCCGACCCCGATGATGAAATCCGTTACGTGATGAGCCACGCTGCCGAGCGAGACCAGTTCTTCTTCCATCCGGGTATCGCCGGGGGCTTCCTCGCGCGGCTCTACCAGGCAACCGGAGAAGGCGAGTGGCTGGCGCTGGCCAAGGAGTACATGCGCTTCGCAGAGGGAGCCAGCGGCTATCTGTTCCGGCTCCTGCGTGCGGGAAAGGTGGGCTGGGCTGCGTCGGTGCTCTATACGCTGACGGGCGAACGTAAGTATCGGGAGATGGCCGTCCGGGTCGGTGACAACCTCATTGCGGCGCAAGCCGAAGCAGGCTACTGGTCTCTGCCAGGAAGCGAAGTGCTCAAGAACGACATTACCGCCGAGATGGTCGTCTGGCTCGACGAGATCACTCAGGCGATAGAGCACGAGCCACCATCCGCCTGGTCTCCTTATGTCCCCCCCACGGTGGCAGAGGGAAGGCATGCTCCCTCCCCTGTCGCAACGGGGGAGGGTGAGGGTGGGGGCCGGTGACGACACCAGCCGTGCCCCGTCCCACCCACCATCATGCGCGTCCAGGGCGGCACAGGCCACGTATGCGCGTCACCGTCGCCGCGCTCACGCTGCCGGTGGCGCTGGGGCTGCTCGCGGCCGGCGGCGAACTCGTTACCGGGACGCGGCTCGTTGATCCGGTCTCGCTGCTCTTGCTGGGGGTACTCGTCGGCCTACTGCTGGCATTGGCAGTGTCCGGCGCCACCACTTTCACGGCTGCGCCATGGCAGCGAAAGGCGCTCTTGGTCACCGGTGCCGGTGCCGCCGTCCTGCTGGCAGCTTGGGTCGTTAGCAACCGGCTATTCGGCCTGCCTACCGGCGCTTGGCGTCCCGGTGTACTGCTTCTGGCGGGCGTGGTTTGCGCCGCGTTCAGCTTGGGCACAGTGCTCTGGGGCCAGCGTAGCGCGGCGTTGGCGCGTCGCGTAGCTCACGCGATAAGACGCTGGTATGCCTGGCTACGCACACACGCGGATGCGGTCTGTATCAGTGCCAGCGTGGTCGTGGCATTCGGCTTTCGGGCCAGCATCATGTTCCGTGCGCCGGCGTTTGTGATCGGTGATAGCGGCGCCTATGTGGAGGCTGCGGAGACGATCCGCACGGCTTTTTCGTTCGCACCCTTAAGCTATATCTTTCCGCCTGGCTACTCGACCTTTGTCGCCGGGGTGCAGATTCTGCTCGGCCCCGACTTCCTCGGAGTAGTCGCCGTCCAACACCTCCTGGGCATTGGCACCGTGCTGCTCACCTATGCCGTCGGGCGAGCATTCCTGCCACCCCTGCTGGCCTTCCTGCCAGCGCTTGGTATGGCTACGAATGGGTATCTCCTCATCATCGAGCATGGCATCTACACGGAGGCGCTGTTCATCCCCCTGGCGCTGCTCTTTGTGCTGCTCACCGTGCGGATGCTGCACGGCGGCAGCCAGGGTGACAACACCAGCGACGCACAATCCTCTGGAAATCTGTGGCGCAGCTCTGGCCTGCCAATCGTTGCTGCGGCTGGCGCGGCCCTCGGCTTGGCTGCGCTGACCCGGCTGGTCATCCAGCCGGCCCTCATCGCCGTATGCCTGTTGCTGCTGGTGTACGAGGGCGCTCACCGGTATCGGACGTGGCTGCGTATCCTGGCATTTGTGGCGATCTTTGGGGTGGTAGTATCGCCGTGGCTAGCACGCAACTGGCTGGAGTACCACTATATCGGTCTCAGCAACACGACGGGACTGCAACTCCTCGTGCGTCTGTGGGAAGAAGAAGGGACCTATGGGTGGGCCAATAGAGCGGAGAGCGACCCCGACCTGCGGCGCGTACTCACGCTCCTACAAGATGAGAAAGACCAGAACAATTCGGTGTGGGAGGCGTGGGCACGCGTCGAGGCAGAGCTTGGTGCCGGCCACACACCGGCACTAATCACGGCGGCGGCGCTTGATGTGATCGCGCGCCACCCGGCCGGGTACCTGGACCGGACCTGGTTCCGGCTCCGGCGCATGTGGCGCGGCGGCTTTGCCAAGGAGCGGGTCCACGACCTGTATGATCAACAAGAGCTGCTCAACATTCGCTCGCCGATCTTTGCCGTCCACGACGAGTTCGCCGCCGTCGCGGAGCTGGCCGGTAATCGTGTCGACCGGATCACACGTCTCTTCCGACCCGACATGCTCCCGGCGCTCCTCACGCTCGCGCTCACTGTCGCGTGTGCTGTGTCGGCATTCGTGAACCGACGGCTACGGCCGGCGCTGGTGCCGTTGGGGATGGGTGTGGGTCTGCTCCTGGTATCAGTGCTGGTGAATTCTGACCGGGCACGAATCCATCACCCGGCCGAGCCGTTCCTGCTGCTGACGTACACCGCCGGCCTGTGGGGTGTTACGTTGGCGCTACGCAGCGTTTGGCAGCGCCTACGTCCCCGGCGGCCTCGCTACGTTCGCACCACCGCGACAGCGTAGAGCAGGAGCAGGAGGAGCAAGCACAGGGACGTGTAACCGGCGAGCCGGCGACCGCCGGGCCCGGGCTGGAGCAAGGTCAGCAGGCGGGCCACGCTAATGATGAGCACGACCCACAGCAGGAGCACGACGGCCGCACCGATCCCCAGCACCGGCCGGTGCGAGGCGAAATGGTCGTAGAGCCGTGCCGGCCACAGGTCGAGGCCCATACCGTGCTCAGGATGCGGCGGTTGCGCGGTTAGGCCCCACCATCGCCACGGCGGGGAGGCCAGCGCGCGCTCCAGCAGGTCCGGGCGGTTCTGGAAGACGGCCCCCACCACATCGGCACCTAGAAACCAGAGATGACCGAGCAGGGGCGTAAACGGCAAGCCGTACAGCAGCGGCGTCTCGGAAATGTCTAGCTCGCGCGTGTCCAGATTGACCCGATCTCCACCACCATAATCCTCGACATAGGCGGGCAGCTTGGCCCGATCGCTCCAATCTTCATTCCAGCCGAGCAAGACATAGCCGTCGTGACCGTAGCGGTCCGACCACTGCGCGGGCGGTTTAGTATCGAACACGGGCGCCGCCTCCCAATTACTGCCATCGTATGGATCGAAGGCCAGCGCAGAGAGGGCCGCCGTATCCGGCCCGTAGCTCTGCACGTAGATTTCCACTGGTGTTAGCGGGGTCGCCTCGACCGGATACCGCAGCCATACCCCGGCGCTGAAGTCGCGGTCCAACTGGCTCTCTCGCCAGCCGCGAGCATCTTTGACGAGAATGCTCTGCCGTCGGTCGCGCCGGTCCCAATCCACCGCGTAGAGCGAGAGCCGAAACGTCACCGGCTCGGCAACCGCAATGCTGATACTCAAGGGTGACTGCGTACTCAACACGACGGTGCCGTCCGGCGCAGTGTGTGGAACGGGCGCATCGGGCGGCTCGCTGTAGGCGTATCCGAGACGGCGCGCGCCGGACTCCGGGTCGCGCAGCGCCCGCACCAGCCCCGGCCCCCCCAGCACCTCCCAGTAGTCACGTCCGCCATAGGTAGTGCCGTGCTCGTCGAGCTGCGGCAAGATGTGTTCGCGGAACATAATCGGGTACAGGTTGGGATGCTTGGTGATCCCCACGACTTGCACGGTGCAGGAAAGCGCCAGCAGTAGGCCGCAGCCGCCCCGGAGCAGGCGGCGCTTCAGGCGCGAGCCATCGCCGCTCAAGAGGGACTGGGCCACCGGCGCCGCCGTCACGGCCAGGAAGGGCACGATCATCACGAGGTAGCGTGGCCCCCAACCACCGCCGTGCCAGACACTCTTCATGCTATACACCAGGACAAAGAGCCATGGCGCCACGAGAAAGAGCAGCGCCTCCGCCCGATGGCGGCGCCAGAACGCGGGCATCCCCAGCACCGCCAGAATCAACACCGGGGCGTAGAAGAAGAGACTCTTGCCGGGGCTGAAGAGTAACCCCCGCAGTCCGATCCAGAGGGGCAGACTGAGCCAGCCGCGTTGCAGCCCACCGAGCCACTCGCCCAGGACGATGGGCACACGCCCGGCTACGGCAACTATTGCGATCAGCCCGAGTAGGCCCAGCAGCCCCAGCGTCAGCACGAGCGCCAGCGCCACGCGCCGCTCTGCGGCCGGTCGCAAGCCGAGCCACACGGCTTGCAGCACGATCAGCGGAATAATGATCGCCGCCGTGTACTTTGCTCCCACGGCCAGGACGAACACGGTGCCCGCGGCGATTCCCAGCCCAAGTGCCCAGCGCGGGTACCGACGCGCGGCATAGATGGCCGTTGTGCCCGCTACCAGAAAGAGGGCAGCCGTCGGCTCGGAGAAGTCATACGTTGCGTAGGGCCAGGCAAGCGTCCCCAACCCAAACCCCAGTGCCACACACACCGCCGCTCCGACGCTGTAACCCAGCAGCACGACCAGTGCCAACAACAGCACGGCCGTCGTCGCGGTCGCAAACCCGTTCAGCAGCGAGTAGCCCAGACGCTCGAAAAAGGCGGGAGTCTGGTCGGTGCTACCCAGGCGCGGCCCCCCAGGCACAGTGACCCATGCGCCGCTCCGGCCATCCTCCAGCGCCACGACGCGCACGAACAGCAATGCGTCGCTGGCACTGGGCAGCGCGGCCGGATGGACTTCTACGCGCACTGTCGGCGCGGCTGGTTCGACCGGGATTGTGACCCCATAGAGATTGGCCTCCGGCACGCCGTCCCAGTGGCCGACCAGCGGAGCGCGGCGATGCAGCGTGCGTGCGGCCTCGCCCGGCCGGTCGTAGGCCCATTCGGCGGTGTGCAGTCCGGCACGCACCGGCACCGGAGTGGCACGGCCCTCACCATCCACCAGATGGGCCTCGGCGACGGTCGTGTCCTGAGTGATGCGCGTGCTCAAAGCAAGGTAGGAGACAACCCGCAGGCGTGTCACCGATACCGGCTGGGGGAGGTCAATCCGAATGGGCGCAGCAGTGCCGTTGAGCGGCAAGGGAGGCCACGCGCGGAGCACGTGCAGCTGACCATCGAGGTAGAGACCGTCGCGCGGCGGCGCGGCCACACCGACCGCGTGACCAAGCCGGAGCAGCGGCTGGCCGAGCAGCGGCATCATGATGCCCCAGCGAGCAAAGTTCCGCCGAAACTCCCCGAGATAACTCCGGTCCGGATCGAAGGCGATGGAGCGCGCCATCTCGTAGCCGAACCGGCCATCCACGCTGTATCCCTCGCCACCGCCGGTCAGCATATAGGCGGAAAGCAAGATACAGAAGACGAGGCCGGCGGCCGTCGTCGCCGCGACGGGTCGGTGGACAGCAGGCGTGAGGCTCCGAGTCACGTCAGATCAATCTCGCTGCAAGCCGAAATTCAGCGCCTTAAGTGTGCCATTCCCGGCTTTTTAGCCACAAAGCACACAGAATAGGAGCGCGGGAATCCACGTCCCCCCGCCGCAGCGGGGGGACCATAGGGGGGCGAGACGCTCGTCATTGCGACGCAAGCCGCAGACCAGGGCCATTCGTGCTCCCTACCCCCACCGGAACTGGGCGACATTGTAGGCTGTCAACGCCAGCGCCAAACCGCATACGGTGAGCCACGGCGGCCAGCTATGTAGCCACTCACGCCAGCCCCGCACCGGTGATACCGCTCCTCGCAGCGCGCGCAGGAGGCCAAGCGCCGCCAAGACCAGCCCCCCTTCGATAACGACCAGCAGGGCGATCACGGCCGCCAGCAGCCTATCGTGCGAGCCGTAGTCGCCGTAGAGGCGGGCCGGCCAGAGGTTTAGGCCAAGACCGGACTCGGGGCGCGACAGTTGCAGGTTCAGTCCCCACCACCGCCACGGGGGCGCAGCCAGCACTCGCTGGAGCAGGTCCAGGCGGCCGGGCCAGATAATCCGCACCGCATCCGCGCTCAATAGCCAAGCATGGTTGAGCAAGGGACTGAACGGTGGCGCATAGAGCAGGCCGGCCTCCGCCACGCTCCCCTCGGTCGTGACGATATTGACGCGCTCGCCGCCGCTGTACCCCGCGATGTAGGGTGGGAGCTGCACCGCGTCCGAGTGGTCGCCCCGCCAGGCGAACAGCACAAACCCCTCGCGGCCGTAGCGGTCGCGCCAGCGCCCCTGAGTCGCCTGGTCGGTCTTGGGTACGTCGGTCCACCGACCATCCACCGGCAATGGATCGAAGGTGAGGGCCGACAGCACCGCAACGTCGTGTCCTTCCTGGATGACGGTGATCTCGACCGGCCGCTCCGGGCTGCCTTCCACCTGCCAGCCTAGCCAGACACCCACCTCGAACGGATCGTGCTGGCGGTAGCGCCGCTCGCCATGGCTATCGCGGAGCACAATCGTCTGCCGCCGGCTTTGGCGGTTGAAATCAACGGTATAGAGCGAGAGCCAGGTGGTGCGCCGCTCGCGGAAGGTGATCTGCATGTCGAGTTGGCCAACTCCGTAGAGATACCCAATGTCGCGGGCCGGCGTATCGGTCCGTGGCTCGAACGGGGTTTGCGGCGCTCGGCGCAAACCCGGTCCGTCCAGGAACTCCAGGTAGTCTCGCCCACCCAGCGATGCCCCCGCGTCCGGTAGCTGCGGATACAGGAGCTGGCGATACATCGAGGCGAACAGGTTGAAGTCCTTGGCCACACCGAGCACCTGTACGAGCGCCGCCAGCAGGAGAAAGGACAACAGCAGTCGTGGTACGTGCCGCCACGCCGCGGCGACGAGCGGCGCCGCGACGATAGCGAGAAACGGCAGCATTGGGACCATGTACCGCGGCCCCCAGCCGCCGCCGTCCCAGACGCGCTTGAGGCTGTAGATGGCGATGAATAGCACCGGCACGACGATATAGAGGGCGCCGCGCCAGCCGTGCCGCCGGACGAACAGCGGGATACTCACGAGGCTGAGGATCAGGAATGGTGAGTAGAGGAACAGACTCTTCCCTGGGCTGAAGACCAGACCGCGAAAACCGATCCAGGCCGGCAGGCCCAGCCAGCCGCGTTGCAGTCCGCCGATGAACTCCGTCAAGAGCACCGGAGGGCCGCCGGCGACAACCACCGAGGCCGCAAGGGCGGCAAGGCCCAGCGCGAGGATCGGGAGCAGGAACGCGCCGAGCAGACGAACGGCCGCGCCGAGACGCCGACCGCTCGGCAGCCCCGTGGCGAGCAGCAGTCCATGCATAAGCAGCAGGGGGACGTAGCAGGCGGTGACGTATTTGGTAGCGATGGCGGCGATGCAGCTCACCCCGGCCAACCCTGCGAGCAGGACCGGCGACGACAGGAGCGGCGTTGAATTGCCGCTTTCGCGGGAATGAAGGGTGGCAGGATGGCGCAAGGCCAAGGTCAGCAGCAAGGTGGCCAGCAAGACAAAGGCCGTCGCCGGGGGTTCGGTGAAGTCCAACTTCGCGTAGGGCCAAGCCATCGTGCCCAGGCCGTAGCCTAATGCCGTCAATACTGCTACCGGGGCCGCGTAGCCAAGCGTCCGCACGAGCGCATACACCAGCACTCCGGCAACGGCGGTTGCCAGCGCCGGCAGCACCGCATAGGCCAGACGTAAAAAGATGTCGCGGTTTTCACGCTGCGACCAAATTCGTTCACCGTTGCGTACATCTATGACCGCTCCGGTTGTCGCATCGCGCACCGCCAGGCTCATCACGTGCAAGGTGCCGATGTCGCCGGTGAAGGCCACGCTCAGGCCAGTGCGCGGCACGGCCGGGGCCACCGGGAGCACCGCGTAGTAGTAGCGGCCCAGCGGTTGCCCGATCCACTGCCCCGCGATTGGCGCCTTAGCATGAGCCACACGCCGGCGCACGTCCGGGCGCTCCCAAGCCCACTCGGCGGTATCCCGACCGGCCTGGAGTGCCAGCTCTGCTATCGGCTGTCCCGCTCCCGTGAGTCGCACGGACGCGACCGATGCGCCGTCCGGCACTGCCGTCGCATTGGACAGGAACGAGAGCAGGTGAACTTCGGAGACACTGACCGTTTGGGGCAGCGCCACCTCGAACGACCGCTGCCGGTCACCGCCATTGGGTGGCCCCACTATCGGCCACACCTCCAAGCGGTAGTGATGCCCGTTGACGACTAGCTCGTCGCGCTGCGGCGCCTGCCGGGCGACTACCTCGCCGGCCAACACCAGCGGCTGGGCCAGCACCGGCGACAGCATACCCCACCGGATGAAGCCGCTACGGAAGCGGTGAAAGTAGCTATGGGCCGGGTCCAGCAGAAGGGACTTCGCCATCTCAAAGCCGAAATGGCCGTCGGCAGAGTACGGGGTGCCGCCGAGAGACAGCAGATACACACACAGCAGGAGCAGAAAGAGCCACCCGGCGATACGGCGCGGCGGCACGGCGCGACGATCCTGTACGTGTGCCAACCTATCCCTACGCTCCAGGCGTTGTCAACGGGCCGGGCGAGCGGCCCGCTGCGCGGTCATCGGGCTAGATGACACAAGGGTAGCCGATGCAACGAGCGTCTGCTGAGACAGACACTGCCAACCGGCGCTTTCGCTGCACATCGTAGGCGGCAGCCGGCCGTGGAACGCACCTGCCACACCGTCTCGGCCGTTGTACGGATGGCAGTGTCTTGCGCCCTCAAGGGGCCGCTCGTGAGGGCTGGGGAGCGGACGTTGGAATTAGGAGGACATCTTGTGGGGCCTCCGCTTGAGCGGTCGCAGCAGTCGCCTGGCACGTTCCTGGGCACAGCAGATCTGTGCCGGCAACACCTGCCTTGCTGAGACCGAAGCTAGAGGGAGAACATGGCAGCAACCGCAGGTGATCGTATCCGCATCATCGCCGGGACGGCCGGGCGCGACCTGGGACAGGCCATCTGTGCCGAGTTGGGTCGGCCGTTGAGCGAATCGTTCACGACGAAGTACTACAACGGCTGCACTTACGTGCAAGTCCGGGAGAACGTCCGCGAAGCCGACGTGTTCGTGGTGCAGTCATCTACCGAACCCGTCAACGACCATCTGATGGAGCTGCTGATGCTCGTTGACGCCTGCAAGGGCGCCTCGGCCCAGCGGGTTACCGCAGTGCTCCCGATTTATCCCTATCAGCAGTCCGACTGGAAAGACCAGCCGCGCATCGCTATCACCGCCCGCCTCGTAGCCGATCTGCTCCTCGCCGCCGGTGCCGACCGAGTGTTGACGATTGACCTCCACGCCGCGCAGATTCAGGGCTTCATGTCCTGTCCCTGCGACAACTTGACGGCGCTCCCAATCGTTGCGGCGGCGTTCCGCGAACAGGGTCTGGACATGAGCCAAGTCGTCGCCGTGGCCACGGACGTCGGCCGCGCCAAGCTGGTCCGGCGCTATGCCCGCCGGCTCGACTTGCCGCTGGCCATTATTGACAAGGAGCGGCTCGACGAACGCACGGTCCGCGCCCTGCACGTGATCGGCGACGTCCAGGGAAAAGATGCCATTCTCTTCGACGACATCATCGGTACCGGTGGCTCATTGGTCAGCGCCGCCAATCTGCTACGCGAGCACGGCGCCCGGCGCATCTTCGCCGGCGCGGTCCATGCCGTACTGGCAGCCGGTGCCGTCGAGCGACTGGAGGCTTCGGTCTTCGAGGGCATTGTCATCACCGACACGGTACCGAGCCGGCACAAGCTCAAAGACACGACCTCGTTCCGCGTCCTCTCGGTAGCGCCGCTCCTGGCCGAGGCCATCCGCCGCATCCACCTCGGCGAGTCGGTCAGTGCCCTGTTCGATGATTAGATGTGGCTGCGCCTCACCCCCGGCCGCCATCACTGCTGCGCTGGAGCAACTGCCAGGTACGCTCGATAGGCGGCGGCGAGGTCGAATGACCGCGCATCGCCCTCGCGGAGCAGAATCCGCCAGCGTTGCACCAGGTGGTCGCCGGCGGCAATGTGTAGCTCGGTCAGGAGGGTCGGGTTGGAGAAGAGCGCCCCGTAGGCACGAGCGAAGAAGGCCGTCGGAGGATTGTCGGGGTGGTGCATGATCGTCACCCCCACGGCCGCGCCGGCCACCTCGCCACTGTAATCGCACCAGTCGGCCACTTGCCCCATGCAGCCTGCCTCACCGCGCTGGCCGTTGCTATTGAGCAGCTGACCACCGTCTTCCTCATCCATGCTGTCTGCTACGCGCAAGCCGAGGTACGCATGGGTGTCCCGTTCGAGGGTGATCGGCCCGGCACTGGCTATCAATTCCGAGGTCAGGTCAATGGCGTGTGCCTGCCCCCCGTGCCGGGCAGCGCGGACAATCACGTCGCGTCGCTCGGTGAGCAGCGTCGGCCCGTCGTGCCGCACCCAACGATTGCGCGTGCGTAGCGCCACGGCCGTGCCGTCGTCGAGCGCCTCCGGCGTCGCGGATTCCAGCACGATGTGGCCCAGATTGGGCCGCTGTGGGTTGTTGTCGTGAAAGACGTTGATACCGTTGACCCGCGCGTGGCCAATCCAGAGCGAGCGATGATGGTTGTAGCGGTGCGCGCCGGTCGTCGTGAGGGGCCGCCCGCTGGGAGAGTGGACCGGGTGAATATCCGGCTTGGACTTATAGAAGTCCCCGTATTGAAGGTAGCCCTTGTTGTAGCCTAGTAGCAAGCGCCCATTCCAGAGCACCTTGAAACGATACTCTTCCTCCTGGATGGCCAATGTCCCCGGCGACCGGTCCGCTCCCCTTGCTGAGACCATACCTACCACAACTCCAACCCGGCCGCTCGGAGATCACCCGGATGGCAGCTTACTCTCGCGGGACAGTGACACCTGGCGCAGCTATCGTTCCGTTTGCCGGCGGCGCAGTTCCGCCTCAAGCTGCCGTATTCTTTCCTCGGCAGCCTGGCGGGCGGCCCGCTCCGCCAGCCGGCCGGCCTGCTCGACGGCAGCCTGTGCCTCGGCCGCCTCCCGCGCCTCCCGTTCCGCCTCCCTGGTGTCCCACACCTCCCGCCAGCTCTCCAGATAAGTGCCGCTCGCCAGGTCGTACAACCGCGGCCAGCCACCGTCCCAGCACAGGCTCAACCCCAGCACCTCGCTGTAGCCCTTCAGAATACCGTCCGGCGCCGTGGTCAGTTCAATCGACTCATACACCCCACCCACCAGCCGGTCCCCGGCCAGCCACTGCCCGTGATACTTCCCCTCCTCCGTCGGATCGAAGCGCCAGTATTCCGGTATACCAATCCGCGCATAGATCTGCCGCTTCCGGCCTGTGTCCTCCCGCCCGGTGCTGGCCGAGCCGATCTCCAGCACCCAATCCGGCGGCTTGCCCACTTCCCAGGGCAGATAGAGCTTGCGTTGCCGGATGGCTTGCGTGTCCACCCCAAAGGCCAGGTACACGTCCGGAGAGACGCGGACATTGAGGTCAGCGGGGTCGTAACAGATGATCGTGTTGCTGCTGAGGAACGTATCAGGACGCTGGTCGAAGTCGGTAAACCGACTGGCAAGCAGGCCGATAATTGCGTGGACGGGCTGTTCTTGATCCATTGCTTCAGGCTTCAGGACCGGTTCGTCAGGATCGAAGTCGAGACGGGCGTAGTCAATGGTGCCCTGCTCGTGGTAGGGCCGCATGGCGGGCGTGGTGGGTGTGACTATGGCTGCCATTGTAGACCTCGGAGCAACGTCAGACGGCCAGCTCGACCGTCACGCCTAGCTCGTCTTCAATCGCAATAAGCTCAGTGTTCTGCGGCGATACGTTGCTCTGGACGTTGACGAGCTGGCAGGTGTCGCCTTGGAGGGAACGCGGCTCGATGTGCCATGTGCCGACGTGGAAGATCACGGCCGTCTGCCCGTCGGTCGTGAAGGCGGCAATTTTGCTTGGGTCAAAGCCGTCTACCGGCTCGTCGGGCGGCGCCACGAACACCGCAAATGGCGCACCGCCCAGCGGGATGAACAACTGCGTGTGATCGAGGTGGCGATTGATGCGATTGAGGCGCTGCGGGACCCGCTCCACCGTCATCAGACGGGCCGTGAAGTGTCCCTCCTGCAGGCTCAAGCCACCCCGTTCAATCGTGACCAGGCGGCCATAGGGAGCAAAGCTCTCGGCAGTGATCGGCTGTGCCCTCACCCGAACGGTGCGCGCGGTGGTAGTCGTCGCCATAATGCAGCCTCCTTCACCGGCATCCGCGTGCGGCGCCGTTTCACTCTGCATCCGGCCGCCGCAACAGCTTCCCCTGCCAGTCTACCTCAGTACGTAGCTGCCGCTGTTCTTCCTCCACGTCGCCGAGCCGTCGCTCGATCCGCAGCAGTCGCTCGGCGAGATCGTTCGGTAGCTGCGGGGCCTCCCGTCTCGCCAGCAACCACCGTTGCACGGTCAGGATGGTCAGCCGCCCCAAATACCCAAAGATACCCAAGCCAACCAGGGTGAGAATCGCCATGATAACATCGAGACCTGTCATATGATTCCTTTGTCTCCTCCATACGTTCATACGTTGCAGTGCGGCGCTGGTCAGCCGGTCGGAGAAACGATGGGCACAGCGAGGCATGAGGCTACGCGGCCTCGCCCCTTTGACCTGGCAGCGACGCCGCCGGTTTCGCTCGTGTGCCAAGAGCATGCCGCCATACTCCCCCTCTCCACCATGGTGGAGAGGGGGCCGGGGGGTGAGGCGCAAGGCTCACTTCTCGGAGGATTGCTGCAGCAGCTTCCCCTGCCATTCCAGCTCGGACCGCAGCTGCCGCTGCTCCTCGCTCATCTCGGCAAGCCGCGACTCAAGACGCTCCAGCCGTTCTTGTACGTCCGTCGGCAAGCTGGCCGCCTGCTGCTTGTGCCCTGCTATTCTCATCTTGACATAACTACGATACATTGTACTGGCAACCCCAGCAATAATGGCCACGACGGGCACCCATACCCATTCCATACGCCTTCCTCCGCCAGAGCATTATGAGCCGCCGCGCCAGCCGCCGCAAGGTGGGGCATCCTCTTGTGGGCGCCTCGGCCCGTCATTGCCGCGCCGCCGGCCTTGCGGCCGCCATGGTCGCTGCGCTATGGTTGGGGCAGACCGCGATCAACCCGGTCCGGTCACTCACACCCTCGCGCCTTTAAGCCGACCCTGTGAGGCGGCAAGGAGCATAGCCATGGTTCCGCTGCGTGCGGCACACGTCTCGCCGCGGCTACATTCCCTCCATCGCGCGGCTCCCGCCATTGGCCGCGATGCTCCGTTTCCTCGCCGCAGCGTGTCCTCGCACACTGGCCGAGGAGGTGCGCCGAAAGCGAGCGGCCAAGGATCGCGTATCCAAGCAACGAGGCGCTGAACGACGGTGATGACTGAGGGGCAAGCGCAACCGAACGGCGTGCCGACTACCACGCAGCGCGGCGGCAAGATGATCTTGCAGGCCGAGGACGTGCGGCGCGCGCTAGTCAGGATCGCCCATGAAATCCTGGAGCGGCACCGCGGCGCCGACGATCTCGTGCTGGTCGGCGTGGTCAGTCGCGGTGTCCCACTGGCGCGCCGCTTGGCGGAGCACATCGAGACGGTAGAGGGCATCAAGGTGCCGGTCGGCGAGCTGGACGTGACCCTCCACCGGGACGACCTCGATCTGCGGGGCGGCCGGCGGGCAATGCGCCGCTCGACCCTACCCGTCAACGTCAGCGGGCGGCGGGTTGTGCTCGTAGATGATGTCCTCTACACGGGACGCAGTGTGCGCGCCGCCCTCGACGCGCTCCTCGCGTATGGGCGCCCCAAATGGATTCAGTTGGCCGTGCTGGTTGATCGCGGACACCGCGAGCTACCGCTGCGGGCGGACTACGTGGGGAAGAACTTGCCGACGGCCCGCGATGAGAGCGTAGACGTACACCTGCTGGAGACCGACGGACGGGACGCGGTGCTACTGCGCCCGGGACGGCGCGATCCGGTGGAGCCGTAGTGGCGTAGGGATAGGCCGGAGTGGGCCTGAGCCGGGAAGGAGCAAGGCGATGACATTGCGACGTAAGCATGTTCTCGATCTGGACGACTTCACCGCCGACGAGATCGGCGCAGTGCTCGATACGGCCGAGGCGATGAGCGACGTGCTGGCGCGGCCCATCAAGCGGGTGCCCGCGCTGCGCGGCACGACCATCGTCAACTGCTTCTACGAATCCAGCACCCGCACGCGTGTCTCGTTCGAGCTGGCAGCCAAAAATCTGAGTGCCGACGTCGTCAACATGACGGCCTCGGGGTCGAGCGTGGACAAAGGCGAATCGCTCGTAGATACTTCGCGGACCCTGCAAGCCCTGGGCGCCGATATGGTGGTTATGAGACACCGGTCCTCCGGCGCACCTTACTTGGTGAGTCAGCACATCGCCGCGCGGGTCATCAATGCCGGCGACGGGTGGCACGCGCACCCGACCCAGGCGCTCCTCGACCTGTTCACGGTCCGCCGCCACCTCGGCGACTTGGCCGGTCTGAAGCTGGTGATCGTCGGTGACATTCTGCACAGCCGCGTGGCGCGCTCCAACCTGTGGGGGTTTACGCGGATGGGTGCGGACGTGACCCTCTGCGGCCCGCCAACGCTCGTGCCGCACGACCTCGTCACGGCCGTCACCGGGCAGCCGGCACGCCAGTCCTACTTGGCTCGCGCCGCGGCTGCCGCCGGGCACAACGGCGTCGGCGCCAACGGCCGCTCCGGGCAGCCAGCCATCCGCTCCATCGGCGATCATGCTGCGGCAACGGCGGACGCCGGGCAGTCGGCGACGGCCGTCGCGACGGCAGTGCGCGCTCCGCCCCAGGTAGCCACAACCGGCGAGTCACGGGGCCGGGTACATATCACTTACGACCTGGACGAGGCGCTCGCCGATGCGGACGTAGTGATGGCGCTGCGTCTCCAGAAGGAACGGCAGACGGCCGGGCTGCTCCCTACGCTGCGTGAGTACAGCCAGCGTTACGGTCTCACTACCGACCGCCTCAAGACGGCCAGACGCCATGCGTTAGTCATGCACCCGGGGCCGATGAACGAGGGAGTCGAGATCACACCCGAGGTCGCGCAGGGCCAGCAGTCGGTCATCGAGGAACAGGTGCAGAACGGCCTCGCGGTGCGGATGGCGCTCCTGTACCTGCTGGCCGGTGGGCAAGGAGGCCCAGTCGGGTGAGTATCGCACCGCGCCCCGTGCTGATTCGCGGCGGCAGGGTCATTGACCCCGCCCAATCGCTCGATCAGGTCGGCGACGTGCTGCTGCGCGACGGCTTGGTCGCCGCCGTCGGCCCCAATCTCAACGCCGACGAGGCCGAGATCATCGAGGCCGCCGGGCAGATCGTCTGTCCGGGCTTCATTGACCTGCACTGCCACCTGCGCGAGCCGGGATACGAGGCCAAAGAGACGATTGCCACGGGCACCGCCGCTGCTGCCGCCGGCGGCTTTACGACGGTCTGCTGTATGCCCAACACGCTGCCGGTGCTGGATACGGCACCGGTCCTCGAAGCGCTCGCACGCACAGTGGCGGCGCAGGGCGTGGTGCGCGTACATCCCATCGCCGCCATCACCCGTGAGCAGGCCGGCCGCGAGTTGGTCGAGATGGCCGAGCTGACCGAGGCCGGCGCGGTGGGGTTCTCCGACGACGGCGCGTGCCTCACCGACAGCGGCGTCATGCGCCGGGCGCTGGAGTACAGCTTGCTCGTTCGCCGCCCCGTCATCCAGCACGCCGAAGACCCGGCGCTCTCGCATCACGGCGTTATGCACGAGGGGCCGGTGAGCGCGCGGCTGGGGCTGCCGGGCTGGCCGGGGACGGCGGAGGAGGTCATCGTCGCCCGCGACATTGCCCTGGCCAAGATTACGGGGGCGCACGTGCATGTGGCCCACGTCAGCAGCGCCGGCAGCGTGGACTTGATCCGCCGAGCGAAAGCGCAGGACGTCCACGTCACCGCCGAGGTGACACCGCATCATCTGACACTGACCGATGACCTGGTAGCCGGCCACTGGTGGTCGGCCACGGCGAGCTTGCCGCCCTACGACACACGCACGAAAGTCAACCCGCCGTTGCGTCCACGTGAAGACGTAGACGCGCTCATTGCCGGGCTGTGCGACGGGACGATTGATGTCATTGCGACCGACCACGCTCCTCACACCACCGCCGACAAGGAATGCGAATACGATGAGGCCGCCTTTGGCATCTCGGTGTTCGAGACAGCGCTGGGGAGCATCATGAGCCTGGTCCAGGCCGAGCAGTTGCCGTTAGCGCGGGCCATCGAGGCACTGACGAGCGGCCCGGCCCACATCTTCGGGCTGGACGGCGGCTCGCTGGCGGTTGGTGCTGCTGCCGACGTGACCATATTCGACCCGGAGCGCGAGTGGTGCGTAGATACGAGCCGCTTCCGCTCGCTAGGTCGCAATACACCCCTCGACGGGGTATTCCTACCCGGTCAGGTGACGCACACCTTCGTCGGTGGCAAGCCGGTCTACCGGTTGGCAGCGGAGGTAGCGTCGTGACAAGCAACTCGCAGTCGCAGCCCTACATCTTGGCGCTCGAAGACGGCTACACCGCGTTCGGTTACGGCGTCCCAGCCGATTCCGGTAGCCCCTCCGCATCCGATCGCTCCGGCGAAAACGGGAACCCGCTCGCGGCGGCCGGCGAGCTAGTCTTCACCACTGCCATGACCGGCTACCAGGAAACCTGCACCGACCCTTCCTATCGCGGTCAGCTTGTCGTACTGACCTATCCGCTCATCAACAACTACGGCGTGACCGATGGTGACGCCGAGTCGCGGCAGCCGTGGCTGGCGGGCCTAATCGTGCGCGAATATTGCCCGGCGCCGAGCCATTGGCGGGCCGAGGGTGGACTGGCCGCATACCTGGCAGACGAGCGTATCCCGCTGGTCGAGGGGTTCGATACGCGGGCGCTGACCCGCCATCTGCGGACCTACGGCGCCCGGCGCGCACAACTGGTTCCGGCCGACGAGCACCTCGCTACGGCGGCGCGGCGCGATCCCGCCGCTTGGCTACGGGGCAGGACGCCCGGCGCGAGTGAGGCCGGTGCAGCCCTCGTCTCGTCGGCGCAGCGGGTCATCCCGCTTTCCGAGCAAGATTTGGTCGGGCAGGTCACGATCCCGGAGGCGGCATCGTTTGACGACACCTCGTGGGACGGGTGGCCGGAGCCACGACGGGCCAAGCAACGGCACCGGGTTGTGCTGGTGGACTGCGGGATCAAGAACAACCTGCCCCGGTCGTTGGCGCGGCGCGGCCTAGAGCCGGTGCTCGTACCGTATGCGACGACGGCCGAGGCGATCATGGCGCTCGAACCGGATGGGGTGCTGGTCGGCAACGGCCCCGGCGACCCGGAGGCCGTCGAAGCCACCATCGAGACCCTGCGGACGCTCATTGGCCCCCGCGGCCCGGTCGTGCGCGACCGGCTGCCACTGATCGGCGTCTGCCTGGGCCACCAGCTCTTGGGCCTTGCGGCGGGAGCGACCACCAGCCGACTGAAGTTCGGGCACCGTGGCGCCAACCATCCCGTACTCGACAAGCGCACCGGACGGGTTCACATCACGTCGCAGAACCACGGCTTCCAAGTGGATAGCGATTCCCTGCCCGCCGACAGCGGCTTCTCCGTCAGCCATGTCAACCTCAACGACGGGTCCGCCGAGGGGCTGCGGCACCGTGAGCTACCGATCTTCTCCGTGCAGTACCACCCGGAGGCCTCGCCCGGCCCGCAGGACAACCAATACCTCTTCAACGAATTCATGGACTTGATGGAGGAGCGATAAGCTGTCAGCCATCAGCTATCAGCTTAGTCGCACGAGATCAAGATGAGAGACTTCCACAAGCTCCAAGTGTGGCAGAAGGCACACAATCTCGCGCTCGCGGTCTATCGGGCGACCGGAGGTTTCCCACGAGCAGAGACATACGGATTGACGAGCCAGCTTCGGAGGGCAGGTGCTTCTATTCCGGCCAATATCGCAGAAGGATGCGGCCGAGACAGTGCGGCCGAACTCGCTCGTTTCCTCAACATCGCGATGGGTTCGGCCAGTGAGTTGGAGTATCACCTCTTGCTTGCCCACGACCTACAGTTCCTCGCTACATCCGACTACCAGCGTCTCACACGGCACGTCACCGAGATCAAGAAAATGCTCACTGGCTACGTCAAAAGGCTGAAGACCGATAGCTGACCGCTGAAAGCTGATAACTGATGGCTGAAGACCGCTACCGCCCGCAAAAGGTGCTCATCCTCGGCTCCGGTCCGATAGTGATCGGGCAGGCCGCCGAGTTCGACTACGCCGGCACGCAAGCCTGCAAGGCCATGCGCGAGGAGGGCGTCACCTCCGTGCTGGTCAACTCGAACCCGGCCACGATCATGACCGACGAGGACATCGCCGACACCGTGTATATCGAGCCGCTGACGGTGCCGGTCGTCGAGCGCATCATCGCGCAAGAGCTACCCGATGGCCTGCTCCCCACGCTCGGCGGACAGACCGGCCTCAATCTGGCCGTTGACCTTGCCGCGGCCGGCGTGCTGGATCGGTATGGCGTGCGCCTGCTCGGCACACCGCTCGATACCATCCGACGCGCCGAAGACCGCGATCTGTTTCGCGGGTTGATGCAGGAGATCGGCGAGCCGGTGCCGGAAAGCGTGATCGTTACCTCGGTGAGCGAGGCCGAGGCCTTTGCCCGGCAGATCGGGTTCCCGCTCATCATTCGGCCGGCCTACACGCTCGGCGGTACGGGTGGCGGTGTGGCACAGGGCTGGGACGACTTCGCCGCCGCCGTCGAGCGGGGCCTGCACGCCAGCCCGATTGGGCAGGTGTTGGTCGAACGGTCGCTGATCGGCTGGAAAGAGGTCGAGTACGAGGTGATGCGCGACGGCGCGGACAACTGCATCACCGTCTGCAACATGGAGAACTTCGACCCGATGGGGGTGCATACCGGCGACTCCATCGTGGTCGCGCCGAGCCAGACGCTCTCCGACAAGGAATACCAGATGCTCCGCTCGGCCTCCCTCAAGATCATCCGGGCCTTGGGCATCGAGGGCGGCTGCAATATCCAGTTCGCGCTGAATCCCCAGAAGTTCGCCTACCGGGTGATCGAGGTCAACCCGCGCGTCTCGCGCTCCTCGGCGCTGGCCTCCAAGGCCACGGGTTACCCGATTGCGCGGGTAGCGGGGAAAATCGCCGTCGGCAAAACGCTCGACCAGATACCCAATGCCGTCACCGGCCAGACGACGGCCGCCTTCGAGCCGGCGCTGGATTACATCGTGGTCAAGATTCCGCGGTGGCCGTTCGACAAGTTCCCCGGCGGCGACCGGATTCTCGGCACGCAGATGAAGGCCACCGGCGAGGTGATGGCGATAGACCGCACCTTCGAGGCCGCCATCCAGAAAGCGGTACGCGCGCTCGAAATGGGCGGACGTGCCCTGCTCTGGGAAGCACCGACCTGGCAGACTTCTCCCTCCTCCCCCCCCGCTCCGCAGGGGGGGACTGAGGGGGGGGCCAGACCTCCTGGCGACGATCCGGGCATGCAGGACATGTGGCGCCACATCGAGCAGCCGCACGATCTGCGGCTCTGGGCACTCATGGCGGCCCTGCGCCGCGAGGTCAGCGTAGACGAGCTGGCAGAGCGCACGGCGATTGACCGCTGGTTCCTCCGCGGCTTGGAGCGCATCTACCGGATGGAGCGGCGCCTGCTCGCCGAGGACCTCACTCCGGCCCTGCTCTGGGAGGCAAAACGCCTGGGGTTCTCCGACGCGCACCTCGGCACCTTGGCCGACCGCCTACCCGAACAGGTACGGGCGCAGCGCCAGGAGTGGGGTATTCGGCCGGTCTTCAAGATGGTAGACACGTGCGCGGCCGAGTTCGCTGCCCAGACACCCTATTTCTACAGCACCTACGAACTGGAAAACGAGGCCGTGCCGCCCGCCGGCCAAACCGGCGATATGCATAAACCGCTCGACAAGGGGCTGGTCCAGGCCGTGCAGGCCACGCGGTCATCGGCGGTGATCGGCTCCGGCCCCATCCGCATCGGCCAGGGTATCGAGTTCGACTACTGCTCCGTGCATTCGGCCTGGGCGCTCCAAGACGCCGGGGTGCGGAGCATCATGCTGAATTCCAACCCGGAGACCGTCAGCACCGACTTCGATACTTCCGACCGGCTCTACTTCGAGAGTCTCGACGAGGAGAGCGTGCAGGAAATCCTGGCCAATGAAGGCTGGCCGCCGGTGGTGGTGCAATTCGGCGGTCAGACAGCGATCAATCTCGCCGAGCCGCTGGCCAAGACCAACGTCGGGGCAGATCAGGCTGCGCCCGTCCAAATCCTCGGCTCCTCCGTGACCACCATTGATCTCGCCGAGGACCGCAAGAAGTTCGAGCTATTTCTGGATCGGCTCGGCATCCCCCAGCCGCCGGGCTCCGGCGTGTCGTCGGTTGAGGATGCCGTTTCGGTCGCCAACCTGATCGGCTATCCCGTGTTGGTACGGCCCTCCTACGTGTTGGGTGGCCGAGCAATGGAGATCGTCAACACGCCCGAGGATCTGCGGCGTTTCGTCGCGGCCCTCCTCACGCAGGACCAGCGCTACCCGGTCCTGATTGACAAGTACCTCCAGGGCCGCGAGGTCGAGGTTGACGCCATCTGCGACGGTACCGACACCTTGATCCCCGGCATCATGGAGCACATCGAGCGGGCTGGTGTGCATTCCGGAGACAGCTTCGCCGTCTATCCGCCCATCCACCTCACCGCGTCGGACACTGAGCTACTCGTCGAGTACACAACCCGTATCTGCGCCGGCTTGGAGGCGCGTGGCCTCATCAACATCCAATACGTGCTGCACCAAGGCGAGGTGTACGTGCTGGAGGTCAACCCGCGTAGCTCGCGGACGGTGCCGTTCCTGAGCAAAGTGACCGGCGTGCCGATGGTCCGCTTGGCCACCCAAGTCATGCTCGGCCGGCGCTTGGCCGACCTCGGCTTTGGCACCGGGCTGTGGCCGGCGCGGCCATTGGTGGCAGTCAAGGCACCAGTGTTCTCGATGGCCAAGCTCGTGGGCGTAGATACCTTCCTGGGGCCGGAGATGAAGTCCACCGGCGAAGTGATGGGCGTGGACAGCGCCTTTGCGCCAGCGTTACGCAAGGCCATGATGGCCGCCGGTGTCTCGCTGCCACCGGAAGGCGGCGTGCTCCTCTCCATCGCCGACCGCGATAAGGCCGAGGCCGAGCCGATCATCCGCGCCTTGGGCGACGCCGGCTACCGCCTGTACGCGACGGCCGGGACGGCAGCGTTGGTGCGGCGGCTGGGATACGACGTGACCGCGGTAGGGAAGCTGACCGACGGCGATCAGACCATTATCAACCTGATCCGGGCCGGCCGGGCTAACCTGGTCGTCAACACCGTCACCGGCGGCCGACCGGCGCTGCAAGACGGCTTCGAAATCCGGCGAGCCGCCGCCGAGCATCAGGTACCGTGCCTGACCTCGCTGGATACGGTCGGTGCTTTGCTGGAGTCGATGACCGGCGGCAGCGACTATAGCGTTCGCTCACTGCCGGCCTACCGCAACGGGGCTACTGTGCTGCCCCCGGCGGTGGTCGCGCCCGACATGCCGGCGGGGGTGGCGGCGCGCCCGTTCGCCCAGTCCGGCGATGGTCAAGACGGCGCCAATGGGCAGCTTCAGGGGTGATCGCCCCGGGCCGCCTCCCGCTATACAAAGCTCGCGGCCGGCCGTTCGAGTACCTTAACGGTTCATGGCACGTCAGCCGATTGCTCCTGCATCGGACGAACGGCGCAGCCGGCGGCGTGGGTATGCGCTCGCGGCGTCCGCAGTGCTCCTGTTCTCCACGAGTCCGGTCTTGACCCGGGTCGCCGGCACGATCTCCTCCCTGGAAATCGCCTGGTGGCGCCTCTTCTTGGCCGCGCTGACGGTGCTGGTTATCGCCACCGTCAGCCGCCATCGCGTGCGGTGGCAACCGCTGGTAAGCCGGCGGTTTGCTCTCTACGGTCTCACCATCGCGCTGCACTTCTTCTTCTACATCGCGTCGTTGTCGTTCACCACCGTCGCGCACACCTTGGCGCTGGTCTACACCGCGCCGGTCTTCATCGCCCTGCTCTCGCGGGTCGTGTTGAAGGAAGGCCTCACGCCCTCGCGGTGGCTGGGTGTGGCGCTAGGCGTAATCGGCGCGGCCGTGCTCGCCGGTGTCGAACCGGATATCCGTCCCCGCGCCCTGCTCGGCGACGCGCTGGCGATTGGCTCGGCGCTGACGTTCGCCGTGTACTCGGTCGCCGGGCGGTCGGTACGCGGGCGCTACCCGCTCTACGACTACGCCGCCGGGGTCTACGGCTGGGGCGCGCTCTGGCTGACGCCGCTGGCACTCTGGGCCGCACCCGGCAGCAGCTACAGCCTGCCAGCCCTGGGCGCCGTGGTGTTCCTCGGGATCGGACCGTTGGGCATCGGCCACACGCTCTACAACGCGGCACTGCGGCGCGTCCCGGCGACGGCCGTCAACCTGATTGCAACGGGAGAAGTGTTCGGCGGCGTGCTCCTGAGCGCCCTCTTCCTCGCCGAATACCCCACGCCATTCGCGCTGGCCGGCGGCGCGATCATCCTCCTCGGCATCGGCCTCGTCATCCGCTAGGGTCGGCCGGCGGCCTTGTCCCGCTTGAGGTGATTACGGGCGTGGGTAATAATGAACCGGAGGTGACATGCCGGTGAGTGGGGAGGAAAGCGGACGCAACCTGTCAGCCTACGAGGAGCTACGACGCGAGTTCGGTCAGCATCGCGGCGAGTACGTAGCCATCTCGCACGGCCGACTGGTGCTCTATGCCAAGGACTTCAACGTAGCCTTCAATGCCGTGAAGCACGATCCCCACGCCATCGTATGCGAGGTAGGCGACACCCCTCGCACTACTCCCGTGCGGGTTGGCAAGATCAAGTGAAGATTCCAGCTAGCACTCAAGGGGAATACATCGTTCCCGTTACGGTGGCAGAGTACACAATCGCTGCTGTGCTTGATACTGGATTCACCGATCCGGATGGTGAGGTTGGTTTAGCTCTGCTGAGCCACGAGCTTTACAACCTGATTGAGAGCAAACTGCTACATCGGAAATCGTTGCCAATGATCGTTGCAACGGATGAGCACCGTTTGATTCGCAGCGGTCTAAGCTATGTTGGGTTGGGAAACCTGCCGCAGCGCGAAGTACGTATTCTGGATGCAGGCTCGAACCTAGCAGGAGTCTGTCTACTGCACAGTTATCCGGAATACGAACTGATCTGGGATCTAAGTAGGCAAGAGATGGAGCTTCGGACCAGAGGCCAGAGGCCATAAGTGCTTGGCTACACAAACCGAGGAATCGAATTCGGACACACTGCCGACGGGTAGTTCAGTGGTCCCAGCGCTGACTCCCTCGCCCTGGCGAGGGCTGAAAGCTGATCGCTGACGGCTGATAGCTAATACGGCTCCGCGCCGCCGTAGCCGTGGCCGCAGTACCGCTGGATGGCCGCGCGCAGCTCGCCTTCCAACGCAAGCTGGCGGTTGACCAATCCGTCGAGCACGGACAACAACTCGGTATGGTCAACCTGTTGACGAGCGGCCTGTAGTTCGTTGAGTAGCGCGGTCACTTGTTGGTAGACGGCATCAACCGCCTCCGCTTCCTGCCTGGTTGCCCGCCGTCTTTCCGATCCCACGACACCTGCCTCCTCCCTGGCACTCCCCACGGACTTGATCCAGAGTAGACTGTTGCCTCGGAAATCGCTGCCAATGATCCAATGATCGCTGCGACTGGCGGTGAAATTCTCACCTAGTGAAGCGCGATGTGGTGAGTGGCCCAGTCAAGCTCAAGCCGGAAGTGCTGCAGAATGTCCCAACCGAGCAGCGACGGGAGTGACATTGTTTCCTGCAGCATCGGGGCAACGTCAGCAGAGATTTCCAGTATCCGCCACTCTCCACGATCCTCATGTAGGAGACTCACCAGCGCAGTAGTCTCGTAGTACGCTACTGATCCTCCGATGCCTCTTACATGCGTGGCACCGGACCACAACTCCGGCGTCCGCAGTTGTCTTGGTGTGATACCGAGCCGCAAACTGTCCAAGGGGTGCAGAGAGGTTCGATCTGCACCAGTGTCCAGAGTGAAGTGTACAACCACCGGGCTTTTGCTGAATCCCGGCAAGAACACGGCACCAGGCACCTTGGGCCGCGTTGTCGGAGGTGTAGGGTCGAAGTAGCCGCGGATCACAGGAGATAATGGTAGCGGTTGGAGGCAATGAACCGCGTGCTCACATTCTGCACGTTCAGGCTGCGAGCAGCGAGTTGTTCGAGTAGACTCTCCAGGTCGGGCGAGGTGGCCACAACCTCGCCATCATGCACGGCAACGAACTGATCGGGATACTCCCGAACATACTCCTGATAGTGCTCTGCCCAGAAGGCGGTCTCCCCTTCCGCCTGCTTCAGAGCGGCTGCCGCTTCGACCAAGTTGGGCATATCCATCGTCCCTGTATCTCCCTCCGACAGTCACCATACCAAGCGACGACCCGGCAGGTGGGACGAACCGAGGGCACTCAAGACGTGGGCGGCGGTTGGCGCTCGCGCTAGAGCCGCAGGAGCACGTCCAGATCCGACGACAGATCGAAGACGTGCTTGCGGGGGTCAAGTTGGTAGGGGCCGATTTCTACCGTGACCCAGCCGCCGTAGTCAATAGCACGCAAGCCGGCGAACACCGCCGGCCAGTCAATGTCCCCTTCGAGCAACCGCACAAAGCCGCTGGCATCCCGCCCGGCGCTCGAACGGAACCCCTTGACGTGGACGCGCTTGATGCGCTCGCCGAGGCAGCTGACCCAGTGCTGGGGCCACCCGAACGCGGCGCAGTTGCCTGCATCGAAGTAGCAGGCGGCGTAGGGACTGTTGATCTGGTCGAGAAAGAGGCGCATCTCCATCGGCGTGTAGAGCATCTTGTTCCACACGTTCTCCACGGCGAGCGTGACGCCGTGCCGTTCGCAGTCGGGGAGCAGGCCGCGAATGAACGCTTGCGCCCGGTCCCAGGCGGTCTCGTAGGGCACGTCCTCCTTGCAGGTCCCGGGCACCAAGAGCAGCGCATCCACGCCGAGGTCGGGCGCTATCGCAATGCTCTGGCGGACCAGTCGGGCCGCCTCGGCCCGCTCGGAGGGATCGTTGGCCGTCGGCGAAATCTGCCACATCGGCCCGGCCAACATGCCCGAGACCGGGACGGTGCGGGCAGCGACCGCGGCGACCGCAGCCGTATCGGCTGCCGACCCATCGAAGGAAAAAAAGCCCTCCTGGTTCAGGGCAATTTCGATCCCATCGAAACCGGCCTCGGCCGCCAACTCAAACTGCTCCGGCAACGACATGGTGCGCGGCATACATCCGGTGGCCATGATTGACTTCTGCATCAAGCTACTCCTTGCCCAGCGCGAGTATTCGCCGCCAAGTGTACTGGATGGCTCGATCTCGCTTCACTGTACGCGGTCATCGGCTGCCATCCGCTCCAAAACCCGCGGCCTCGTCACAATTCCGTCGAGACCTGTCGACTCCACAGCGCACGCGGCCGCAGCGCACGCGAAATCCGCGGCCCAGACAGGATCGCCGCGTTGGTGGAGGCCAATAGCAAAGGCCGCTGCGAAGACATCGCCGGCCCCCGTAGGATCAACCTCGCTGGCCCGGTAGGCGCGGGCGCGGTGGATGAGTCGCGCGTCGGCATAGACCTCGGCCCCCTCGCGCCCTCGCGTAATGACGACGAACGACGCGAGCCGCTGCCACGCCGCCAGCCGCTGCGGGACACCTTGCAGATCGTCCACACTGAGCACCAGCACGTCGCAACGTCCGCGGATGGACTCGGCCTCGCGCCACGCTACCGGACGCACCAAGCCGTCGTCGTCCCAGGTCCGCAGCCAGCCTTGCGGCACCACTGCGCGTACCGTCGCACCGGACGCACAGTCGAGCAGGTCGGGCTGCATTTCCTGGGCGACCGGCCCGAACAGCACGATGGGCGCTTGCCGTAGGGAGGCCGGGACGTCTGCGGCGGCGAGGGGCTGTGCCCGCGCGTGGAGATATTGGCGCCGCTGACCGCCCTCGTAGACATTCTCGAAGGTGGTAGAGCGCGGCGAACCGGCATTGTAGACGGCGACCTCGGTGGCCAGCGCGTCAAGCGGCGCAAAAGGGGCCGCGCGTGTGACGAGCGCCGCGCGCAGGCCAAGTCGCGCGGCCGTGCAGGCAGCGTAGGCCGCCGTCCCGCCCAAGCGGTAGCCGGACGGCATGCGGTCACGGGCAACGTGACCGACAGCGACGAATTCCGGGCCGGGGGCGGCACTGGCTTGCGGTGGTGATCCTTCAGGAACGCCCCCACGTATGCCCATTGGACCGTGCAGACTGGGCTTGTCAGCGCGGCTTGATGACGACGCGGCGGTCGTCGCCCGCTCCTTCGCTCTCGGTCGTTACTTCAGGATCGTCCACAAGCGCCAAATGGACAATCCGTCGCTCGTCCGGTGGCATCGGTTCGAGGATCATCTGCTGACCGGTCACCCGCACGCGCTGCGCCAGCCGCTCCGCCATGCTTTCGAGCAGGCTCTCCCGGCGCTGCCGATAGCCATCGGCGTCCACGACGAGCCGGATGCGCCGCTCCAACTGTTTGTTCACCATCATGCTCAACACGAACTGGAGGGCGCGCAGCGTGGTGCCTCGTCGGCCGATCAGCTCCGCAACGCCCGGACCGACCGCGTTCAAGGTGACCGGATCAATCGAGCGCACCTGGATGTCGAGCGTCAACCCCATGCGATCCAACAGCTCGGCCAGCATCATCTGGGCAAACTCGGCATCGCGCGTACCCTGGAGGTCGGCATCGTCCACGGCCTCTTCCGCTTCGTCCGCGTCGTCGGACGGCGGTAGAGCAGGTGGCTCTGCTTCCGGCGCCGGTGTCTCGGGCTTGACCGTTACCCGCACCTGCGCCGGTTCGGCGCCAAATGCGAGTATCTGCGGTGGGCTACCGCGCGACACGACGGTCACGTCCACCTCGTCTTCCGCTTTGCCCAGTTGCTGCAACGCTCGCCGCACGGCTTCATGCACCGTGCGCGCCGTTTCCTCAACGCTTTCCACGCGCCCGCCTCCCACCACGGCGACGAGATGATCGTCGTCTTTCCGGTGGCCTCTCGCTTGGTTCATGCCGGGTCTCAGTCACTTCCGGCTCCGCGGTCCCGAGCAAGCGGCGCAGGCCGCCCCACCAGCCCCCGTCGAGGCCGCCGCGCGCTCCCACTGGCGCAGCCGCCCCATCGTGGCTGGCTCTCTCTCTCCCGCCATTCTCGCTTGCGCGAGAATCTGCGGTACGGCCGCCGGCGCCGGTCATGCTGGTGCCGGTGCCGGACCCCGCCTCACTACCCATGAAGCCTCGGATGCGTTGCACGTCCGAGTCGAGCGCTCCCAGGCCGGAAACGAAGTATTGCTGGACAATCCCGAAGAGGTTCTGCACGACCCAATACAGGGCCAGGCCGGCGCCGAAGTTCACGCCAATGACGATAATCATCAACGGCATGAACATCATCATCTGCTGCTGGAGGC
This sequence comes from Chloroflexota bacterium, assembly GCA_022824545.1. Lineage (GTDB taxonomy): Bacteria > Chloroflexota > UBA11872 > UBA12225 > JAJDUF01 > JAJDUF01. The sequence continues at coordinate 34,631 of JAJDZR010000197.1, forward strand.
GCTGTTGCGGATCACCGGACGGCGTGGTCATCATCCGCTGCTGCACCCATTGGGTACCACCGGCGAGGAGGGGCAACAGCCAGGGTAAGGGGAAGCCCAGACCGGTTAATTCGGCAGGCAGTACGTCCGGTTGAGACAAGTTTTCGACCCAGAGGAAACCCTCCTGAAAGATCGGATTGAACATCTCATTCTCTGCATTGCCCAGATTAATCAGGGCGTGGTAGAAGGCAAAGAAGAAGGGCATCTGGAGCAGCAGCGGGAGACAGCCACCGAGCGGGTTGACCCCCTCCTCCCGGTAGAGCTTCATCGTCTCTGCTTGGACCTTCTGCTTGTCGTCGCCGTACTTCTTCTTGAGCGCGGCCACCTTCGGCTGCATCGCCTGCATCGCCTTCATGGACCGAGTGCCCTTGAGGGAAAGCGGCAGCAGGACGAGGCGAATCAAGATCGTGAAGACGACGATGGCGAGGCCGGCACCAAGCCCTAGATTATCGGCGACGTACACCAAGCCGTTGATGAGGGGGTGAACCAGGAAGGTATTCCAGACGAACGTTACGCTCTCCAAAACCAGAGACCTCCAAGGACAGGTAGCCGGTGCCCCGTCATGCCCGGCGCCTCATCCGTCATTCTTGCGCCAGCGGGAATCTCGCGGGCGGTCACGCGCGCCGGATAGAGCGGATTCCCGCGTTCGCGGGAATGCCGGGCAGTGACCGACACTGGCCTACCTCTGAGCCAGTAGCTTATGGGACCGGGTCGTAGCCGCCGGGGTGAAAGGGATGACAACGCAGAATCCGGCCGAGGGCCAGCCACACTCCGCGCAGTATACCATGCCGGACGATGGCCTCGTGAGTATACGCCGAGCAGGTCGGAGCAAAGCGACAGGTGTTGGGCAGGAATGGGGAAACCAGGAGCTGATACTGCCGAATTCCGCCCAGGACCAGCCAGCGCAGCAACCGCACTGCGCCAGGCGGTGCATGGGCGGCGGCGCCCGCTTCCCTGGCAGCCACCTCCGACGGCTCTCGCTGCTCGCTCGACGCAACCGCCGTTGACGTATCGGTCATCTCGATTCAAGCGCCTGTTGACTCCTCCGAGCATACCATTGGGCGGCCCTAGCTCGGAGACTCGGCAAGCCTTGTGGCCCCAGCGGTGGTCGCTCGGGGGATATGCCGGCACGCCGCCACAGCCGGTGGATGTCGGCCTGCAAGTCCCAGAAGCTCGCCGTGGTCGCCTCACGATGCGCGATGAGCAGCAGGTCCCAACTGTCCGGCACCGCCGGGAGCGTGAGGCGCACAAGCTCCCGGAGGCGGCGGCGCAGGCGGTTCCGCACAACGGCCTTCCCGAGCCGGCCGGAGACGGTCAGCGCCAGCCGCGTCTGCCCGCGCGTGGTACGCAGCGCGTAGAGCCGCAGGAGCCTGGCCCGGCGGGTGCGGCCGCGCCGGCGCACGGTCCTGATCTCGGTACCGGACAGCCGGCCCGGCTCGCGTGACGATGACCACGCCGCACCACAGCTGTTCATCGGATTGTGCGGCTCCGGCCGGCCGGGCCGTTGCCGCCGCGCAGCGGAGCACTACTGGGGCGGTTGGCGGGCGGCGCAATAGTCGGGTGCCCGCATCGGCTTGGCGTCGGGCTAGACCGTGAGCTTATGCCGGCCTTTGAGCCGCCGCGCCCGCAATACGCGCCGCCCGGCGAGCTTCCGCATCCGCTTGCGGAAGCCGTGGACCCGGTGACGACGACGAACTTTCGGCTGATAGGTACGCTTTACCATCTACTCACACTTTCGCCCGGCACTCGTCTCGTAGCCGGTGGCCAGTGGCTTGTGCCCGGTATCCAGAATCCCGGCCACTGATCGCCAAGGATGCGGAACTGCTATCAACGCGCTGCAAATACAAGTCCAGTATAGCAGGAAGCGGGATTGTCGGCGCGTGCCCACCCGCCTCACGGACCGCGAAAGCGTTCGAGGTCGAAGCGCAGCCGGCAGTGCTCGCGGGACCACTCGCGCTGGCGGATGGCCGTGTCGTCGGGCGGCTGCCGCGCGACTAGGTCGGCCAAGGTGCGTCCCAACACCTGGTCGTCAGGCGCCGCTGCGGCCTCGTCCGCCGCCCACGGCAGCGTGACGGCGGTGGGCACACAGAGTACGTGTGGCTGCGGGCGCACCTGCCAGGGGCGTCCGTGCAGACCGAGCGCGACCAGCAGCGCCGCGGCACTGTGCTCCTGCGCGACGCGAGCGGCGTGATCGCTTTCGCCCGTCTCCGTTACCGTCACCGCCAGGGCCAGCACCGTGCCGCCTTGGAGGCTCTGCGGCCACCGGACGGCGGGGATACCGAGCGTGTGCCCAAGGGCCAGCGTGAGCGGCCAGGCCGGAGCATCGAGCGGCACTAGCGCGTCGAAGCGCCACCGGAAGGCCAGTACGGTGTCGGCGAGCCGTCGCAACACCGCCGCGACCGCCGCGTGACCGTCGAGCCGGCCGGTGCGGCCCGCCGGGATGGTGATGCCGTCATCCCCCGGCAAGCCCAACAGCAGCGCGCCGCAATAGGCGTAAATGCCGATCTTTGCCGGTAACCGGCTGTCCTGGCCGTAGGGCGCCGCAAACTCGCGCAGCCGCGGTAGCGCCTGGAGCGCGGCCGTGGCGTAGGGATCGTCCGGCTTACGCACCAATGCCTGGCGCAAATGCGTCTCCGCCACTTGGTAGTCCTCGTCCTGCAGGGCCAGATCGCCGAGACGGGCATGGACGAGGGCGGCCCGATCACCGAGACGCTCACCCTTCAGGCGCAGCACGGCTTCGAGATTGCGGCGCGCCGGCTGACGCTGCCCCTGGGCCAGAAACAACAGCGCCTGGTTGTATAGGACAACCGGGTCGGCCGGCGCCAGTGCCAGCGCCTCCCGGTAGGCGTGGGCCGCCTCGGCCCACTGCCGCTGGCGCTGCGCTGCGGTCCCTCGCGCCAGCCAGTAGAGGCTGACCTGTGGGTCGCCGTCACACGCCGCGCGGTAGGCTTCCAGTGCCTCGGCCCAGCGTCCTCCCTGTTCGTGCGCCAAGCCACCCTGATAGTGCTGTTGGGCTACGAGCTTGGCAAAGAAGCCCTCGGCGTCCACGTCGCGTTACTTCCCTTCGCCGCGCCGCCCGTCATTCTGTGGCAAAAATGAGTCCGACGGACAGGCAACTGTATAGTATCGAAGCGCATCCAGACACGAATACCACGAATAGCGTAGTAGGTACTATGAGACCGGGATTGTACGAGAGAGTAGACACGGCCGTGCAGCGAGGGCAGGTCTGGCGTGCCAAGGAGCTGCTGCGTGGCAACATCGGATCGGGCAGCTACGACTCGCTACTCTACGAGCGCTACGGCCAGCTGCTGCTGGACCTCGGCGAAGCTCACGAGGCAGGGAAGTACCTCTTTCTCTCCGGGCGCCGGTGCCCGGAGTTCGACGAGGCGATCAAGGTCTACCTGTCGCGCCACCCGGAGGACAGGCCCGAGGTCTTGTACTACTCGTTTCCCTCGGCGGCTCGCTTCCGACAGATTGCCCGCTACCCGTTGGCGGTGCGTCGTGTGCTGGAGGAGCGCGGCCTACCGCAATACTTTGCCCAACTAGAGCAGGGGCGGTCCGAGCGAGCTAAACGCAAGTTCGAGCGGATGGGAGGTCGAACGGACCGTGCTCGGCTCCGGTGGGAGTACGCACCCCTGTCAGCGCAGCACGGCTGTCTCGGCACCTGGGCACCCTATGAGCCGCACCTCCAGCACACGCCAGCGCAGCGGGCCTTCAGGATACTACTCCAGGGCTTCCTGAGCGCGGTTCTCCTACTCCTGTTGGCCTCGACCGTCGTTGGCGTCGTCGTCATCGTCCGCTGGATTGTGTCCTTGATATAGCTACCCGATAGCGCGACGGGGCTGCTATCGCAGATGCGCCGCAGTCAGCGAGCGGAGTGAAGCATGACGAGACAAGGAAATGCTGCATGATGGGGGATCAGCCGGCGGACGATCCCGGCGAACTGCTGCCGATCTACGACGAGGGCGGGATGCTGCTGGGGCAGAAGCCACGGGGCGCCGTCCACCGCGATGGCGATTGGCACTGGTGCTTCGACTGCTGGATTATTGCCCACGACGCGGCCGCCCGGCCGGCCGTACTCTTGCAGCAACGCTCCCTCGGCAAGGACACGTGGCCCGGCCGCTGGGACATCAGCGCCGCCGGGCACTATCGCCCCGGCGAAACACTGGCCGAGGGCGTGCGGGAGCTGGCCGAGGAGCTAGGAGTCGAAGCGCAACCGGAGCAGCTGATCCGCCTAGGCGTCCGCATCGCCGTCACGCGCCAAGTGACCGCCACCGGGACCATCATTGACCGTGAGTTCCAAGATACGTACTTCTTGCACGACGAGCGGGCGCTCTCCGACTACCGTCCCTGCCCCGACGAGGTGATGGGGCTGGCGCATCTCCCGGTCGCCGCCGGCCGGGCACTCTTGACGGGCGCGACCGAATCACTGACCCTGCCCGGCCTCGCCGCCGGCGAGAACGGTCGCTGGCTCGCGGCGCAGCACGAACTGACGGCGCGGTCGTTCATCCCCGCCGTAGATTCCTACTTGCTCAAGGTGCTCGCCCTCGCCGAGCGGGCGCTCAACGGAGAACGGCTCCTGTACGTTTAGCCCGTCCTGCGGCTTGGAACGACAGCGCCAGCCCCAGGCTCGTCAATGCGGCCTCCGCTGCAATGACGGGCGGCGAGGCGACACCGAGTAGCCGTCACGTGCTACAATGGCGCCGGTTGCGCGCAGACAGCGCCGGCCAGCCCATCATGCGCCAGCGGTAGGTGCTGGTGGGTCGGAGGAGCGGCACCACCGCGACTACCTAGCGTGTGAGGAAGAAGTCTATGGGTGGAGAAACCCCGGCAACAGCCACGGTACCCGGCGCAGCAGGGGGTGAAGCGGAAAAGCTGAGTGTCGGGCGGTTGGGCCTGCGGCGCGTCGTCATGTGCCGAGTCGACTCTACGCTGCTTGCCTGGTTGCAATCGCGGTCCGGAGCGGAGGCGCCGGGGGCGATTGGCGAGGTCCTGGCGCAGGCCGTGGCCGAGGGTATCCCGAGTCTCCAAAGCAAGAGGCGGCCACTGAGCAGTCAGAGTGTAAGCGCACCGGGCGATGCGGATGGCGGCCGGCTCGTCGCGTTCACCGTAGATAGCGGCCTGGTACAGCAGCTGGCAGAGATCGCCGGGGACGAGGCACCGGCGGTGGTAGGCACGACGGCCATCGCAGCGGCCATGGAGGCCGCGGCTCTCTCCGGTGGTACCAAGCGAACTTCAACCAGGAAGCGACGGACGACCACATCCACCCGCCGGAAAGCCAAGGCAGCAGCAACTACCGCCGCGCCGGCCAAGGCGCCGGCGGCTGATACGGGAGAGGCAACCGCGCCAGTGGCCAAGGCGGCGCGGCGCAAGAAAGGCACTGCCAAGCAGAGCCGCCGCACCAGTACATCGCGCCGCTCGACGCAAGCGAAGCAACCCCAGCTACAACCATTGGCGCCGGATGTGGTGGCGGCGCTGGAGGCCGGCGAGTTCTCGTCGCCGCTGCTCCGCACCCTCCGCCAATCGTTGGGCCTCTCACAGGCGGCAGCAGCGCAGTTGCTTGGTGTCTCGCGGGGCCTCGTCGCCGATGCCGAGCGCGGGCGGCGAGCCGGCCAACAGACCCTCATGCGCTTGATTGGTGGTCTGCGCCGCGTGCGCGCCGAATGCGAAGCGGCAGAGCAGAAGAAGGCAGAATCGGCCTAGGGCGCTGCTCCTGCCCGTCATTCCCGCGTTGCGCGGGAATCAGTTCCCCGACTACTCTTGTCGCCGTTGACGGGCCTCGCGGGCGATGGACACGAAATAGTCGTGCATTCGCAGGTCGTCGGTAAGCTCAGGGTGAAAGGCGGTGGCGAGGAGGTGCTCCTGCCGCGCCGCCACAATCCGCCCGTCCGGTAAGCGTGCCAGCACCTCAGCCGCCGGCCCCACCGCTTCAATCAGCGGCGCGCGAATAAACACGGCGTGAAACGGTGGCTGCCCAATCACGGGCAGGTCCAGATCAATCTCGAAGCTCTCGCGCTGGCGGCCAAAGGCGTTGCGCCGGACACGAATGTCCATCGCTTCCAGGAATACCTGGTCGGGTAAGGCGCCAACCACGTCGCGTGCGAGAAAGATGAGGCCGGCGCACGTGCCCCAGACCGGCCAGTTGGCAGCCAGCAACTCTTGTAGCGGCACCACCAGGCCCCAACGCACGGCTAGCTTGCCAATGGTCGTGCTCTCACCACCGGGAATAATCAGGCCATCGAGTCCTTCCAGGTGTTCGGGCAAGCGCACCTCGCGCACCGTCACCCCCAAGCGGGAGAGCGCCGCGACGTGTTCCGCAAAATCGCCTTGGAGGGCCAGCACGCCGATAGTCGTGTTGTCTCGCTCAGTCATCAGCTATCAGCTATCAGCGTATTCCGGTGCCGGCAGCACCGGAGCACCGCCTACCAGCCCCGCTTGGCCAGCAATTCTTCCGGCTCCAGCGTCTCCAGATCGAGGCCGGGCATGGCCTTGCCCAGCCCCTTGGACACGTCGGCCAGAATCCCGGGGTCGTTATAGTGCGTGGTCGCCTGCACAATCGCGCGGGCCATCCGATCCGGCTCTTCCGACTTGAAAATCCCCGAGCCGACGAAAATACCGTCCACCCCCAGCTGCATCATCAGGCCGGCGTCCGCCGGGGTTGCTACGCCGCCGGCAGCGAAGTTGACCACCGGCAGGCGGCCGGTACGGTGGATTTCCTCGACCAACTCGTAGGGCGCCCCAAGCTGCTTGGCCTCGGCCATCAACTCGTCGGCAGAGAGGCCGTGAATGCGGCGGATCGCGCCGAGCACCATCCGCGCGTGACGCACGGCCTCGACGATGTTGCCGCTGCCGGCCTCGCCTTTCGTGCGGATCATGGCCGCCCCCTCACCAATGCGCCGCAGCGCCTCACCGAGGTCGCGCGCGCCGCACACGAACGGCACCTTGAAAGCGTGCTTGTTGATGTGGTGCGACTCGTCCGCCGGAGTGAGCACTTCCGACTCGTCAATGTAATCAATGCCGATGGCTTCAAGGACCTGCGCCTCGACAAAATGGCCGATCCGGGCCTTCGCCATCACGGGGATGGTGACGGCCTCCTGAATCTGGGTAATCAACTCCGGATCGCTCATCCGCGCGACCCCCCCGTGGGCGCGAATGTCGGATGGCACCCGCTCCAGCGCCATCACGGCGACGGCACCGGCGTCTTCGGCAATGCGGGCGTGCTCGGCCGTCACCACGTCCATGATGACCCCGCCCTTGAGCATCTGGGCCAGCCCCTTCTTGAGGGTCCAGCTCCCGGTCGCGCTCTCAGCCACCTGCCCATTCCCCGAGGAAGTCGCCTGTTCAGTCATGGGGTTCTCACCTCCCTAGCCATGCTTGGCCACGCCCATCCCCAGCATCAGACACGCTCGCGCTTCTATTGTAGCGTTGTTGCGCCCGAATCGGTAGCCGGTCGGCACACCGGCAATAGGGTCCGACCAAGGCTACAAGCCGGCGCTAGCGAGGCGCTAACGCTCGGACTTACCCAGATCGTCAATGTCGAGCTGCTCGATGAAGTCGCGGAAGACATCGAGCCGCTCATCCTGCTCGACCTGCTTGTCCTCGCCCTGTTCCGCTTCTTCGGACTCGGCATCGCGCGCATCGCTCCCGACACGCTCTAGCACCTCGTCGGCGACGTAGATCGGTACCTCCGCCCGCACGGCTACGGCAATCGCGTCGCTCGACCGGGCATCAAGCTCGACGTGGCGCCCGCCAACGTCCAAGACAATGCGGGCGTAAAAGGTCTCGGCGACCAGATCGTTGATGAGTACGTGGATGATCTCGCCGTTGAGGGCCGCAATCGCATTGACGAGCAAGTCATGGGTGAGGGGCCGCGGCACCTCGGCCTTCTGGAGCCTGATATAGATGGCTTCCGCCTCGGCCGGACCGATAATAATAGGCAGAATGCGGTCGGTATCCGGCTCCCGGAGCACGACCATCCGGGCCGTGCCGTGGATGTCCATACGGATGCTGTCAACGATCATCTCGATCATCGTTGTTCCTCAGTGCCCGGACACTGCCCCTCTACCACCAGCGGCAAAACTCACACCGTCGTCGGCTGCTACCTTGCCATTCTAGTCCCTGCTGCCCTGTGACTGCAACGCGCCGGGGCAACTCGTCGCCATACTCAGCTTGCCACGCCCATCAGAGACTCCTCGTCCAAGTCGAAGGCGGCGTGTAGGGAACGCGCAGCGCGAGGAACGTCGGCCTCGGGAATCAGACAGGTAATGCGGATTTCGCTGGTCGTGATACTCGTGATGTTGACATCGGCCTCGGCCAGCGCCCCGAACATGCGAGCGGCATACCCCGGCCCGAGGGACAAGCCCGACCCCACAATGCTGATCTTGGCGAGGTCGGCGGAAGCATGTACATCCTGCGCGCCGACTTCCGCGGCCACCGGGCGCACGACGGCGACAGCCTTTTCCAGATCATCCCGACCGACCGTAAAGGACAGATTCGATTCCTTCTCGCGGTCCACGTCCTGCACGATGATGTCCACGTTGATCGCCGCTTGCGCGAGCGCATCGAAGACTGCATACGCGATCCCCGGCCGGTCGGGCACGGCGGCAATTGTCACCCGGCCAACATCCACATCGTGGGCAATCCCCCGCACGCGCTGGCGAGCTTCGAGCGCCATGTCGTCACCTCGACTAATCAGCGTTCCCGGTTCGGTAGAAAAACTTGACCGCACCACAACAGGCATACCATACACGTCCCCCAGCTCTACGGCGCGGGGGTGCATCACGCGCGCGCCGTGACGCGCCAATTCGAGCATCTCGTCCGAGCGGATCACGTCGAGCTTGCGCGCGGTCGGTACGAGCCGCGGGTCGGCGGTATACACCCCCTCGACATCCGTATTGATCTCGCAATACTCGGCCTTGAGCGCCACGGCGACGGCGACGGCGGTGGTATCCGACCCACCCCGACCAAGGGTCGTGACATCCATATCGTCCGTCATCCCCTGAAAGCCGGCGACAATCGGGATAGTGCCCTGCTCCAACTCGCGCAGCATCCGCTCGGGATTGATCTCGACAATCTGGGCCTGCCGAAAGGCCGCGTCCGTCCGGATACCGGCTTGCGGGCCGGTCAGCGCGACGGCCGCCCGCCCCAGGGTCCGCAGCGCCATCGCCATCAACGTGCAGGAGATGACCTCGCCGGTAGAGAGCAGCAGATCAAGCTCGCGGTCGCTCGGATCGGCGCTGACCTGCCGCGCCATGGCAATCAAATCGTCGGTGGTGTCACCCATCGCGGAAACCACGCCAACGACCTGATCGCCGGCCTGCGCCGTCTCGGCGATGCGTTCGGCGACTCGTTGGATGCAGTCGGCATCGGCCACCGAGGAGCCGCCGTACTTCTGCACCACAATAGCCATCGGACCCCTTGCCGTGTGTCTTTGCTGCGAGTGCAAAGTGTAACCGCCTCGGTAGACACGCGCAAGCAGGCCGGCCAGCCGTTGCCAACCAACACCCTTCATCGGTTACAACGGACAAAGCGGCGTCCCCTGGGATACACTCCCGGGGAGGGTCTCACGACGTTGGCTGGCCGACGGAGACCCACGATTTACGGCAATGACACCAGCAGCACCTCCAGCGGTTTGAAGAAATAATCCACTCGGCATATATTTATAAAGACCTAGCAGCGGTTGCGGTGTGGGCTAGGAGCAAGGATGCAGGAACAATGGGCACTCTCGACCTGACCGATGTGTAGCAATGCAGACCACCGCAGCTCCCCACGTGTATCCATCTGGAGTGTGCGGGCTGGCAAACTTGGCCACATGGAGGTGTAGATGCTTCTCGCTCATCTGCTCTCGGGAAACTATTATCATCGTGCCGAGTGTTACAGCGATCCGGCTTGTGTGCCTGAAGGAAAACTGCGCGTATGACGGCCAAGTTCGACGTTTTCACTGCCGCCGTGGCGGCGGTGCGAACATAAGCAAGCTGCTGACGTCTCCCGATGCCTGTAGGATCCCCTGGCACCGCTCACCCGCTGGCCTCCGCGCTCGTGGTGGCCTTCGCACTCGGCATCGGCTCCGTGCTGATCTTGGTCCGCTGGGCACCTCACGTGTGGGCAAACGAGGCGCCTACTGCTACACCTACAGAGACCCGGACCGCAACGAGCACCAGCGTCGAGACGGCTACGGCGACCGTCACCAGCACGCCATCCCCACTACCAACTGCCTTGCCCACTGACACGCCTTCTCCAAGCCCAATCGTCTCGCCTACCTTCACTAGCACCCCGTCTCCGCTCGCAACGTCCTCCCCAACCACCACCAGCACCCCGTCCCCGACCGTCTCGCCGACTGCCACCAGCACGCCCTCACCGCTCCCGACGACGTCGCCCACTGCCACCAATACGCCTTCCGCACTGCCGACGGCTTCACCTACCGCCACCAGCACCTCGTCCCTACTCCCAACGGCCTCACCGACCCTCACTGGCACTCCGTCACCGTCCCCAACCACTTCCCCGACTATCACCAGCACTCCATCACCACTCCCGACCGCCTCGCCTACTGCCACTACTACCCCGTCCCCATCCCCAACTTCCTCCCCGACCATCACCCCATCCCCCTCTCCAACGGCCTCACCGACTGCAAGCGCCACTGCTACTCCCACCCGGCTGCCTGCGAAGCAGCCGGCATCCGATCGGAAACTGGACCCGGCGTTCCGCACACTCACTGCCGCTCCTCGCGCCGCTGCGACCCGGGCCGCAAAAGAAGCACTGGGGGTGTCCGATTCGCCGGTAGGTCGCGAGCGAAACAGCGACCAGCTGTGGGTCCTCGTACACGGTGACGCTACGGCGGCAACCGCGCTACGGCAGATGAGGACCACAGTAGCCACACGAGCCGGCTCCGGTTCCCCGTATATTGCACGTATCGCGGTAAGTGACCTGGAGCGTCTCGCGGCTGTGCCCGGTGTCTCCTATGTCGAGGCGTCGCGTCCCTACCGCCCCGTGGTGGACGTGAGCGTGCCGGCAACCGGTGCCGTGGAAGCATGGAAGCTATCCGGCCCCTCGTCACAACCACTCACTGGCCACGGGGTCCTGGTCGCGGTCGTAGACACTGGTGTGGACTGGAGCCACCTCGACCTCCGTAATGCCGACGGCACTACTCGTATCCTGCACCTGCTCGACCAGACCTGTAGCGTCACCGACTATGCGCCGTGTGTCACTACGGGCACCGTCTCGACAGCCGGACGCGAATGGGCTGCCAGCGACATCAACGGCTGGCTGACGGCCAGCCAGCTACCGGGCGAGGTCGTTGATACCGAGACGGGCGCTCGCCTGCCCGACGACACCTTCCCCGGCGTGACGTGTGATGTGGCAGCAGGCTGCGGCCACGGCACCCACGTCACCTCGGTCGCCACCGGCACCGGCCATTCGCATGGCACCCGCACGTTCCGCGGCGTGGCGCCCGATGCCGAACTGCTGATCGTCCGCTCGGATCTCGAATCCGCCAGCATCATGCGGGCCTGGAGCTGGATCATTGAGAAAGCGAAGGCGTTGGGGAGGCCGGCGGTCATCGTCAATGCGTTCG
>JAJDZR010000249.1 GCA_022824545.1 Chloroflexota bacterium
TGATTGCACGCAAGGTCGAGCACAAGAAGCGCCGCGAGGTTGCTCAATTCTGCCGGGATGGAACCGGTGAGTTTGTTGCGATGGAGGTGTAAGGTCTCGAGATTGGGGAGGTCGCCGGCGTCGGCGAAGCCGGCAGTGATACTGCTTAACTGGTTGTGCTGCAGCCCCAGGTACTCTAGGGACGTGAGATTGCCCAACTCCGCTGGGATGCTTCCGCTCAGCTTGTTATTGTCTAGCCTTAGGACGTCCAGCCGCGTGAGGTTGCCCAGCTCGGCTGGGATGCTCCCGCTCAACTGGTTGTATTCCAGCCAAAGTATCTGCAGATTGGCGAGGTCTCCGGCATCGGCGAAGCCGGTCGCAATACTGCTCAACTCATTGTGGTCCAGCTCCAAGTCCATTAGGGCCGCGAGGTTGCCCAACTCCGCTGGGATGCTTCCGCTCAACCGGTTGTTGTCCAAACTCATATGCCGCAGGCTGGATAGGCTGCCCAACGCTGCTGGGATGCTTCCGCTCAACCGGTTGTTGTTCAACCTTAGTTCCCGCAGGTCGGTGAGATTGCCCAATTCGCCTGGGATGGACCCGCTCAGTTCGTTGAAAGACAAGTCGAGTCTATCCAGAGCCGTGAGGTTGCCCAGTGCTGTTGGGATGCTCCCGCTCAACCCGTTGTTGTGCAGGTACAGGTCACGTAGGGCCGTGAGGTCGCCCAGTACCGCGGGGATGCTCCCACTCAGCCGGTTGCCCGCTAGTTCTAGGTCGGTCAGGTTGCTGAGGCTGCCCAGTGCTGTTGGGATGCTCCCGCTCAATTCGTTGTTGTGCAGGTTCAGTTCAACTAGCGACGTGAGGTCACCCAATGCCGTTGGGATCGTCCCAGTGAGGTTCTTGTTGCTCGTAATAGACAGTCGTGTAACTCCGGACGTAGCGTCGCTAGTGACCCCCTCCCACGAGCTCAGGGCTACGTTGCCGGCCCAGTTCAGCACGTCGTCGGGGTCAAGCGTGTCTTTCAAGCCCAGCAGCGTTTCGCAGTCCCGGATCAGCGCCGCGCTCGACTGCGAGCTACAATCAATGGTCTGGCCCGCAGCGGGTGTGACACCCATCCCGGCCAGCAGGCCTATCACAGCCGCGCAGCACAGCACCATGGCCACGCTGCGCCATAGCCATGCACTGCCCCGGAATTGCCTAACTCTTGCGTGAGACCGCCGGCTGCCTGGCATTATCGGCCTCTTTCCCACTTCCGTGGACGCTTATATATTTATGATTGTATACCAAATATACGGGCATTGTACCCTTGACAGCAGACGACTACTCGCCGGCTTCCGCTGCGGCCAGGGCCGGGTTGTGCGGCGCCGCGCCGGCCGTGGTGTCGCGGATCGCGCGGTCGAGATAGAGCTCGTTGCCGGGCTTGAAGCCGGGTAGCGTGACGATGTGCGCGAATACGTCGCAGCCGCGATGTCCCGTGTCGGCCGGGATCAGCGCAATCGTGCCGGGCGTGAGGTCCGTCACCTCGTAGCGGGACCACTCTCCGATGGCGGGAAACGTGTACAGGCGCGCCGCGCGTCCTGCGGTGCCCAGCCGCCATTGGGCCGGGTCGAGGGCAAAGTACAGCTCGAACTGCGGCTGCCCACCGCCGATTGGCGCCTGCGGGTGGTAGTGGGTCCGCGATAGCTCTGCGCCAATGTGCAGCGCGTGGCAGTTCACCCGGTTGAGGCCGTCCGCACTCGCCGGCCCAGCGGCGCCGAGGCCGGCGTGCCAGGTGAGCGGCAGCCGACGAAAGGCGTCGAACCCTGGCGCGCAGCCACCGGCCGTGTCCTTGAGGTAGCGCAAGCGGCGGACCGCTGCTTCAGGTCGGTCTGTCGGGTCTAGGTCCTCGATCCACCAGTAGTGCAGCGATCCGCGGATACGGAGCGGCGCCTCGGCGCTTACGACCAGTTGATCGCCGACGCCGACCGGCTCCCAGGAGTCTTCCTGCTTGGTGGACCAACCGAGCGTGTCCGTGCGTGCGGCGAGCCAGCGCAGCGCCGCACCCGGCGGCCCGTCCAGCCACCGCTCCGGTGCGATGCCGCTCTCCAGCAGCCGCCAGACCTCGCCATCCACGTTGCCGACGAAAGCTGCGGTCTGCCACCAACGCTCCATGATCGCGGTCAGCGGGACGCGCACCGCCTCTGGGACGTTGCCATCGGACGTGGACAACGCCTCGCGGAGCGTTGCGAGGGCATCACAGACTTGCGGGTCTAGCGGATCGGGACGATACGCTGGCGGCAGCCCTGCGCCGTCGCCTTCTTGGGTGCGGTAGCCGGCCGGGAGCCAGACCTCGCCGCGGCCGTCGAAGAGCCAGCAGTACCGAACCGCGCCCGGCGTCGCCGTCAACAGCGCTTCGGCAGCGCCGCCGGCGCCCTGGCCCAACGTGTAGCCGGGGTTCCACTCACCGAACGACTGCACGGCTGCCGTCCACGCTGGCGGATCGTCTACCTGACCAACGATCACTTCCGGCATCGCCCCTCCTCAAATGTCTCCAGCACGATGGCGTTGCTGCCAACAGGCGCTGGCAGAGATCATACCTTAGTGGAATGGCCACGAGCGGCAGGAGGGCGTGAACGGGAGTACATCGGCGCCGATGTCAACCCGCACATCGGACCGCTACAGTAGCGCGTACCGGCACCGCTGGCGCCGATTTGACGCAGCGGCCGCCGATTTGACACACTTTGCCGCACTCGGAGGATGGTTCTATGGGGAGAATGGCAGTGGGTAGTATGCGAGCGTGGCTCCTCATAGGTGCCTTGGTCATGGTCGCTGGACTGCTCTGGACGGCGGCGCCGCCGGGTGCAGTTGCCCAAGGCGTGCTGCCAACCCCTACCCTGCCGTTCTTCTTTTTCGAAGACAACGACCCCTATCTGACCTACGGCGGCAACTGGTCCACGGTCGCCAACCCCTCCGCGTCCGGGGGCACCGAGCACGAAGCGCGCACGCCGGACGCCTACGTCACGTTCATCTTTAACGGTCGCTACATGAAATGGTTCAGCACCAAGGCGCCAAATCGCGGCCGTGCTCGGGTCTACTTGAACGGTACGGAAATTGATAGCTCGCCGGTTGACCTGTACGCTGCCGAGGTGCAACCGCAGCAGGTCGTCGTCTGGATTGACGGCCTGGACGATTCCCGCTCCCATACGCTGCGGATTGAGGTGATGGGCGAGCGCAATGGCAGCGCCACGGACAGCCTCGTGGGGATTGATGCGTTCGAGGTCTTCTCGGCGCCGAGGCAGCCGGCTCCGGTGGTGCTCACCCCGACGCCGCTGCCCACGGCGGTACCAACGCAGCCGCCCCTGCCGACCGCCACGCCGACGCCGTCATTGCAACCGGGGGCTTGGCCGATTGAATTCCGCTTCCTGCAATACTACGCCGAGCACGACGGGCCGCGGCTGCTGGGCAGGACCATTGGCGCGCAGACGGTATTGGGCGGCAACGTCGTCCAGTATTTCGAGAAGGGCCGGATCGAAGACCATTCCGGTCGCATCCAGTATGGCCTGTTGGTGGATGAGCTACACCAAGCGCGGGTCACGCTCCCTGTCGGCGGCGATAGCTCCACCGTCACCTATGCGACGATCAACGATCTGGCCGGGCCACAGCGCCGCATCGCTCCCCCGGCCGGGTTCGAGGCGGGCGTGAGCATCAACGACGACGGCTCGGTCTTCATCCCCTTCAGCGCCGATCTGTCGTCCGCTGCCGGACACAACGTCAGCCAGGTGTTCTGGGAGTATCTGCAGCGCGAGGACTTCTTCCCGGCGGGCTGGCTGCACGACATCGGCCTCCCGCTCACCGAGGCCATCCCTGCCACGGTAGACAAGGGGCCGCTGCGGGGCCGGCAAATTCTGGTCCAAGCCTTCCAGCGCACCATCCTGACCTACGACGCCCTCAACCCTGCCGAATTTCAGGTCGAGCGCGCCAACGTCGGCACCGACTACCGCAGTGCCTTCCCCGACCGGATACCTGGATAGCGCCAAGTGGACACCACCCCATACAGCACACTGACGCACCTCGAATGCTCGGCGTGCGGTGAGCACCACGACGCCGACGTCCTGCAAACCACGTGCCGCCGGTGTGGACTGGTCCTGTTTGCACGCTACGACCTTGATGCCGTGCGGCGCGCGCTCACGCCGGCGGCGTTGTGCCAGCGCCCGGCGACGCTGTGGCGCTATCACGAGGTCCTGCCGGTGCGTGCGCCAGCGCACGTGCCGTCGCTGGGCGAAGGCTACACCCCGCTGCTCCCGGCGCGACGGCTCGGCGCGGCGCTTGGGTGTCGCGCCCTCTACGTCAAGGACGAGGGCGTAAATCCCACCGGCACGTTCAAGGCGCGCGGCCTCGTCATGGCCGTCGCGCGGGCCGCCGAGCTGGGCGCCCAGGCGCTCGCCATCCCCACCGCCGGCAACGCCGGCGGCGCCCTGGCCGCCTACGCGGCCGCCGCGGGCCTGCCCGCACACGTCTTCATGCCCGTGGACGCGCCCGACGCGACCAAGCGCGAATGCCGCCATTACGGCGCCCAACTGACGCTGGTAGACGGGCTGATCGGCGACGCCGGGGCCGTCGTCCGCGCCCGCTCTGCGGACGCCGGCTGGTTCGACGTTTCGACGCTGCGCGAGCCGTACCGGGCCGAGGGTAAGAAGACGATGGGGTACGAGGTCGCCGAGCAAATGGGCTGGCAACTCCCCGACGTGATCGTCTACCCCACCGGCGGCGGAACGGGCATCGTCGGGATGTGGAAGGCGTTTGCCGAGCTGGAAGCGCTCGGCTGGATCGGCAGCAAGCGACCGCGCATGGTCGTGGTGCAGGCCGAGGGCTGCGCGCCGCTGGTGCGCGCCTTTCAGCAAGGAGCGCCCACGGCCGAGCCGTGGGCAGCGGCGCAGACGATTGCCGGCGGGATGCGCGTGCCGAGCGCTATCGGCGACTACCTGATCCTGCAAGCCTTGTACGAGAGCGATGGCACGGCCGTAATGGTCAGCGACGACGAGCTACTCGCAGCGATGGGCGAGTTGGCGCGCACCGAGGGCATCAACGCCTGCCCGGAAGGGGCAGCGACATTGGCGGGCCTGCGGAAGCTGCTGGCGAACGGCGACGTAAGCGGCGACGAGTCGGTCGTGCTCTTCAACACCGGCTCCGGCCTGAAATACCAAGACCTGCTCCCCGCAGCCGACGACGCCCCCATCGTGACTCCCCCGGCCGCCTAGCGGCTGCCACCTGCATTAGGTACGGGCCAAATCGTAGGGGCGCAATGTGTTGCGCCCACCCTCTTCCCGTGGGAAGGGGCCGGGATGAGGGCTGTCACCTCTTGCGCCTGCACGCCGCCGGCGCGTGGTACAGTCGAGGGCGGCGGGAAGGCGGCGATGGACATGGAGTACCGGCGGTTCGGGCGGACGGGCCTCCAGGTGTCGGTGGTTGGGCTGGGCAGCGGCGGTCCGAGCCAACTGGGGCAGTTGAGCGGCGTGCCGGAGGCCGCTGCCGTCCGGGTGGTGCGGCGGGCGCTGGACCTCGGCATCAACCTGCTCGATACCTCCGCCTCCTACGGTGAGAGCGAGGCCATTCTGGGCCGTGCGCTCCGAGACGTGCCCCGCGACCGCTACGTGCTGGCTACCAAGTTCCATCCCGCCGTCCACGAGGCGGGAAAACTGACGCTGCGCCCGGTCGGCGCGCTGACCCAATCGCTGGAGCGCAGCTTGCAGCGGCTCGGCGTGGACTACGTAGATGTCTTTCAGTTCCACGGCGTCGCGCCCGAAGCGTATCGGCCGGCCATGGAGCGGTTCTTGCCCGAGGTGCGGCGTGCGCAGGAGCAGGGGAAGTTTCGTTTCCTGGGCATTTCGGAGGTGTACGTCAACGACGGTCCCCACGCCATGCTCCGCGCGGCCCTCGCCGACAACCACTTCGATACGATCATGGTCGGCTACAATCTGCTCGCGCCCGGCGCCGAGCGTCTGGTGTTCCCGGCGGCGCAACGCCACGACGTGGGCGTGATGATTATGTTTGCCGTGCGCCGCGCGCTCTCGCGGCCGGACTATCTGGTGGAGATCGTCGCTTCACTCAAGGATCGTGGTCTCTTGGCGCCGGACGCCGTGCCTGACGACGATCCGTTGGGATGGCTGGTCCACGATGGCATCGAGTCGGTGACGAGCGCCGCGTACAAGTTCGCGGCCGCGCATCCCGCCGTCTCGTCGGTGTTGAGCGGCACAGCGAACATCGGCCATCTCGAAGACAACGTGCGCTCGGTCCTCGGTAGCCCGCTGCCGGCAGCGGACCGGGCGCGCGTGCTGGATCTGTTCGGACACATTGAGGAGTGCGTCGTCGAGTAGGATTGCGCCGGATAGAGCCGCAGTGACCGTTCAAGGGAAACACGGTAAAAACGGTATATGTAGGGAGGAGGACCATCATGTCTGCTGATCTGAAGGTGGCCGTCATCGGCGCCGGAAGCCACGCCCAGTCGCATTTCGGCATGATCGCGGCGGAGCCGGCGATGCGGCTCGTCGGAGTCGCGGAGCTTGACCCGGAGCGGTTGGCGCGTGCCCAAGCCGACCATGGTCCCGAGGTGGCCAGTACCGATTACCGCCAGATGCTGGACCGCGCCCGGCCGGACGTGGTGTACACAGTGACCTTACCGGGCCACCAGCTACCGATAGTGCTGGATTGCATCGAGCGGGACATTCACACCTCGGTCGAGAAGTCGCCGGGCATTGACTCCGGCGAGACGGCGCAGATGCTCGCCGCCGCCCGGCGTAGCGCGGCAAAGGTCATCGTCTCGTTCAATCGCCGCTACTTTCCCCAGGTGCTGGCGGTCAAGCAAATGGGCCTGGAACGCGGCGGCGCCATACATTGCGCGGCCACCTACAACAAACCCCACTGGGATGGGCGGAATGCACCGCGTGAGGCCATCCCAGATCTGATCATTGGCGACGGCATCCACCTCGTGGATTTGCTCCGCTGGGTCGCCGGCGACGACATGGAGCAGGCAGCCGACGCGGCAACGGTCTACGCCGACCGCTGGCACAACGGTCCGGGCAGGGACCGGCACAACGCCATCATCACGTTTGCCAACGGTCGCCGCGCCGTGATGATGAGCCACTATGGCGTCGGGTTCCGTATCCAGCGTTCCGAGGTACACGCCGAGGAATTCTCGGCCTACCTGGACACGACCGCTGCCCCGACCGGCGACCAGCCGCCGGGGTTCACCCTGTACGCGGACGGCGCGCCCTACGAGCAGCCACTGGACCTCGCTGCCGTCGGCGGTCCCGAATTCAATGAGACGCGCCACCTGGTAGAGTGCATCGAGCAGGACCGCCAGCCGTGGAGCCATTTGGCCGACGCCCTGGAGACGATGCGCCTCTGCGAGGCAATTGCCGCGGCCCACAAAGGCGACCTGGCAGCGGAGTAGGAACACACCTACCCCCACCCCCCTCCCTAAAGGGAAGAGGCTGCCGGGTGCCGTGTGGACTCCCGTTCCCTGGAGGGAAGGGGCCGGGGGTTGGGTCCAATGCCGGTAGTCATTCCCTCCCCACATGGTGGAGAGGGCCGGGGTGAGGACCGATGGAGTGAGACTATGAAGATCACGCAGGTCGAGACACACGCCGCGCCACTGACCGGGCGGGATTCGCTCATCGTGCGGGTACACACCGATGAGGGACTGGTCGGCTTGGGTGAAGCCTATCCGGTCGGGCCGAATGAGGCGGTGGCGGCGACCATCCGCGACTTCCAGAGTTGGATCGCCGGACGCGATCCCCGCGACGTCAACGGTATCTGGTATCACCTCTACGCGCACTCGCGCTTTCCGGGCGGCTCGGTCGTCAACGCGGCCATCAGCGGGATCGAGCACGCGCTCTGGGACATCGCGGGCAAGGCGGCCGGCGTGCCGGTATATCGGCTGCTCGGCGGCAAGTGCCGCGACCGCATCCGCGTCTACCAGAGCTGCGGCGGCGCCACCCCGGAGGCCATCGCCGCTCATGCCCGCCAGCTTGTAGACCAATACGGCTACACCGCGCTGAAGATGTCGCCCCAGCCCCCCAACAGCGAGCAGTTGCCGTGGGCGGCCGTCGTCCGGCAGGCCGGCGAGCGGCTGGCTGCCGTCCGCGAGGCGGTCGGGCCGGATGTGGACATCGGCCTCGACCCGCACGCCCGCATCTTCGAGCCAATGCGGGCACTCGAAATGGCCGCCGCGGTGCAGCCCTATCGCCCCTTCTTCTTCGAGGAGCCGCTGCGGCCGGAGAACATTGACGCACTTGCCTGGCTGGCCCAGAAGAGCGACGTGCCCATCGCCACTGGTGAGATGCTCTATACCGCGTTCGGCTTTCGGGAGTTGCTCGCCAAGCAGGCCGCCACGATCATCCAGCCGGACATCTGCATCTGTGGTGGCATGTCGGAGATGAAGAAGATCGCTGCCCTAGCCGAGGCCCACTACGTCACCGTCGCGCCGCACAACCCGCTCGGACCACTAGCCACCGCCATCAACGTGCATTTCGCCGCGACCACGCACAACTTCCTGATCCTCGAATACCACGCCGACGACGAGTCGCCGCGCCGCGACGTGCTGGTTGAGCCAATGCAGCTCCGCGACGGCTACCTGGAACTACCGGAGGGGCCGGGCTGGGGCGTCGAGCTGAACGAAGCGGCCCTCAGCACGGAGCTACGCTCCTGGCATCGGCCGTTCGGCACGCAGCCCGACGGCGCCGCCGCCTTCATCTAGCGGCAGTGTCGCCGCGGCAGCCGCCTTGCAGTGGACGGCCCCGACGAAAAACAACGGTGCTGCTCTATGTCACGTGACGGAAGCGAATCGGCAGACTACTCCCGCGCTGCTCGGCTCGCCGTATGCCCGGCCACACCCGACGATCTGCCTGAGATCGTCCGGGTGTACCTGGCGGCCTACGCGCAACCGCCATGGTGCGAGCGGAACGATCCGACCCACAGCCGCATGTACCTGGAGTGGCTGCTCGGTATTCCCGATTCGCAGTGTCTCGTCGTGACCGACGCGGCGGCCGGCAACGGCGCGGACCGTGTGTACGGACTGGTGATGAGCGCCCCGCGCACGCCGGCCGAGTTCTACGAGGACTGGGAGCGCATCTGTTACCCGCTGCCCCAAGGCTGGCCCCGCCTGCCAACGGCCACCAACGCCATCGGCTACCTCTACGAGCTTGCCGTTGACCCGCCGTGGCAAGGGCACGGGCTAGGCAGCCGGCTCCTCGACGCAGTCCTGCAAGCACTGGCCGGGCTGGGCGCCGAGCTGATCGCCTTGCGGACCAACGAACGCGCGTCGGTCGCGGTCGGCCTCTACGAGCAGCACGGCTTCACACGGTGGCCGCTGCGCGAGAGACAACAACCCGACGCGCGATGGTGGCAGCGCCGCACTACATCCCCCGCCCGCGATTAGCACTCGCCTTGACAGAGTGCTAATCGGAACGATATACTCGGCGCAGTAGGGAGCAGGTGCCAAAGCTACCTGCCGAAGCGACAGCGCGTGTGGATCAGACACACGGAGAACCTGTTTTGGATCAGCACAGGACGGTACCGGAAGCGGAGGCGTCGCCGGACGTCACCGTGCTGACCGGCGCCGACCTGTGCGAGCTAGGATTCACCGCGGAGGAGGTCGCGCAGCTGTCCACCGTGCGTCAGAGCCGGCACCGGCGAGAGCTGGACCTCTCCGGCAGTGAAGTGCAGCGGTTGCAGTTTCTCCGCTGGCTCATCGAGCAGCGGCGGGTCGGCGAGAACGAGACCTCCTGAAGCGGACGTGCAGTCGTGGGCCAATGCAGCGCAGGTAGGGTGGCTCGTCTCGGTTCACAGCACCACCAGCAGGCAGCGGCACCAAACCCCTTGCACCCCAAAGCTAGGTCTTGAAGCGTAGAGGAGGAACGATCTATGGCAAAGCAGCTCGCGTTTAGCGAAGAAGCACGGAATCACCTCACGGAAGGCATCGAAACCCTCGCCGCAGCGGTCAAAGGCACACTCGGCCCGAAGGGGCGCAACGTCGCCCTCGGCAAGAAGTTCGGCGGTCCGACGGTGACACACGACGGTGTGACCGTCGCCAAGGAGATCGAGTTGCCGGAATCGTTCGAGGACATGGGCGCGCAGCTGCTCAAGGAAGCAGCGAGCAAGACCAACGACATCTGCGGTGACGGCACCACGACGGCCACGGTGCTCGCCGAGAAGCTGGTCATGGAGGGGCTACGCAACGTCGTTGCGGGCACCAACCCGATGATTATCAAGCGCGGTCTGGAGAAGGGCCTCACGACCGTCGTGGACGAGATCAAGCAGCAGGCCGTCGCCATCCAGGGCCAGCAGGACATCTCCTACGTGGCGGCTATCTCCGCGAACGATCCGGAGATTGGCCGGCTGATCGGCGAGGTGATGGACAAGGTCGGCAAGGATGGGGTCATCACCGTCGAGGAATCGCGTGGTCTCCAGTTCGAGGTGGACTACGTCGAGGGGATGGATTTCGACCGCGGCTACATCTCGCCCTACTTTGTCAATAACCAGGACCGGATGGAAGCCGAGCTGGACGAGCCGTACCTGCTCATCACCGAGAAGAAGCTCTCCTCCGTGCAGGACCTGGTCCCGCTGCTGGAGAAGCTGATGCAGACCGGCAAGAAGGAGCTGGTCGTCATCGCCGAGGACGTGGAAGGCGAGGGCCTGGCCACACTCGTCGTCAACAAGCTGCGCGGCATCCTCAATGTGCTGGCCGTCAAGGCCCCTGGCTATGGCGACCGTCGCAAGGAGATGCTGGAGGATATCGCCATCCTGACCGGCGGCACCGTCATCAGCGACGACCTGGGACGAAAGCTCGACAGCGTGCAGCTTTCCGACTTGGGTCGCGCCCGCCGGGTCGTGTCCGACAAGGACAACACCACCGTCGTCGAGGGCTACGGCGACAACGACCAGATTCAGGGCCGCGTCAAGCAGATCAAGGCGCAGGTGGAGGAGACCACCTCCGACTACGACCGCGAGAAGCTGCAAGAGCGGCTGGCCAAGCTGTCCGGTGGAGTGGCGGTAGTGCGCGTCGGCGCAGCGACCGAGACGGAGCTGAAGGAGAAGAAGCACCGCGTGGAAGATGCGCTGTCGGCCACCCGCGCGGCGATTGAGGAAGGCATTGTCGCCGGTGGTGGCGCGGCGCTGCTCGCGGCGCAGTCCGTGCTCGACGGCGTGAACTTGGACTCGAACGATGAGCAGGTCGGCATTACCATCCTGCAGCGGTCCCTCGAAGAGCCGGTCCGCCAGATCGCGGCCAACGCCGGACACGAAGGATCGGTGATCGCGGAGGCCGTGCGGCGGCGACAAGGCGAGAGCAGCAGCAATCGCATCGGCTTCGACGTGATTACCGAGGAGTACGGCGACATGATCGAGCGCGGGATCGTTGATCCGGCCAAGGTGACTCGCTCCGCGCTGGAAAACGCCGTCTCCATCGCGGCGATGATCCTGACGACGGAAGCGCTGATTACCGACCTGCCCGAGCCGGAAGCGGCCGCGCCGGCGATGCCGGACTACTAAGCCACGACAGAGCCACGGCACGGAACTCGGGTCCCCGGTGCTTCATGCGAGCACCGGGGATCACGCTTTTAAGGCCCTCCCACTGTGCTAGGGCGCAGAAGGTGCGCCGTGCCGCCGTCCGCCGGATTGACATTGCCGAGACATCTATGCGAACATGGCAGCAGGTGGTCCGCTCTGGATTCCCGCGCAAGCGGGAATGACAGGGGCGGCGGCGGGCACGGCGGGGCCGGGGCTGACCCGGAAACGGCAGCAGCGCCTCGTCTTGTGGTGAGCGTAGCGTAGGGAAGCGTAGGTACCCATGCACCCAACGCGCCGGGCGATTCTGGACGTGTTGAAGCGCCGTGGCTCGGTCTCGCTCAAAGAGCTGGCGAGCGATCTCAACCTCGTGCCCATCACGGTGCGGACGCACGTGCAGGCCCTGGAGCGCACTGCCTTGATCGCAAGCTCCGATGTTCGCGGACAGCGCGGCCGGCCGTACCGGGTCTACTCGCTCACCCTCAAAGCGGAAGAGCAATTCTTCCCCAAGCAGTACGACGACTTGGCGCTCCAACTGTTGAGCGGCGTCGCTCAGATCGAGGGCAAGGAGGCGTTGCAGCTCCTCGTGGACCGCGTCGCGGAGAACATGGCGGCGGCACAGCGTCCGCGAGTCGAGGGGAAGCCAATCGAGCAGCGTGTCGCCGAGGTCACGCGCATGTTCGAGGAAACCGGCGGCGGCGCCGACCTGACGGAGACGGACGAGGGCTACATCGTCCAGGAATACAACTGCCCGTATCTGCGGGTCTCGCGCCAGTCGGCACACGTCTGCGAGATTGACCGCCGGCTCGTGTCCAAGCTCGTCGGCGCTCCGGTCGAGCTGAGTCCCGCCCGCTTGCGCGATGGTGCCCCGAGCTGCGCCTTCATCATCCCGGCCCGCGATCCGTCGCTTGCCTGAGTGCCGGGCCGGCAGACATCCGTGACAGGAGCCGCGCGTGCCGCAGGGGCGCGATACCACCCACCCGCCGCTCGGCATCGCGGCGATCGCGCTCACCGGCGTCGTTGTCGCCGGCCACCTGTTGCTCGCGGCGGGCTACGTCTACGACGACGAGTCCCGCCGGCAGGCCCTCCTCAGCACGCTCCTCCCGAGCGCCCGCCCGGCCTTCCAACCGCTTTCGAGCGATGTCGGCGGCTACTGGCTCTTCATCGTCACCGGCTCGGTGTGCGCCCTCGGTGTCACCTGGCTCTGGCAGCGATGGAGCCGGCACCACGCCCTCGCGTCAGCGCCGGCCACTACCCTCGCGGCCCAGTGGTTCATGGCCGCCGTCGCCGGCCTCGCTATCGGCTGGTCGCTGGCGAGCCTGGCGGTTGCCGGACACGTCGGGCTGTTTGGCGGCGAGCCACGCCACGCGGCCGCCGCGCTCGCCCTCGGCAGCCTCGCGGTAAGCACCGCCATATGCGTGCTATTGCAGTTGCGGACCCGCGCCGGCAGCGCCGTTGCCGAGCGCCGGCTGTCCCGTTTTGCGCCCTCAGCCGGGCCGAGCGCCGTGCTGCTGCTAGGGGCTGCGTTGCTGGCCCCCTTCCTCGCGCCCGCCTACCTCCAAAGCATCGTCCAATGCGGCGAGCGGTGCGTGCCGGAGTGGCGGCCGGTCAATGTCCTCATCGGCGCGAGCGTGGTCGTGGCGCTCATCGCCGGCCTCGGACTGTGGTCCACCCAACGCCGCCGCTGGCGTGCTGCGCCCGGCCCATCCGGCCTACGGCTGCCAGCACGTGCCGGGAGCGTGGACGAGCCGGCGGCGCTCGGCGCCTGGCCAGCGGCGGCGACGTTCGTGGCGGGTAGCGCCAGCGCCGGCTTCCTGCTCTGGCTGCCCGACCCCTGGCGCCCGGTGGGCGACGCTTTCGGCTGGGATCGGCTCTTCCACTGGAGCTATACCGTGCTCGGCCCCACGCTCGGCGTCCTGCACGGCGGCACGCCCGGCGTGGATATTGTCGCGCACCATGGCCTGGGGCTACCCATCGGAATCGCGTCCCTCGCGCAGCTCGGACTAGAGCTGACCTACGCAAACTTGGTGCGCGTCCAGCTGATCGGGACCGTCATCACCTTCGGGCTGCTCGCCGTCCTGGTCCGTCTGCTATTCGGCAGCATCCTGTGGGCGAGCGCCGCGTTCGTGCTCGCGTTGGGGCTGCAATTCGGCGGCGGCTGGGCCGCCGGTACCTTCACCTGGTGGCACCCGCAGCTCGGCTTCCTGCGTAATCCCCTGGAGCTTGCCCTGCTGCTTGCCATCGTGCAGCACTGGCGCACCGGAGCCGGCCGCTGGCTCGTCAGCGCGGCGGTGCTCGCTGCTGCGTCGCTCTGGTGGGTCACGGACACGGGGCTGGTCAACACCCTGGTCCTGGTAGTCTATGTCGCCAGCCGCGCGGCGCTCTCCAGTACGCACGTTGCCGCGGCCCTGGCACGGACAACCGGCGCCGCGGCCGCTGTGCTCGGCGCCGTGGTCATCGGCTGCCTCGCGCTGGTCCTGGGGACAGTCGGAGCGGCAGCGTTCGACCCGCACTTCTGGTCGGCGCTCGCCGAAGGCCCCTGGCTCTACGGCAGCGCCGGGCTGTACGCCCGCGCCCTGGACCCGTTCGGCCTCACCACCGCCCACCTCTACCTCACGCCGGCGCTGTACGTGGCTTTCGCCGCCGCAGTCGTGGCTCTGGCGCTCTATCGCCGAGCGCCGGCCGCCGCGCCGCTGCTCCTGGCGCTCGCGGCGTGGGGGTTGCTGCTGTACCAGCACTTCATTCGCGGCTCCGAGCCGAGCTACTGGTTTCGCCACTCGCTGCCCTGGGTGCTGATCGTGACCTATCTGCTGGCCCACGCCGCCAGCCGGCTCCCCACGTGGCTGCCTCAGCGGGCCGGTCAGGACGCACCGGCAGCCGGCTGGCCGGCCCTCTGGCTGCTCCTGACCGGCTGCGTGGTGCTGGTCGGTAGCTTCCTGAGCTACCCGCACCCCCTCTGGGGACGTGAGCGCGGAGCGGTGGAATGCTGGTCGCTGCCGAAAGTGCCCTGGTGCATTGACAGCGCGCGGGCCAGACCGGACCTGCCCCGGCCGGAGGCGGTTGCCGCCGGTGTCGCGGCAATCCAACGCCTGGTTCCGGCTGGCGAGCCGGCCGCCGTCATCTCCCCGCTCGACGTGCTGTATCTCCACTTGGCCGAGCGCGGGCCGCTCTGGCGCCACCTCCCCCTCGACCACCAGCCGCCCACGCCGGCCGCGGTCGAGGGCGCGGTGCAGCGCCTCACCGACCGGGCGCCGACATATGTGTTCTTCGACCGGGACTTCCCGCTCGGCTCGAATACGGCGCTGCTCGGTGTCGAGGAGCTTGCCGCGGCGCTACACAACACCCTGCGCCGTGACTACAAGCTCTCCGAGCAGGCCGGCGCCTTGGAAGTCTGGCGCCGGGCAGCGTAGCGCCGACCTACCCCACTGCGGCTGCCGGCACCTGGCTAATGGTGGCCAAGATCGCCTGACCGGTGGCTAGTGGCTCGTGGTCCGTAGCCTGGTCACCGGTCACGGGCCACTGGTCACTGGCCACCGGTCCGCGGCGTGACTGCCGTGATCTCGGACTGAGCTGATACCCTTCGGGATGCGCCGCCTTGTCCAGAAACTGCTCCAACCCAGCGCGTAATCGAGCGGCCTGGTCGAATGATGCGTGTACCCGCTGAAGTTCTTGTTCCAACCAGGCGTGGGGATCGTAGATAATCACGCTCAATGGCCTACCGGTCTCTACGTCAACCCGAACATAATAGTCGCCGATGAGCACAGCCGCCCCACCGCGACCGGCACTACCGGGCAGCAGCAAGTCAAGCTCGTCCGCTTCTGCGTCGTAGTACGCCTTGGCGCTTTTGAGGCCCGTCAGCAGTTGCTCCACGAACGGGTGGCTCAGTTTCTCACTCATGGTCTCCTCCGGCTGTGGGTTTAGCCTATCCTCACCGTGACGTTGGAATGGTACCCTGAGTGGCGTACCTCGCCGGTCGCTGGCGCACCGATTGTCGTAGCCCCCGCCGCGCGCGGTCAGGCCAGATCGCCTAGCGTTCCCACGACGAGGAAACTACAGCTCACGGAGCGGCCCGCTGTCCACGCTACGGCGTCTCTTCCTCCCCGTCTACATCCCGACGCTCCTGCTGGCGATCAGTTCGGGCGTCCTCATCCCCACGCTGCCGATTCACCTGCAATCCTTCGACGTGTCCTTCAGCCTGATCGGACTGGCCATCGGCGCCGCCGGGTTGGGTACGATTGCGATGGACCTGCCGGCCGGCATGGTCCTCGGGATATTGGGTCGCAAACGGGTGATGGTGGCCGGGGCCACCGCCGTCGGGCTGGCGACGCTGGCGCTCGGGTTCTCGCCGTGGTACCCGCTGCTGGTGGTGCTGCGCCTAGCCGCCGGAATCGGCACGGCGTTCTGGAACCTCTCGCGCCTGGCCTACCTCGCCGACATGGTGCCGGTCCACGACCGGGGCCGGGCGATCTCGGCGTTCGGCGGGACGACCCGCATCGGGATGTTTGTCGGCCCGGCGCTCGGTGGTCTGGTCGGCCGCGAGTTCGGACTGGAAACGGCCTTCATCGTCGCGGGAGCGCTCGATTTGACCGCCGCGCTAATCACCCTCCTCTGGGTGGTCGAGCCGCCGGCGCCCGTCGGTGCAGTCCACCGCACCTCGCACCTCGGTCATGTCGCCGACCTCGTGCGGCAGCACCGCCGCAGCTTCGCAACGGCCGGAACCGCCCAGATTTGCGCGCAGATGATCCGCCAGGGCCGGCAGGTCATCGTGCCGCTCTACGGCGCCAGCGTCCTTGGCCTCGATGTCGCAGCGGTGGGAACGATTGTTAGCATCTCGTCGGCGATTGATATGTCCCTGTTCATCCCGGCCGGCCTGGTGATGGACCGCTTTGGACGCAAGTTCGCGTCTGTCCCATCGTTCGTCGTGATGGGGCTGGGGATGGCGGTCTTGCCCTTGGCGACCGACTACCTCGGCCTGCTGGCCGCGACGGCCATTCTGGGCTTCGGCAACGGTCTTGGCTCCGGCGCGATGATGACGCTGGGCGCCGACCTCGCGCCGCCCGGTTCATCGGGAGAGTTCCTCGGCGTGTGGCGGCTGATCGGCGACGTCGGCAACGCCGGCGCGCCGCTGGTGGTTGGCAACCTAGCTGACCTGCTCGGGCTATCCGTCGGCGCGTGGGTACTGGCCGGCGTCGGACTGGCCTCAGCCGGCGTCCTCACCTTCCTCGTGCCGGAAACGCTGACGAAACGCGGCGCCTCCGCCGTCAGCCCCGCGAAGAGTTAGCGGGCGTTGCCGGGCAGTGGCCTGGGTATGACACCGCGGCATCCACGGCACGCTGCGATTTCCGGGTATACTGGCCCCGTGACCGCGCGCCCTTTCGCCGCATGAGGCTGCTGATGACTGCCACAACCACCATCACACCCCCACCACCCAGCGGGACCGTGCGCCTGGCGCCGCTGCCCGATCCGCCCAAGGCTCCCGATGCCATGCAACAGCTTCCCTACATCACCACGGCATACTCGATCCTCGACACCTACTTCCACCGGCGCCCTGACGTATTCGTCGGTGGCGACGGCTATCTCTGCTACGACACTCGCGACCGCTCCCGCTGGGTCAAGCCCGATTGCGTCGTGGCGTTTGGCGTGGATCCCGCGGCCATTTTCGACCGCAACGGCTATGTGATTAGCGAGGTGGGCAAGCCACCGGAGTTCGTGCTGGAAGTGGCCTCGGAGAGCACCGGGCGGCGGGATTACACCCACAAGCGGGCCATCTATGCCGAGTACGGCGTGGCCGAATACTGGCGCTTTGACCGCACTGGCGGCCAGTACCACGACCGGCCGTTGTCCGGTGACCACTTGGTCAATGGCCAGTATGAGCCGCTCCCACTGGACACCGGCGCGGACGGGGTGATCCGTGGTTACAGCCCGGTGCTGGGGCTGGAGCTACACTGGGCTGCCGGCCAGCTCCGGTTCTACGACCCGGCAACGGGTGACTATCTCCCCGATCTGCGACAATCCGAGGACCGTAGGAATGCCGCCGAAGCTCTGGTACAACGCCTCCGCGCCCAGCTCCGCCGGCTGCAATCCGAATAACCAATGGCGCCGGGGCAGCGGCAGCTACGCCGGCTCGTTGTGCGGCCAGATGGCGTGCTGGCGGTTGATCTGGCCAAGCGGCAGCCGTTCAGACGGGTAGGCGCGTAGGCCGGTGCCCGTGTCGTCAAGTGCGCTGCGATGCCCGGCCGTGCGGAAACGCTGCACGAGCCGCTCCTGCGCCTCGCTGCACAGCACCGGATGCTGACCGGCGCGGTCTTCCAGCTCGTGCGGGTCGTCGCGCAGGTTGAAGAGCTGCTGCCGACCGCCGTTGGCAAAGTAGCAGTATTTCCAGTCGTCCCAGCGCAGCATCAGCTTCATCAGCTGACCGCTGGAGAACTGGCCCACCAGCGCCTCGTGGCCCGGCGTCGTCCCGTCGGTGCAGATGGGCAGCAGGTTTTGCCCCTCGACACTGGCAGGGACGGCGTCGGCGGCACCGACCGCGGTCAGAAACGTCGGCAGCAGATCGCACCCGGAGACCAGGTGCTCGCGGGCTTCGCCAGCGGGTAGTCGCCCCGGCCAGCTCACCAGGAACGGCACCCGCGCCGCCCCCTCGTAGAATGAGCGTTTGCCCCAAGCGTAATGGTCGCCGAGCATGTCGCCGTGGTCGGAGATGAACACGATGAGCGTGCGCTCGGTGAGACCATGCTCATCGAGGGCATTGATGATCTTGCCCACGTTGCGGTCAATGTGGCTGATGAGACCGTAGTAGCGGGCGCGGATCAGCCGGATCAGGTCGTCATCCGGGTCGTCCACGCCCTTGCCATGGTTCTGGACCAGCAGGTGCGTATCCACCGGCTCCCGCTCGGACGCCCGGCGCACCGGCATGGGCACCGTGGCCGGGTCGTACATCGTTGCGTAGGGATGCGGTGGGTCCCAGGGCGGGTGCGGCTTGATGAACGAGGTGAAGCAAAAGAACGGGCGATTGCGGTTGCGGGCGATGAAGTCCACCGTTCGGTCGGCCGTCCAGGCGGTGGTGTGGTGCTCCTCAGGCAGAACGGACACCTGGGGCTGGTAATACAGCTCGTGGCGCTGGCCGTGCGGCTCCTCGACGTGTCCGTAGCCCTGCCCATGCAGGTATTGCAGAAACTCATCGTCTTGCCGGTACGGGGGTATCTCCTCCGACAGCCACATCCGCTGAAACCCGCCGTGGTTGCGTGGCGGCTTGAAGTGCATCTTGCCGATGGCTTGCGTGAAGTAGCCTTGCTCGGTCAGCAGGGTGCCGAGCGTCGGGACGGTGTGCGGGGGAGACGGGCCATTGTCATAGACGCCGACCTGCCACGAATGCAGCCCGGTGAGCGCATTGATCCGCGCTGGCACACACACCGGCGACTCGGTGTACGCGCGGGTGAACTGCACGCCGCTGGCCGCCAGGCGATCAATGTGCGGCGTCCGAACCAGCGGATGATCGGCGGCGCCGAGGCTGTCGGCGCGCAACTGGTCGCACATGATGAGCAGGATGTTCGGCCGCTCTTCGTTCATGGCGAATTCCCCATTGCCTTTCGCCTCGTAGGGGCCTGGTGGTCAGATGACCGCTCCGCTCGCGGCGTTGACGCCGATACCGCAGCGGATCGTCTCGTATTCGATGACCCGCTCCGGCAAGACATTCGCCACGTTCACCTCCGGGCCGACCGCATCGAGCAATTGGCGATAGATACGTGGTGGATCGGCATAGGTGGTGCCCGGTATCCAGTGACCGGGCAGCTCGAAGATGGCCTCGGCCGGTTGCAAGCCCTGTGCCAGCAAATCCTGCACGGCGGCCCGCGGCTCCTGGCCGGCGGGAAACACGTCGGCCGCCTCCAGCATCACCTTCCAGGCACCGGCGGCCAGGCACGCACGCGCGTCGTCCACCAGCGGTACGGTGTGCGCCAGCCCTTCTTTCTTGCCCGCTTCACCGAGCACCCGCAAGCCGAACTCCTGCACGGCCCGCGCGATCAACGCCGTCTTGTCGTCCAGGCTGATCTCGATGAGGTTGTCCGAGACCTCGATGGCCTCGTAGCCGGCGGCGCACGCTCCCGCCAAGAAGGCGTCCGTCGCGCCCTGGGCCAACGCATACTCCAGAAACTGACCGCCGGGGAAGGCCACCACCGCGTGTTGCCGATAGAGGGCAATCTTTTCGCGGAGGAGGCCGGCATCGAGCAGCCGCGAGACACCGACGGCGATCTTGGCCAGGTCAATGTACTCGCCGGCGATGCGTAAGAGGTCCGCCTGCTCCGCCAGGCCCAAGCCCCAGTCAATCGTCACCACCAAGCCACGTTCGCGCGGCTTGGAGGGCCGCGCCGCAATCGGCAGTGCCGCGAACCCCTTAGGCACCGGACACCACCTCCCCGTCCGCGTCCGTCGCCCCGACGCGGTCCGTGAACCGCCAGCCCCAGGCCGTGCGCTGTAAGTCACCGGCGGCAAGGGCGGCCTCGAAACGAGCACGAGCCGCGGCGAACGTCCCGTCGTCCGCAAGTACAATTCCGTCGGCCAGCACGTCCCAAGTGAGCGACCGCTTGAGGAGCAGTAGCTCGTCCGGGGCAAACGCCACGACTTCCAGATCAATGTTCGCCCCCAGCCCAAACCAGTTGTCCGGCTGATAGGCGCGCTCCAAACGCTCGAACGGACCCAGTGCTACAAATGCGGGAGAGACTATGGCGAGGTCGGCATCGCTGGTACGCAGCGAATTGCCCCGCGCCCGTGAGCCGAACAGCGCTGCTGCAGCGATGGGTAGCTCGGACGACAACACCTCGACATAGGCCCGCGCCCACTGGAGCACGGTCGTATCGTCTGCGCCAGACCAGACCTCCGCAGGTGGCAGTGGTGACAGCTTTGGTGTGCTCATGGTTCGAGTTGCCCGGCGACGAACGTCAGCACCGTCTCCATGTAGGCTAACAACTCTTCTGCCAGCGCCTGGTCGTAGAAGTCCTCTGGTGCACCCCCAACCCCATTGGGATAGCGGGCATTGATGTAGTGTAGGTCGAGTCTCTTGGCCGCGGCATCCACCGCCTGCGGGATGTCTACACTGGCGCCGCGCAGGGCGGTGAGTAGATGGACGCTGGCATGAGTACGTCCCACATCGCCGCGCGCCGTGAGGAGCGCCGTGAGTGCCTTCTCCGCTGCTTGTTGAGCGTGGAAAGCCGCGCCTTCCAAGTACCCGGCAGCCAAGAGCGTGCGGGCCATCTCCTGATCGCGCTGGGCCGCTCGCCACCACCAGGATATTTCCGGCCGTTCGCCGCGCTCCAGAGTGGTAGGCATGGCTAGGCCTCCTCGAAGTAGCGGGCGATCTCGTCGCGGTCAATGGTCGGCAAGGGCCGGCTTGCCCCTTCGCGCGAGCGCAGTTGTAGCCCGGCGGTCGCGGCGGCGATGTGTCCGAGGCGAAACACGGGCACACCGGCATCGCGCCAGGCGGCGGCCACCCGGTCGGCGTGGGCCGGCGCAACGGCGGCGAGCAGCGCCCCGGACGCGAGTAGGCCGAGCGGGTCGAGCGCCAGCGCCGTACAGATGTCCCGGCACTCCGGCAGGACCGCCGCGTCCAGTGCCTCCTCATGCACCTCCAGCCCGGTATCGGCCGCTACCGCCAACTCGGCGAGGCCGGTCAGCAGGCCGCCCTCGGTCGGGTCGTGGAGCGCGTGGACATGCTGCCCGGCAGTGTCGAGCGCCAGCTTGGCCGCGGGGACCACACTGATGCCCGGCTCGTCCAGAAATGCCCTCGCTCTGCGCTGGACGGCAGAGGACACGCCACGGGCGGCGAGCGTCGCGCCGGCCTCGTGCGCGAGCACCGCGCAGCCTTCAATCGCCACCCCGCCCGCGAGCAGGATCGTATCGCCCGGCCGGGCGCCGCCGGGGCGCACCAGGCGCTCGCGGGTCACTTCTCCGAGCAGACAGGCCGACACAATGGGCCGGTCCAGCCCGCCGGTAATCTCGGTATGCCCGCCGACCAGGGTGATGCCGAGCGCGGCGCAGGTCGTGCCGAGGTCAGCAAACAGACCCCGCACGTCGGCTTCTTCCCACTGCTCCGGCAAGAGCGCCGTCGCCAGCAGCCAGCGCGGCGTCGCGCCCAAGCACGCGAGGTCATTGGCGTTGACGTGGACGGTGTACCAGCCGATGCGGTCGGTGGCGAACGTGATCGGATCGCTCTTGGCAACGAGCAATCGTCCGTCGCCGGCCGCACCGAGCACATCTATGACCGCGGCATCGGCCCCGACCCCCGGGCCGACGACGACACGCGGATCGTCCTGCGGCAGGTTTGCCAGGAGTGAGGCCAAGAGCGCGGGCGGTAGCTTACCGAGACGCATCGGCACCGTTCTAGCAGGCTTCCGCGCCCGTGTCGAGGGTCTAGCCCCCCTATGGTCCCCCCGCTGCGGCAGGGGGGCGTGGATTCCCGCGTGCGCGGGAATGACAGGCCGGAGCACGTGGTCCCCCTTACCGCCGCTTGTGCCAGGACCGGACACTCGCCTATCACCCCGCGGCCCAGCTTTGATACCACCGGCCGGTTGCGCCGCGCCCGCTGCCCCCGGCATCATGGCGCTATGCCGGCAACGTCCGCTCCTGGCAGGTGGCCGCGGCTCGCTTGGCGCCCGGCCCGCGAAACGGAGCGGCGGGAGCTGCTCGACGAGGCGCCAGCCAGCGCGTCTTTGGCCGGCAACCTCGCTGACTTGCGCCGCGCCAACCATTGGTTCGGTGGCCGGGCACTCGTCCGCCGCTACTTGCGGCCGCGCCTGCGGGTGCTCCCGCGGCGCAGCCGGGTCACGCTGCTCGACATTGGCACCGGTGGCGCCGATCTTCCGGCCGCCTTCCTCGCGTGGGCTACCGCAAGCGGGCAGCAGGGCTGGGCCGTCGGCGTAGACCCCAGCGCCGGCGTCATCGAGACGGCGGCGGCGTGGCTTGACATAAGCAGTTCTGTGCCGCCAGCGCTCGTGCTCGTCCGGGGCGATGGCCGCGCGCTGCCGTTTGCCGCGCAGTCGTTCGACTTCGTGCTCTGCGCGCTGACGGTTCACCACCTCGACGCGCCCGGCGTGGTGGCGCTGCTGCGCGAAATGGGGCGCGTGGCGCGGCGCGCGGTCGTGGTCACCGACTTGGAACGCTCGTGGCCGGCGCTGGCGGGCGTGTGGCTCGTCGCCCACGTCGCTATCCGCAGCCGCCTGACCCGGCACGACGGACCGCTGTCGGTGCGGCGCGCCTACACCGTGGCCGAGCTGTCGGCGCTGGCGCAGCAAGCGGGGCTGCGCGGCGCCGTCGTCCGCACTCACGCCCCCTTTCGCCTCGCCCTGAGTTGGGATCGGCCGAGATCGCAGAGCGCCGGGCCATGAGCCGGGATCAGTTGTGGGACGTCGTGGTGGTTGGCGGGGGCCCGGCCGGCGCGGCGACGGCGGCGCTGCTGGCGGCGCGCCATTGGCGCGTGCTGGTGATTGACAAAGCGCGGTTTCCGCGCGACAAGCCGTGCGCGGAGTTTGCCAGTCCCGGCGTCGAGATCGTGCTGCGCCGCATCGGCGCGTGGGAGGCGGTGCAGGCGCTCCGGCCGCGCCGCCTCCGCGGGATGCAACTCATCGGACCGTCCGGCGAGCACTTTGCCGGCACGTATCCGTCCGGGCAGGCGCTGGCACTGCCACGACCACAGCTCGACCAGGCTTTGCTCGACCTCGCGCGACGGCGTGGGGCAACCGTCTGGGAGGGCACGCGCGTACATGACCTGCTGCGGGAGGGACGACGGATCAGCGGCGTCAGCGCGGCGACGGGGAGTGGCCCGGCGCGGCACGTCGCCGCGCAACTGGTCGTCGGTGCCGACGGGCTGCACTCCACGGTGGCGCGGCACACGGACGCCATCCGGCCGGGGTGGTGGCCGCAGCGAACCGGGCTGGTGACGCATTGCGAGCACATTGACGGTCTGGGTGCGCTGGCGAGCTACGGCGAGATGCACGTGCGGCCCAGCGCCTACGTGGGGCTGGCGCCGCTACCGGGCGGTCGGGTGAACGTCGCGCTGGTCCTGCCCGGTCGGGCGGTGCGGCAGTGGGGCAAGGACATCGAGGCCCTATTTTGGCACGAGCTGGCGCAATTCCCCGCCTTGGGGAGTCGCCTGGCTCGCGTGCGACGCACCAAGCCGCTGCTGGGGACCGGCCCCCTGCGCCGCCGGGTGCCGGTCGCCGCCGGCCCGGGGTATCTGCTCGTCGGCGACGCGGCCGGGTTCCTCGACCCGTTCACCGGCGAAGGGATTTACCGGGCGCTGCGCGGGGCCGAGCTTGCTGCCGCAGGAGCAGACGCCGCGCTGCGTACCCCGGTCGCCGCCGACGCCGCGCTCGCCGCGTATTGTCGAGCACGGCAACGCGCATTTCGTCCGAAAGAGGCGCTCTGTCTGTTGGTGCAGGCATTCATCGCCTATCCGCCCTTGCTGGAGTACGCGCTCCGACGCTTGCGCCGTCGGCCCGCCCCGGCACAGACGCTCATGGGCGCGCTCGGCGATACCCACTCGCCCCGGACAGCCCTGGCACCGACCACGCTCGCTGCCCTGCTGCGACCGTAGGTCCAGGGCGCCCACAAGGGACGACCCTACGGCACTGGCAGCCCCACGAAGACCCGGCTGTTGACATCGGTTAGCGGGTCAGTCTCCTCGGTCGCGGCTGCATGGGCGAAGATCGGCCCCGGCCACGTAGCGCGCATGGCCCGCGCCAGCACCGTAAAGCCCGGCGAGTCTTTGTAGGTCTCGCGCAGGTGAGCGTGACTACCCGTGTACAAATCTGCCCAGTTCCAGTTGCTCGCCACGCGCCCGATCCCCTCGAGCTGCTCGACGGCGAGACCGTACCCCTCTGCCGGCGTCAGCCCCTCCGCGAGACCGCGCCGGATTGCCGTTGTCTGGCCGCTGAACGCAGCCACACTGCCCGGGGAGCCGACGAGCCGCCCTAGCTGCGCCATATCCCCGTGCGTACCGCTCTTGACGGCCAACAGCTGAGGGCCGAGGCTGTCGTCCTCGTAATCCCGGCCACCGGCCAGACGCTCTTGCAGCGCCTCGGCGTAGCGATCCCACGACTCGCTGGCACCATCCGTAGGGGCCGGTGGACGCGCGATTCTGGCCCCGATGAAGGGATTGATCGAGGCGCCTGACGCGGCCGCGACCGCAAACCCGCGCCGCATCAGGCGTTCGAGTGCATCGAGCGTCTGAGCCACGCCTCGCTCTCCCAGCACCGTCTGCATGGCTGCCAGCAACGCCTCGCGCGTAACGATGCCTGCGGGTGCTGCAACGTCCGCTCCGGCCAGCCGGGAGATTTCGTCTCGCCCCTGCGCCGAACGGCTGAGGTCGGCAAGGCCCCACAGCGCCGCCTGCGTAGGCAACAGCGATTCGAGCACCCCTGGATCGCGTGCCAGGTGAGCGGCAACCGATAGACGCTCACCTGCTTCACGCTGGGCCGCCGTCGTGATTGGCAGGAACACGGAGGCGGTGTCGCCGTCAAAATCGGCGTTGATGAGCGGACACACTAGGGGATGCAGGCGAATCACCGGGTCCGGAATTCGTACCGGGTGGAAGGCGAGCAGACAGGTAGGTGTCAGCGTAGGCGCTCGATTGACGATGACCCAGGACCGCTCCATGAGGGCATCGAGTGCCTCGGCCGCGCGCGCCGTGCGGGTGTGTACGTCATCACTTTTCCCCAACTCGCGGGTCACTAGGGGGCCGAACAGCGTCCAGGCGATCTCAGCGGGGAGACCGATCTGATCCAGACGGAGATCGGCGCCCGGCGCGATGACAGCGCGGCCGCTGAACAGGGGGCGGCCATTGATCCAGAGGTGCCGGTTGGTGAGCAGGTCATCGAAGTAGGCGGCGACCTGGCCGGCAAGCTGCGCCACAGCCCGGCCCATGAGACGCTCCGGCACGCCATCGGCCACGAACCGGGCGACGCGGTCATTCGTTTCGACCAGCGCCCGATGGCTCGGCAGGTCGGGACGGGCGCCAACGGCGGACAGCGCTCGCTCCGGCCACCACGGATGCGGGACCGGCTGGGCCAGGGTCAGCACCTCGCCCTCGGGCCGGGCGAAGGCGAAGTACAGCCGGCCAGCCCGAGCTTCCACGCGGATGCCCGCGGCGGATAGTCGCCGGGCAAGCTGAGTAAACAGCGGGCTGGGTGGACCGGACTGTGGGACATCTCCGGCCGTGACGCGGGCTGCCAGCGATGCAGCATCGTCCCGCGCCGCCGACCGCGTGTTGTAGCACTCGGCGATGTTCTCGAACGCGCCGGCATCGCGGTAGGCCCAATACTCCATCTCACCCTGCCGCTGTGGCCGGGGGGCCAGGTCTCCGTTTGGCGGTACCGGTTGATCGCCGATTCGGCTCTCCGAACCGTCTGCCACGGCGGCGAGCTTGCCGGCGGCTAGGTGGATGAGCCGGCCCCAGTAGACCCAGCCGACCGTGCTCGGACGAGCCAATGGTGGGCCGTCCTTGCCGCGAGTCAGCGTCTCCATCCCGGAGGGTGGGAGTCCCACCGCGGCCAGCCGGTCGCGCAGCTCCCGCTCGCTTGGCGCTTGATAGGGCGAGACGATGACCGGAGCGCCGGCTGCGCGGGCAACGCGGCTCAACAGCGCTTCACGGATATCGCCGAACTCCAACGTGGTGTGGCTGCGGAGGAAGCTGTAGACCAGCTCGACGGGGGTGCCGTCGGCGAGGTGCGGCATGTCATCGTCCGGGAGGATGCGAGCGACGACGCCTTTCGTGCCGTGCCGATTGCTCAACTTGTCTCCCGGCTCCACCGGGTCGGGATACCCGAGCCGGCGGGCAGCAGACTCACTGAGTGCAATGCCGTAGGCGTGCGTATCCGGCCCCCACGAGACGTAGGCGGTCAGGAGATTGCGCCCCAGCCACGCCTCGCCGTCCACCGGTTCGTTCCCGGTCTGCACCAGGGCGGGTTCGGAATCGGGCGGCGGAATCCACTGGCGCAGCATGTTACTGCCCATGAGCAGCCGGCTAGGATCGTTGTGTTCCAGGAAGGGGATGAGCGCAGTTACCGTGCTCAGACCGGCTTCCGGCCGTTCATCCACCACGACGAGGCGGCCGTCACGGACCGCTGCACCCTTAGCGATGGTGCGGAGGCGGTAGATGTTCGGGCCTTCCGGCATCATAAATGGACAGGTACGGCCCGCATCGCCCGGGGCAAAGACGTGCTCGTGCTGCGGAATAGCCAGGCGGCGCAGTACTGCCCAGCGCTCAAGCCAGTTCACCTCGTCGAACGGGGGCGTAGGCGGCGCATACGGCCAAGAGCTTAGGAACTCAGTTACCCAACTGTTGAGCGGAAACCAGGTCGCCAGCAGTGCTTCATCCCACACAAGATCATCCGGCGCCTGTCCTAACCGGGCGGCAATGAAGTCGAAGAGCTGATCGCCGACACACTTGATCCGGGCGGTAGCGAGGTCGCGGTCCGTCGCCACCGGCATGGCCACCCGCCGGGTACCGTCAATCGGGATGACCCCTTGGGCATTCGGTCCGGGAACGTCTCGATACTTCCCCTGGACCACGCCCGACGATCCGGCCAGTGCAACGTGGACGGTGTACGCAGCTTCGCCGGTGGCCTCGGCGCTGTAGGCGACGAGCGGTAATCGCTCGCCGAGCAACCGTGGCAGGCGCTCGTGCATGAGTGCTTCGAATGACTCCTTGTGCCAGGGAGCATCTCGCAACAGCTTGGCCAGAGTTTGTGCCATCTCTACCCCTCCCAGTCATCGCCGTCTAGCTCGCGCCAGGCCTGCGCGAGCCGTTTGCGTGCGTAGTACAGGCGCGACTTCACGGTGCCGACCGGTATCCCCAGGACCTCGGCCACCGTGGCGAGGTCCATGTCGGCGATATGGACAAGCTCCAGCACTCGGCGCTTGTCTTCAGGCAACCCGGTGAGGAGCTGCCGCAGCCGGTCACGGTCAACGCCGCGCTCGGCCGCGTCGCTCGGATCCACGGCCGCCGGGTCTACCAGCCACGCCTCGGAAGGCTCGTTAGTTGGCACGCCAGACTCCACTTCCCGTCGAGTCAGCGGCTCCTGGGGGTGCCGTCGCCGCGAGCGCAGCTGGTTGAGCGCCAGGTTGGTGGCCACACGGAACAGCCAGGCCTGGAACGTGCCGCGCCCGTTCCACTGTCCGGCACGGGTCCAGACGCGCTCGAACACCTCCTGGGTCAGGTCCTCGGCAGTGGCCGGGTCCCGGACGACCCGACGCACATGCCGGCGGATCGGCTCGTGATAGCGAGCGAAGAGCGCCTCAAACGCGCACACATCGCCGGCCCCAACCCTGCGGACCACTTCACGCTCGTCCTGCATCACGCACGCTCTACCTGCTAGGACACTGCAACCACGTGGGAGGTTCACCTTACATGTAGATGGCCGGTTTGGGCGCTGGCAAAGCGGACCGGAAAAATGACTTAATGCGGGCGGAGGCACCGGGATATGGGTATGGCGCTGCTAGCGGCGGTGGCAGCGGGTCTGAACCCCTACGCGACGCTCTTTCTGGTGGCGGCGCTGGCAACGTATCTGGGCTTCTCCCTGCCCGGGTTGGGTACGCCGTCGCCGCCGGTACTGATCGCCGTGGTTGCGGTTGCGGGCCTGGCGCTGCCCTTGGACTTGGTGCTGGGGAAACTCATCAGGCGACGCTCCCGGAATCCTGCCCCGGCGCCACCCCTGCCATCCCCAGCCGCACTGCGGAAGGCGTGTGCCCTGGCGCGAGCGCATAACCGCGTGGCCCGCGTGCATATCGTCGGACTAGCGATCTGGCTGCTGCTGGCCGGTGGCAGTAGCGCGCTCTCTAGGGCCGGCGTGAGCCTGCCGGCCCTGGCGCTCCCGGTGTCACTGCTGGCGGCGACCGGCCACAGCCTGTTGCTGCTGCTGCACACCACGCTCGCGCGTCGCGCCCAGCACCGGGTCACTGGGCCAACCGGCACGCGCCGCCTACCGCTCGCAATGCTCGTCCGACGCGTTGATGTGCCGGTCGGCGCGCTCACGGGTGCTCTCGTGGCCGTCGGGCTGGCCGGGCCGGCGGTTTCGCCATTCATCGCGGGCATCCTCGGAGCCGGCGTAGCCGGTCTGACCGGCGCCTTACTGGCCAGTTGCGCGGAGCGGATGCGCCGCGACCCCTCTTGGCGTGGGCTGGGACACATCCCGGTGCTCATCGCCGCAACCACGACTGCGGTGATCGTCATTCCGCTGGCGCTGATTGCGCTGGGGCTGGGCGTGGCCCTCGCGCTGCTGGCCTTGGGCCTGCTCGGCGCCGGGGCGCTCGGCCGCCGGCGCCTCCCGCTGCGAACGCCCCCACCGGAAACCACACCGCAATCCGATGCGCCCGTCACTTGACTCTGCCGGGAGCGCGCTCTATACTGGGCGGCGAAAGTGTGATGCATCAGGTTCCGTGCATCAATGGTGACCTTAGCGGTGACGACACCTGAGTCTCCATCCGCCGTGCAGCTTGCTACCCCGCCAGCGGACCCGCTGGTGGGCTTGGAGGTGGACCAGCGCCAGTTGGACGAGCGGATCTACGACGCGCTGAAAGAGAAAATCCTGCAGAGCGAGTTGGCTCCAGGGACGGCGCTGACCATCCGCAGCGTGGCGCAGCACCTCGGCGTCAGCGTGACCCCGGTGCGGGACGCGCTGCGCCGGCTCCAGGCCGAGGGTCTGGTGCAGATGCAGGGGCGGGGAGAGACGACGGTTGCCCGGTTGGAGCCGGGCGAGATTGACGACATCCTGGACTTGCGCTTGGCGCTAGAACTGCACGCGACCCGCCGCGGCGTGACTCGCCTGAGCAGCGCGGCGCTGAAGCACCTGGAAGAACTGTTGGCTGCGGCCGTGCGGACGTTTCGGAGCGATGCCTACCACGACTACCCGGCTGCCAGCCGCCTGGATCAGGAGTTCCACTCGGTCTTGGTGCGGGCTGCCGGCAACGAGCGCCTCACCGAGATGTACGAGACGTTGGGCGCCCGGGTGCAGATTGCGCGAGTGTACTACACAACGACCCAACGACGACCGCGGGCCACGTATGAGGAGCATCGGGCCATTATCGAGGCCTACCGCCAGCGCGATCCGACGGCTGCCGCCGCGGCGGTCGAAACCCACATTACACACACGCGCCGGCACATCGCCCACCTGTTAGGGCAGCAGACGGAAGGAGGTCGAGCCGACAACTGATTGCTCAGGCGTGGCGAGGGGTTGCCACGCAGCTAGGCCGGACAGCCCAATCGTGAGGTGGCACACAGCAAGGAGGGAGAACCATGAGTTCCAAAGCGAAGAGACACTTCACCCGACGGACCTCAGTGCTTACGTTCGGCGCACTTGCCGGCGGCGCGCTGCTTGCGGCGTGTGGCGAAATCGAGGTGCGCTACGTACAGGGGCCGGCGGGCCCCGCCGGACCTGCCGGTGCCCAGGGTGAGCGCGGCGCGACCGGCGCCGCCGGCGCCAAGGGTGCGGCCGGGGCAGCAGGTCAGACGCAGACCATCGTGCAAGAGAAGGTGGTCACCGTCGAGAAGCCGGTCGTCGTCGAGAAGGTGGTCACCGTTGACAGACCGGTGGTCGTCGAGAAGATCGTCGAGGTACAGGCGCCGCAGTTCCGGACGGATCATGCGCCGGCCAGGGCTCCCGGCCCAGCACCTGCGCCCGGCCAGGCGCAGGGGTCCATCCGGTTCATGTTCCGTGCCGGACCTGAGGAGAAGGGGTTCGAGGCCATCACCAAGGTATTCCGGGAGCGCAACCCCAACGTGGAGGTGAACACCGAGCCTACCGCGGGCGGCCACGAGTCGAAGATGCTGATCCAAACCGCCGCTGGCACGGAACCGGACCTGATGTGGACGGCGAGCATCGGCAACCTGTACGACTTTGTGGCCTACGACGTATGGCTGCCGCTCGATGCTTACGCCAAGCGGGACAACATCAGTATGGACGACTGGTACCCGGCGGCCGTCGAGACGATGCGTGAGGACGGCATCCTCTGGGCGCTGCCGCTGTGGTCGCACCCTTCGATCACCGGCCTCTACTACAACAAGGACAAGTTCGACGAGGCTGGCATCGAGTACCCGAACGAGAACTGGAGCCAGGACAAGCTGCTCGAAACGGCCCAGCAGCTGACGAAGCGGGGCGAGTCGGGCGAGGCTGCGGACCAGCAATGGGGCTACCGGCCCTTGACCGGGTACTACAACGGGTTCCTGCAGGACATTTGGGCCGCCGGCGGCAGCGCGCTCAACAAAGAGCGCACGCAGTCCATGTTCAACGAAGGGGTTGTACGGGACGCTATCCAGCGCGTCTACGACTGGTTCCACCGTTACCGTACCGTCCTACCGCCGGAATGGTCCTGGGGCGGCAGTTCCGCGGGCTATCTGCCGCAGAGCACGTTGGCCATGTGGTCGAACGGCTACTGGGGCTGGTGGGGCTCCCAGGCCTGGGACTTCAACTGGGGCGTGACCCAGCTTCCGAAGGGGCGCGGCGGTACGAACGGGGGCATGTTGCAGACCGACGCGATCCCGATTGCCAGGCGGAGCGAGTTCCCCGACGCCGCCTGGGAGTTGCACAAGCTGCACTCCTCGAAGGAAGGCGGCTTGATGCTCAACGATCACCGGCTCATTCCCAGCTCGCGGCCCGACGTGTGGACCGACGCAAAGCTGACGGCGACGGAGGCGCACCGCTCGTGGCACCAGACGTTGCTCTCGGCTCACCCGCTGGAGTATCCTGCCAACCTGTGGGTGTCGCAGTTCCATAGTCAGCTCACCGCGGGCGCTCACTCGATCTGGAAGGGTGAGCTTTCGGTGGACCAAGGGGTCCAGCAGTTGACGCGCGTAGCCGTTAACATCCTCAACCGGCCGCGGCCGCGGCTGTAGACCTCGTCCGCCGTCATTCCCGCTTTGCGCGGGAATCCATGTCCCCCTGCCGCAGCGGGGGGACCATAGGGGGGTGCGCGGGCTGCACGCGAGATTCCCACGCAAGTGGGAAGACGGGCCGGGGCAGCCCGGCGCCCCCGGCCGTGGTGGTACAGTGCCCTGGACCAACCCGGGGCAGACTTGGCGATGAGCAATCTGGAGCAGCGGCCCTTTGGGCTGAC
>JAJDZR010000239.1 GCA_022824545.1 Chloroflexota bacterium
GAAGAACCATAGTCTTGCGAAGAACTGCTTGGGCATCGATCTTTTGCGGTCCACAAAGTAAAGATCCGATGAATCCAGTTCACCGCTGTGCAGCTTCTCGACAAAGGTTTTGTAGGATTTGCGAAACCCCCGTTCTAGTGCTAGGTAGTAGGTATCGAGGACCAAGAAGAGGATCAGCGGGACTAGCGCGATCAGCGCGTGCTTCGGTTCTCCTGTTTGCGCTACAAGCACTAGGATTGCCGAGACAAGCGTGATGCACCACACCTTACAGGAACGGCTGTTCTCGGCCATCCGCTGGATCACACCCTGCATAGTAGTCAGATGGGCCTGAACGGCAGATGATTCCTCATTTAGAGGTTGCTGCTCGGTCATGTGGGTACCCGCTTGCGGCGCGTAATACGCGGTCTCCTGCTCCAAGAGCAGTATACCAGTGCGTATCGGCTCCAACTGACTGCTGGCCACTAGCTGCTGGCGACTATAATCGGGGTGCGATGCGTGTTGCGCTGGTGCATGACTATCTGTACGTCTACGGTGGCGCCGAGCGGACGCTGGCGGAGATGCACGCCATCTGGCCGCAGGCGCCGGTGTTCACCCTCTTCTACGTGCGAGACCGGCTGCCGGCCGCATTTCGGGGCATGGACATCCGCCCGACCTGGGTGGACCGGCTGCCCGGCCGGCGGCGCTGGCAGCGACTCTATGCGCTTTGGCAACCGCTGGTGTTCGGCGCCTTGCAGTTGGAGGGCTATGACCTCGTGCTCTCGTCGGCCAGCTTCGGCGCCAAGGCCGTCGCGGCGCCACCGGGCGCGCGGCACGTGTGCTACTGCTACACGCCGCCGCGGTTCTTGTGGGGCTATGCGCCGGGTACGGCTCGCGAGCACCTGCCGCGGGCGCTGCGGCTGGGCGAGCGGCCCTTACGCGCGGCGCTGCGCCGCTGGGACCGGGCTGCGGCCGACCGCGTGGACTCGTTCGTTGCGATCTCACGGAACGTGGCGCGGCGGATTGAGCAAGTGTACCGGCGTCCGGCCACGGTGATCTATCCCCCGGTGCAGACCGAGCGCTTCCGCCAACGGACGCCGGAGCCGGGGTGTTACTGGCTCGTGGTGTCGCGCTTCGAGGCCTACAAGCGCGTGGACTTGGCGATTGCCGCCGCCAACGCGCTGCAGGAGGAATTGGTGATCGTCGGTGCCGGGGGGGAAGAGCCGCGTCTCCGCCGTCTCGCCGGTCCGACCGTGCGGTTCTTGGGGTATCAGTCCGACGACGCTGTTGCCGAGCTACTGGCCGGTTGCCGCGCCCTGCTTTTCCCAGGTGAAGAGGACTTCGGCTTGACCCCGCTGGAGGCCA
Source organism: Chloroflexota bacterium (assembly GCA_022824545.1). Classification (GTDB taxonomy): domain Bacteria; phylum Chloroflexota; class UBA11872; order UBA12225; family JAJDUF01; genus JAJDUF01. Next base: position 1,342 of record JAJDZR010000239.1, read on the forward strand.
ACGCGGCGGGGAAACCGGTGATTGCCTATGGCGCGGGCGGTGCGTTGGAGACGGTCGTGCCCGGCGTGACCGGCTCATTCTTCACCGAGCCGACGGGCCAGGCGTTGGCGGCGGCCATGACCGCGTTCGATCCGGCGCAGTTCGACCCGGCGGTGTGCCGGCGGCAAGCGGACCGCTTCGCGCCAGCGACGTTCCGCGAGCGCTTGCAGGTACACGTGGAGCGGGTCCTGGATGCACCGCCCGGCCCCCTCGCCTGATGGCGGGCGACGACCGGCCGTCAGCATCTATCCTGGCAGGAGCGGTGGTCGGGCGAGAAAATGTGCCTAAGACGTGCTGTTCATGGGGTAGGCACGGGGCTGTGGGAACGATGTGGGGTGCGTTACGATAGAGATGGTGCGATCCTCTCGCTGCTATTCCAGCGTTCGGTGGCCAACTGTGTCCACAACAGCAGGGACCACCACACTGCGTAGCAGAACATGAGGGCAACCAGGCTACCGTCGGCGAGCGGCTGCAACGATTCTGTGAGTGCAAAAGGCTGACCGGTCCATTGCAGGCTGACGAGTGCCAGCACGACTGCTATTAGCGGACGCCGATAGCGACCCGTCGTCCAGCTTCGCGGTGTGGGGTGGCTCCAACGGATTGTGCGTCGTAACATGTGGCTACATGGCGGCAACGGTGTATCCGGGGGCTTTTCGTAATGCCCCACTTACGGAGCGGCTGGGTGCCACCCTAGTGTACTGCAACGTCCCGTGTTCAGCGAGCGAGCGGCTATACTACGGTTCGCTGTGAAGTTGCTACCCGTTTACCCGATGCCTCGCTTCGGCAACAGTGACCTCGCGAGCCGCTACGATTGGCTCTTGGTGGTCCTAGTCCCGCTTGGTGCGCTCGTCCGTATGCCCTTGCTTGAGCAGCCGGGTTTTGCCGGGGACATTATAATTTTCAAGCACTGGGGGTTGTTCGCTGTCGAACACGGTCTCTTCCGGGTCTATGAACTGCCCAGCATAAACTATCCGCCGCTGTCGGCCCTGCTGTATTGGTGCATAGCGCAGCTTGCACGCCTCAGTAACCACTCCTTTGGATTTCAGGGTGCCGGCCTCGCCGCTGCCCTAGATTCCGTCACATATACGGTGCTCGTGAAGGGGGCAGCTTGTATTGCCGATCTTTTCATCGGCGTGCTGGTGTACCGCTGGGCCAGACAGTCTGCCGGCTCTCGGTGGGCAGTAGCTGCAGCCGCCGCGATCCTGCTGCACCCGGCCTTGATCTACGTCTCCGCCTGGTGGGGACAAATCGACTCGCTGTTTAGCTTGGGACAGATCGCTGCCTTTTTGGCCGCCGGCCGCGGGCAGGTTCGGCGCAGCGCGGTGTTCTATGCGCTGGGCGGGCTGGTAAAAGTACAGGCTTTCATCCTACTGCCGGTGTTTGCCGTGCTGCAATGGCAGCGGAGTGGCCTGCGGCGCATGCTCCATAGCGGCGAAGTGCTGGCTTCCGTGCTTGTGCTGGCGTTCCTGCCGTTCCTCCTAGTGGGGCAGGGAGAACACCTCTTCCGCAGCAGTGGGCAAGCCGGCGGACTGCAGCAGCTTGGCTCCTTCGGCAGTGTCGCCCGCCCTACAAATAACGCCTACAATATCTGGTGGCTGGCCCTGGACCCGGAGGAGCGTCGGCAATCCGATCTACAGCCCCTATGGGACAGCCTGCCGCGGCGAGCAGTCGGCCTGGTAGCGTTTGCCGCGGCATATCTGCTCGTGCTCATCTGGATGTGGCGGTGGGGGCCACGATACTGGGCAGCCGCGGCCGTCGCTATATATGCCAGCTTCTTCATGCTGCCTACGCAAATCCACGAGCGTCATTTGCTGCCCTTCTTTCCCCTCATGGTTGTAGCGTTGATCCGTCATCGCCATCTAATCCCCTGGTTTGTGGGCTGGAGCATTACGTTCACAGCCAACCTGCTGCATGTCGGTGGCTGGACAGGACTGCCCTGGGGCGAGTGTTTCACCGGCGTGCTGGGGATACTGACCCCGGAGCGGATCGCCGGGATCAATGTGGTCCTTTGGGCCACGCTGCTGGTCATGCTGTGGTGGCTGCCAGCGTCGAGGCCAGTGCAGCAAAGCGTGGCGCGACCGGCAGGATGGGCTGGCCGCGGCCAGTCCCCAGGCTGACGCTCGCCTGATGTGCCAGACCAGCGTGGTCCGACGTCACGGTTGATAGTGCTCCTGGGTTGCGCTGGCGTACAATCCACATTGTTGGGGCATGTGTTCGGGTGGGGGTGAGGGGGATGGAGCCAGTCGTGGTGGTGGTGGGCGGTGTGAACACCGATATGGTGGTGCAGACTCCGCACCTGCCACGCCCTGGGGAGACAGTCGGTGGCGGGGACTTTCTCACCACTCCCGGTGGCAAGGGGGCCAATCAGGCGGTCGCTGCGGCGCGGCTCGGCGCGACGGTGCGGTTCATCGGGAAAGTGGGTGTCGATTCGTTCGGGGAGGCCGCGCGCGACAATCTCAGGCACTATGGCATAGACACGGCCGGTCTGGGGCGTGATCCCGGCGAGCCATCGGGCGTGGCACTGATCTTTGTGGATGCGGCGGGCGAGAACGCGATTGCCGTGGCGCCGGGTGCCAACATGGCGCTGACGGAGGACGACGTGGCGTCACAGGATGGGCTGCTGGCGGACGCCGATGTCGTCGTGGGGCAGTGCGAGGTGCGGGCTGAGGCGACACTGGCCGCCTTCCGGCTGGCGCGCGACCGCGGCATCCGGACCATCTTGAACGCGGCGCCGGGGATGCCGTTGTCGGGGGCGTGGAGCGCGGTGGTGGATACGCTCGTGGTCAACGAGGGGGAAGCGGCGCTGGTTGGTGAGGCGGCCGGGCTGACTGCCGAATCGCCGGCTGGTTGGGCCGAGGGCTTGCAGCGGCTGGGCTACGGGCAGGTCATTCTCACGGTGGGGCCCCAGGGCGCCTACGTGGCGACGGCTGACGGGACGACGGACGTGCCGGCATGGAGGGTGGACACGATTGATACGACGGGCGCGGGTGACGGCTTTGTCGGTGGGTTGGCGGTGGCCTTGGCGGAGGGTCAGGGGCTCGACGCGGCGGTGCGGTTTGCGTGTGCGGGCGGCGCGCTGGCGACCACCGCGATGGGTGCTCAGGTTGCCCTCCCGGACCGGGCAGCGGTCGCTGCGCTGGTGGCCGGTGGTGCGTGATTGGGGCCGGGGGGTGATGCCCGACCAATGGCTACTGGCTACTCACCGCTGTTAAGGTGGACGGCACGATGACGGATATTGCGGAGGGACGGCTGCGGCAGTTGGTGGAGGGGATACGGGGCCAGCGATTGCTGGTGCTTGGTGACATTGTGGCGGACGAGCAGGTCGTCGGGCGGGCGGCGACCGTGGCCCGCGAAGCACCGGTGCTGGTCTTGGAGGAAGTGGAGCGGACCATTCTGCCGGGTGGGGCGACGAACGCGGCGGCCAATGCGGCGGCGCTGGGGGCTGCCGTTGGCGTCTGCGGGGTTCTGGGCGACGACGCTATGGGGGAGCTTTTGAGGGAGCGGTTGCACGCGGCGGGTATTGACGTGGCCGGCCTGGTGGTGGATGCGGCGTGTCCGACGACGACGAAGACCCGCATCTGGGCGGGCGGCGTGCAGCAACAGGTCCAGCAGCTACTCCTACGGGTGGACCGTGTACACCGGCGGCCAGTGGAGGGCGCGGTGCTGAAGACGCTCCTGAAACGTCTCCGGAAGAGCCTGCGGGTGGACTCGGCCGAGCCGGGCGCCGTGGTGATGTCGGACTACGAGATCGGCGTGATGCACCGAGCCGCGGTGTCCGAAGGGATTGCGCTGGCGCGTCAAGCCGGGGCAATCGTGGTGGCGGACGCGCACGGTGACCTGTTGCGGTTCAAGGGCGCGACGGCGCTGACACCGAATCAGCCGGAAGCGGAGGCCACGCTCGGCCGCAGTATCACCACACCAGGTGAGCTCGACCGAGCCGGCGCCGAGCTACTGGTGGGCAGCGAGGCGGAGGCAGTACTGATAACGCGCGGCCGGGAAGGGATGTCGCTGTACACGCACGACGGCCCGCCGGTGCATCTCCCGGCGATGCCAGTGGCCGGCGGCGGTGTGGCGGACCCGACGGGGGCCGGTGACACGGTGGCGGCGGTGTTTACCTTGGGCCTCGCGGCCGGGGGGAGCTTCCGCGAGGCGGCCGTCCTGGCGAATTTGGCCGCCGGGGTGGTGGTCGCCAAGGTGGGCACGGCGACGGTGTCTTCCGGCGAGTTGCTGGCGGTTGTGGATGGGTGGGGCGGCACGACTGACCATTAGCCACCGCTATGGGCTATGTGGATGGCCTCCTTTGGTCCCCCTGAAGGGCAGGAGGACATAGATTCCCGCTGGTGCGGGAATGACGGAATAGGCGTGATGAGCGGAGCGGGGGGCGGGGGCGAGGTGGGATGACGGGGCGGGTGCTGACGCTGGGCGAGATGTGTGCGTGGCGGGCGGCGGCCGCGCGGCAGGGGCGGCGGGTGGTGCTGACCAACGGCTGCTTTGACCTGCTGCACGCCGGTCACGTGCATTCGTTCGAGGTCGGCCGGTCGTTCGGTGAATGTCTGCTGGTGGGGGTGAACTCGGATCGCTCGGTTGCGCAGTTGAAAGGGCCCGGGCGGCCGTTGGTGCCGGAGCAGGAGCGGGCGACCTTGCTGGCGGCGCTCAGGGTGGTGGACGCGGTGACGATTTTCGACGATCCGACGGCGGTGCGGTTGGTGGAGGCGCTGCGGCCGGACGTGTACATCAAGGGAGCCGACTATGCCGGCGCCGGCCCTGGCGGGGTGGATGAAGCGCGGCTGCCGGAGGCGGCTGCGGTGCGCCGAGGAGGCGGGGTGGTGCGCTTGGTGCCGAGCGTGCCGGGGGCCTCGACCTCGGCGCTCATCGCTCAACTGGCGGGTCTGGCGCGGCGAGGGTTGGACCGCTGACAAGGGTGGTTTTTGCGCGGGGAACTGCGGGCGGGGCAGACCTCACCCCCCGGCCCCCTCTCCACCATGTGGAGAGGGGGTGGATGGCGGTACGGGGTGAGCCGCTGACGATGCTATTTCCTGGTCATTTTCGCGGAAGCGGGATGCCAAGGCGGGTATGCTGGCTGCGGTCCCGGACACCTGGATTCCGGCTTCCGCCGGAATGACGAAAGAGGGGTGGTCGAACTGCCTCCCAACTCAAATGTCAACACAACCTAGCAGTGATGTGCCCCGGCGGGTGGCGACGGCGGCGAGCCTGGTCATGGTGGGCAACCTCGCCAGCCGAATTCTCGGCCTCGTCCGCGATCAGACTATTGCGGCCCTGTTCGGTGCCTCGGCGCACGCTTCAATCTTCGGGGTCATTAGCCGGGTCTCGACGATGGTCTACGACCTGCTGATCGGTGGCGCGTTGACGGCCGCGCTGGTGCCGGTGTTCAGCGAATACGCGCGCGACGACACGACCGGCCCTGCCCTTCCGGGCAAAGAGGCAACGGATGACGGGAACCGGCCGGGTGAGCGGCGGGACCGGCTGGCGGGGGCGCTGGGGGCGACAGTTGGCGCGGCGCTTCTGGTGCTGATCCCGGTCGTGGGGCTGCTGATCGTGGCGGCGCCGCAAATCATGGCCTTCATGGGTGAAGGCTTCGCGCCGGAGATGCGGGACCTGGGTATGCGTCTGGTGCGGCTGGCGATGCCGTCGGTGGCGATGCTCGGGATTGCCAGTGTGCTGATGGCGGCGCACTATGCGCGGGAGCGCTTTGTACTCCCGTCCTTTGCCACCGCGCTCTACAACGTCGGCATCATTGCCGGCGCGCTGCTGCTCACGCCGTTCTTTGGCCTCGGCGGCCTGGTGCTCGGCTTGCTGGCCGGCGCGGTGCTCCAATGCGCGGCGCAGTCGCCGGCGCTGCGCGACGTGCGGTGGCGTGCGCTCACCAACTTCCGGCATCCGGCGCTGCGGCGGATCGTGCGGCTGTACGCGCCGGTCGCCGGAGGGCTGGTCGTCTCGGCGGGAGTCACATCGCTCGATACGCGGCTGGCGTCCCAGACGGGCGCGGGCAGTATCGCGGCCATGCGCTATGCGACGACGCTGGTGCAGCTCCCGCTGGGCCTGGTGGCGACCGCGTTGTCCTTTGCGACGCTGCCGGTGTTGTCCAAACAGGCGGCGGCGCTGGTCGCGTGGCGGCGGGCCGGCAAGCCGGAGGGGACGTCGGAGCCGCCGCCGGACCTTGCGGCGTACCGGGCGACCTTGGCGCTCACGCTGCGGTTGGCGCTGCTATGCATCGCCCCCTTGACGGTGGTGCTCCTTGTCCTGCACCAGCCGGTAGTGCGGCTGCTGTTCGAGCGCGGCGCGTTCACCGCCGACAGCACGGACATCACGGCGCTGGCGCTGCTGTTCTATGCGCCGCAGCTACCGTTCGTGGCGATAGATCAGGTCTTGATTGCGGCCTTCTACGCGCTGCAAAACACGCGGACGCCTGTCCTGGTGGGCGTCGTCACGGCCGGCCTCTACGTCGTGGTGGCGCTGGCGCTGGTGGACGAGTGGGGGATGCCGGCGCTGGTGTTCGCCAACACGGTGCAGAACTCGGCGCACGGTGTCATCCTGGCGGCGCTGCTCTGGCGGGTGGTGGATGGCATGGTGCCGGGGGTACAGCGTCCTGACAGTCAAGGGCCTGGACGGTTGTGGCACGCTGTACGTGATGCAGGGTTGAGCCGGGCGGCACTGCGGGTCGGGGTGGCCGCGGCGGCGATGGCCGGAGTGCTGCTCGCGCTCGACCGCGCCGTGCTGACGCCGGCGGCGGGGCTGCCGGTGCCGGTGTGGGGGCTACTGCTGGTCGGCGCCGGCGTGGTGGGGATGAGCGTGTACGCCGGGGCGTTGTGGCTGCTGGGCGCGGAGGACGTGCGCCACGTGGCGGCAATTGGGCGGCGGGCGTGGCGGCGTCTCAGCGGGGGTGGTCCGGGCGATCCGTAGGGAGTGGTGAACTACCTCTCGCCTACAAATGGTCTCTCAGTGCCTTGGGGGTGATGATCGGCACAGTAAACACTGTTGCCAGTGCCAGTAGGTCGCCATCGCCTGTCACCAAGGCATCAGCTTGGCCTATTAGTGCTAACTCAAGGAAGGGGCGGTCGAAGGGATCTCGGCAATCCGGGGTGTCCGGAGGCTCCGTCACGGTGACCATCTCGCACCAGGGTAGGTAGTCGGCAAGTAGGTCCTCCTGCTCATCGTCGGTCAGGCGGAACTTCGGATAGGAAAGCACCCGGATCAGCTCCGCTGTTGTAGCATGGCTCGCCAGCGGCAAGACGACTCTCGACTGCCATTGTTCCCGCAGCCAGACAACGAACCGGCCGGGAACAGCAAAGCCGACACTAGCACGTTGGTATCAAGCACCACGCGCAGTGGGGGCATTTAGCTTTGGCGTGCCCAGGCCACGGCTTCGGGCACGTCGGCCTCGGACAGGCCCAGATCGGCCAGTTTGCGCCGCACGGCAGCGGCTCGACCGAGGGGTACGGGTGTCAACACGATGCGGCCGTTTTCGTTGGTCACGTCGAAATACTCCGTGCCCTGAAACGCGGAAGCCACTGTCTGGGGCAGAGTGAGCTGGTTTTTGGAGGTTAGTTTGGCGAGCATCGGACGGTGCTCCTTTGGGTGTATGAGGATACCACACGAATTCTAGGTGACGAATTCGGTAAAAATCGTGGTATTGTCAGAGGCGGCAGTGCTCGTGAGCGAGTGGACTGGTGAGCGGGGAGAATATGCCTGTGGACCACGAGCGCAGCGGGCCGGAGAAGGTCGCGGCGGAAGCGGCACGGCTCTGGCTGTTAGCGCGGGGGCGGGGCATGGATCAGCGTCGGTTCTTGCAACTGCTCTCTGCCGGAGGTGCGGCTGCCGTGCTGGCGGCATGTACCGGTCCGGGGCGGCGGCGTACAACGCCGGCGGCTTCCGAGGCAGGGGACATGAAGGCATGGTTCAAGGACACAGTGCCGTTCATCGTCCACGATGATGGCAAGAGTCTGGAGGCTCGCCTGGAGCATATGGAAGGGCTGATTACTCCCAACCAATTGTTCTTTGTCCGCAATAACTCCGTCAGTCTCGACGTGGACGTAGCCAACTGGCGGCTGTCGGTTACAGGCGACGCCGTTACGAATCCGCTGGAGCTGACCTACGACGACATACGGAACCTGCCACGGCGCACTCTCGTCTCCTACCTGGAATGCGCCGGCAATCAGCGGGCGATGTTCGATCTGGTGCAGGGGCGGGCGGCAGCCGGCACCCAATGGAGGACGGGGGGCGTGGGCAACGGCGAGTGGGGAGGTGTTGCGCTGGGGGAGGTGCTCAAGCTGGCCGGAATCACGGAGCGGGCGGTCAGCGTGCTGTTGATCGGACTGGACAGCGAGTCGCCGGAGGCGGGCTTTCGCCGCGTCATACCGGTCGGGAAGGCGCTGCACCCGGATACGCTGCTGGCCTACGCGCTGAACGGTGCCGCCCTGCCCAAAGATCACGGTTTTCCCCTGCGGGCGCTCGTACCCGGCTGGGTGGGGAGCACCAGCGTCAAGTGGTTGGGTCGGATTGTGGTCTCTGCGGAGCGCCTGTGGACGCGCAACAACACCACGTCGTATGTGCTCATTGGGGACGACTATCCGCCGGAAGGTGAAGCGTTGGGCCAAGTGGTCACTACCCAGGTGATAAAGAGCGCGCTGGCGCTGCCGTGGCCGGCCGAGCTACGGGCCGGCTTGCAGCGGCTGCGTGGCTATGCTCACTCGCCAGCCGGGCCACTGCGGAAGATGGAGTGGAGCCTCGATTCCGGGCAAACCTGGCGGGATGCGACGGTGCGAGGACCGCAGGTGCAGTACTCATGGGCGGGCTTCGAGTTGGCGTGGGACGCGCAGCCGGGCGAGTACACCGTGATGACTCGTGCCACCGACGCGGCGGGCAACACGCAGCCGCGCGAGATTCCCTTCAACGAGAAGGGCTATCTCTTCAATCAACCGCTGCCGCATCCAATTCGAGTCAGGTAGTGAAAGGGAGGCAACGAATGGCCAAGATCAAGATGTTCGTCAGCTTCGAATACGAGACGGATTTTAAGCTCAAGGAGACGCTGATCGGACAGGCTAGACTTCCTGATTCCCCGTTTTCGGTCACTGACTCTTCCCTGGGGGAGCGGCATCCCGATCCCACGTGGTTGAGCAAAGCGCAGAGTGCTATTGCCCGCGCTGACGTGTTCGTCGTGATATTGGGTGCGAACACTCACAATGCTCCTGGTGTCCTGAAAGAGATCAAGATCGCCAAAGGGCTGAAGAAACGCCGGTTCCAACTCCGGCCCCAGGGTAAGAAGTGGCGACCGATGAAGGGTGCGGGTGAGTTGGTCGTGTGGACGTGGGCGAACCTGAAGCGGGAACTCGCCTGAAACCGCTGCACCGTTCGCGCTCGGCGCGGTCGCGTTGCAAGACGCTGTGCATCCGAGTAGAGGACTGCTCGGATCAGCACTGTGTTCCAAGAGCATCACCCTCAAAGATGCCGTTGGCGCGCTGCATCTCCCGGATGTAGCAGGTTATCTGCGCTACTTCATCGGTTGATACCGTGGTAACGGGCGGCATATCGCCGAACTGCCAGTGATGTTGCTGCACGCCGCGGCGGACTGCGTTGCGGAAGCTGAAGTCCGAATGATGGCCTGGCTCATAGATTTTATGGATCAGCGGTGGGCCTTGGTGGGTGCCGGCAGCATTGTCCCCGTGGCAGAGCGAGCAGTTGGCGTTGAAGAGCACTTCGCCGGCGACAGCCGCTTCGGACAGGTCCGGTCTCGTTACCGGGACCGGCACGGTGTCGTTCGATGCAGTAGTCTGGTACTGTTGCGGACGCTCTTCACCACAGCCGAATGCCATGAGCAGGGTGAGAGCCAGGACACCTACGGCTCGTACCGGGTTGCGGCGTAACTGGGCATACATGGCTAACTCAAGCAGGGTTGTGCCGGTTGCCGGGTCTACCTCAGAGTCTCTACATGAACTGTCGGCAGTGGTCCAGCAACCCGCAGGTCCGGTTGCTATCCAGGGCTGCGATGCTAACTCGCGTTCGAGACATGCACCGTCACGATGTCGAGGTCGTGATACTTCTGGTGCCGCACGGACGAGGCGTAGTGCTGTAGGAGGCGGAACGAGATCTGGCGTTCGTCGTCAGTGATCTCTGGTCGCTGCTCGGTCAAGTGTGCCAGGTGATCTTCGATGTTTTCTTCGTCGGAGGCGGCCAGGAACTCCAACTCTGCTACACCACGGTCGCGGCGCGCGACGATATGGAGGCGGCGTGGTGCAGTGTCCTCGTCGTCGTCCTGGCTGAGTAAGTTCGTGAGGGTCTCCTCACCGACCAAGGCGAGCCGCTGCGCCGCTGCTTCGTCCCAGCCGCTCTTGTTGGCGAATTCGCGGAGAAACTCGTC
>JAJDZR010000162.1 GCA_022824545.1 Chloroflexota bacterium
GTGCGACGGGTCCCAGGCAAACACGTCCCCCAGGTCCTCCGCCGCCACCAGCGCCCACATCTTGGGGTAGTTCCCGTGCTGGCCCTCGGCTGGTGCCTTGATGTCCTGCAAGTGCCGCAGGTCCACCGTGATGTGCGGGAACTTCTCGCGGAAGCTGTTCTGCATCAGCGGACCCCATTCGCTCTTCGCCCGGAACGTCGTCCACGAGATCGTCACCGGGTTCTTCGACGTGAGGATGCCCTGCGAGGTATCTACGATCTTCTCGACCGTGACCACCTTCTCCTGCACGAACGTCTGCGCCTGCCCGGCGGCGCCCTCCGCCCCGGCGGCGCCCTGCGCCCCGGTCGCGCCCTGCTCACCGCGTGGGCCCGCCGGGCCGGCCGGGCCGGCCGGGCCTTGCACGTAGCGGACTTCCACTTCACCGCAGGCAGCGGCCAATAGGCCACCTAACACCGCTCCAGCGCCACCCAGATAGCGTCTGCGAATTATCCCTGCCACGGAAACTGCCTCCTTCTCTCCGCAAGTTTCCGGCTCATGCCGGTAGTGCTCACTGGACCGCCTCAAGTGACGGTCGCTCTCCGACCCAGCCATACTGCATCGGAAATGCAGCCGTCAATATACCAACATGACCAGGTTGCGGCAACAATAGCACTGCCAGCCAATGCCGCTCGATCACCTCGCACCACGTAGAAAGGCGCCCGGCCGGTATACGGCCGAGCGCCTCCACAACTGCGCCGCACTAAGCGCCGGGGCTATTTCCCGGCAACCAGCCTACAGCGGATCCTTCGCCAGGACGATGTTCACCGCCTCTTCCGCCGAGATCAGCCCGTTCTCGAACCCGACCTCGCCGCGCAGCCACGGCCGGATGGAATTCGCCACCGCTCCCTCGTAGTCGGCGCCGCGGAAGTTCACCGGCACGATGTGCAGCATCGAGTTGTTGAAGTTCTCCAAGAACACCCGGAACCGCGGGTCGGCAAAGTAGGGGTCGTCCATGATGTCCGGCCGCACCAGCGCCCCGTTCCGGCCAACCGTGTTGAAGGTCAGCGACCCGAACCGGCTGCTCAGGTGCTTGACGAACTCGTAGCCTTCCTCCGGATTCTTCGTCCCGGACTTCGGCTCACCCACCTGCCACGTGCCACCCCGCAACTGCGACGGCCGCTTGCCATCCGTCCGGCGGGGGAACAGTGCCGACTTGAAGCTGAACAGCGGCGAATCATCCGCCTCCACCGTGCGAATGGCCCCAAACACGCTCAGCGAGCCTGCCTGCTGGATCGCAATCTTCCCGCCGTTAAAGCTGGTCCCTTCCGGCAATGGCCGGGTGGTGTGCTCGGCGTCCACCGCCATCGCCCGTTCCCGGTTCGAGAGGTCATACACCCAGCGCATCCCCTCCCGCGCCTGCGCGTCGGAGTGGACGATGAACTTTGTCCCGTCCGGCGTCAGGTTGTCCGAGTTGAACGCCCGAGCGATGATCGTCACCCCAATCGCCCCCGGCAGCGTCGTGCGGATGCCAAAACCCCCGTTCCGCTGGTGGAACTGGTTGGCACTGACCGCCAGCTCGTACAGCGACTCCATCGTGTAGTCCGCCGACGTGACATCCGGGAACTCCAGCCCGGCTTCCTGCAACATGCTCTCGTTGTAGAGCATCCCGTCGTGGCCGGTCCAGCCCCAGCTCGGTAGCCCCCAAATCTTGCCTTCCCACCGCTGGTAGTTGATGAACGGCTCGAACCACTGGCTCAAGTCCAGCTTGTCGGTGGCCATGAAGTCGTCCAGCGGACGTACCACCTCGCGCCGGATGGCGTTGTAGAACACCCAGTGCGACGGGTCCCAGGCAAACACGTCGCCCAGGTCCTCGGCCGCCACCAGTGCCCACATCTTCGGGTAGTTGCCCGCCTGGCTCTCGGCCGGCGCCTTGATGTCCTGCAGGTGGCGCAGGTCCACCGTGATGTGCGGGAACTTCTCGCGGAAGCTGTTCTGCATCAGCGGGCCCCAGTCACTCTTCGCCCGGAACGTCGTCCAGACCAGGGTCACCGGGTTCTTCGACGTGAGGATGCCCTGCGAGGTATCTACGATCTTCTCGACCGTGACGACCTTCTCCTGCACAAACGTCTGCGCCTGCCCGGCGGCGCCCTCCGCCCCGGCGGCGCCCTGCGCGCCGGTCGCGCCCTGCTCACCGCGTGGGCCCGCCGGGCCGGCCGGGCCGGCCGGGCCTTGCACGTAGCGGACTTCCACTTCACCGCAGGCGGCCGCCAGTAGGCCTCCCAACGCCGCTGCGGCGCCACCCAGATAGCGTCTGCGAATTATCCCTGCCACCGAACCTGCCTCCTTCTGTCCGCAAGTTTCCGGCACCTGCGGACAGTACCTATCGGACCGTCCCAAGTGACGGCCACTATTTGCCCCGCCACCATCACACCCGGATGGATCAAGGCACAACATCACCGCCAATATACCATCGTGACTCGGCGATGGCAATAATAGCGCTCCGATAGCCCTTGGCTCGGTAGGTACTGGTACAGTATGCGGCGTAACCGATGCGAGGCTGCGGATACGCCAAGAGCGGCGCCGCCCGCCTCAAAATCAGGAGGTTTGTGCCATGCCCACGATTGCAGCCACGACTCGCTCCGTGTACCCACCGGCTTGGGCCGCGCTCCAGCGACAGCTTATCGCCACCATGAACGAGTCGGTCTACCCGATGCTGGAGAAGTACACCGACGACGACGGCACGCTGATCTGGCGCGACGAGTTCATCACCCGCGACGGTGCCGACGACGGGTACGAGAGCTTCCACACCTGGCCGCTGCTCTACATTCTCGGTGGCGGCGACCACCTGCTGCCCCTCTCCATCAAGGAGTGGGACGCCGTCACGTGGCAGTTCACCGGCTACGGCCAAATCCACAAGGAGTTCGAGATCGGCTACGACTGGTTCCACCAGGGCGAGAGTTACATCTACTTCTACTACCTGAGTCTCGCCGACCCGTCGGGACAGAAGCAGGTAGCACGTGCCCGGCGGTTTGCCGGGTTCTATCTCGATGAAGACCCGGAGGCGCCCAACTACGACCCTGATCTAAAGCTGATCCGCGCCCCCCACAACGGCAGCGGGGGGGCCCGCTGGGGCTTCTCGGACGAAGACCCACCGAGCTACGGCTGGGGTGCCAGCATGCGGAGCTACGGTCTGCCCTTTCACGACGTTCCGGGCATTACCCACTACGACGATCTGAAGGACCCGGCGCTGGCACGCCGCATGGGACAGGCTATGCACGAGCGTCTGGGGCGCGGCGACGTACCGGCCAACCTGGCGGTGACCAGCCTCGTTACCAACGCCTACCTGCACACCGGAGACGAGAAGTACAAGCGCTGGGTGCTGGACTACGTGGAGGCCTGGATCGAGCGCGCCCGGGAGAACGGTGGTCTCCTCCCGGACAACGTCGGACTCTCCGGCAAGATCGGCGAGCACAACAACGGCAAGTGGTGGGGCGGCCTCTACGGCTGGACGTGGCCGCACGGTTTCTACAACATCGGTATGGCCGCGATCATCGCCGCCTCCAACGCGCTGCTGCTCACCGGCGACCACAGCTACCTCGACCTGGCCCGCACACAGATAGATCGCATTATCGAGCAGGGCATCACGGAAAACGGCACGCTCAAGGTGCCGTACCGCTACAGGGACGACGGCTGGTTCGAGTACCGCGAGATGGACCTGCTCTACCCGGTCGCGGTCTGGAACATGTCCATGGCCGACGCCGATTGGCAGCGTATCGAGCACCTCCGCGCATCCAGCGCGAGCGATTGGCGGGAAGTGCGCTCCTTCCGCAGCAAGCACGACGACGGTCACGAGGCGCCATGGCTGCGGTTCCTCGTCGGCGACAATCCAACCTATCCGGAGGCCATCCTCAGTGAGAGTCTGGGGCAGGTTTACCACCGCATGCACCTAATCCGCGAGGACGAGGAGGACCTTTCGCAAGCCAACGTTCACCACTGGCAGCAGCTCAACCCGGTGCTGACTGAGGGCCTCGTGCAGACCACCCTAGGCGCGCCGCAGGTCGTCTATAACGGCGGCCTGCTGATGTCCCCGGTGCGGTACTTCGATCCGCAAGTCCGGCGGGCCGGGCTGCCGCCCGACGTGGCGGCACTCGTGCCGACAGTCGAAGCGGCGCGGGCGGTGGTACATCTCGTCAACCTCAGCGCGGTACATGACCGCGAGGTGGTGATCCAAGCCGGCGCCTTTGGCGAGCACCGCTTCACGACCGCCCGCGCCATTGACCCGGCGGAGCCAGGGCCGGACCGCTCCGAGCGCGTACAACACTATCCGGGGCTACTGGAAGCACGGCCCACCGACGACAAAGCTGGCCAGGACCACACCACGCCCGTAGAGGGCAATCACCTCACCGTGCAACTGCCTCCGGGCACCGAGATTCAACTCATCCTGGGGATGGAGCGCTTCGTCAACCAGCCGACCGTAGCCTTCCCCTGGGACTGAACCGCCAAGGCGGCCCACTGGCCCCCACCCTAGCCCTCCACCGTTGCGACGGAGGAGGGAACACGCTGTCCCCTCGTCGCAACGGGGGGGCCGGCTAGAGTCTGACCTCAGTAGATCACCTTGTTCAGCGGATACTCGACCAAGCCCTCCGCGCCGGCGCGCTTGAGCGATGGCGCCAGATCGCGGACGACCGCGGCGTCTACGATCACCTCAATGGCAATCCAGTCGCCGCCCAAGAGATGCGAGATCGTGGGGGTATGCAGGGCCGGCAGCTGCGCGGTGACTTGCTCCAGCTTGTCCGCGGGTAGGTTCATTTTCAGGCCCACTTTGCCGCTCGCTTGGAGCGCACCCTGCAACAGGAGCGCCAGATTCTCCAGCTTCTCCCGTTTCCACGTATCGGCCCACGCCGTCGTATGTGCCACCAGCCGCGGCGTAGACTCGAGCAGCGTGGAGACGATGCGGAGTCGGTTGGCGTGCAGGGAAGAGCCGGTCTCGGTCAGCTCCACAATCGCGTCGGCCAACTCCGGCACCTTGACCTCCGTCGCTCCCCACGAGAACTCGACCTCGGCCTCCACGCCACGCTCGGCCAGATAGCGCCGGGTGAAGCGCACCAATTCGGTCGCAATCCGCTTGCCCTGGAGGTCCTCAGGCCGCTGCACGGGCGAGTCGTCCGGCACCGCCAAGACCCAGCGGGCCGGCCGATCCGTGCGCCGGCTATAGGCCAGCTCGGCGACCTCGACCACCGCCGCATCACGCTCTTTGATCCAGTCCAGGCCGGTGATGCCGGCATCGAGAACACCCGCTTCGACGTAGTGCGGGATTTCCTGAGCGCGGATCAGTAGCCCTTCCAGCTCGGAATCGTCAATATGGGGGACATAGGACCGGTCATTGAGGGTGATCCGGTAGCCGGCCTGATGGAATAAGGCCAGGGTACGCTCTTGTAGACTGCCGGCCGGCAGCCCTAGTCGCAGCTTCTTCACAAACCATGCTCCTACGGAGATGTCGCGTCAACGAGAGTGCGGAGAACAGAGTACTATAGAGGAGCGGCCGGCACGACGCCGGCCCATCCCGCCATGCCGCGAGGACGAAGGCGATGGCAGAAGCAAACGATAAACCTCTCTCGTCAGACAAGCCCCTGGCCAAGCCGGAGGATGATCGGCTGGCCTATAGTCCGTTTGCCGAGCGTCTCGCCGAGACGCTCTTGACAATGGCGCCAGCCGATGGGTTCGTCGTCGCGCTCTACGGCTCCTGGGGTTCCGGCAAAACGACGGTAGTGAATTTCATCGTGCATTATCTCGAAAACGGACCGGAGGACAAGCAGCCGATCATTGTCCATTTCAACCCCTGGTGGTTCTCGGGGCGCGAGAACCTCATCCGGGCGTTCTTCGATCAGCTTCAGGCGGCCTTGACCGGGCGCTTGAAATCCGGTTGGGACCAGACACGCCGACACATCGCTCAGTTTGCCGGGTTGGTTTCCGAAGCGCCGATTCCTTACGCCGCGACAGGGAAGATAGTCAAGAGAGTCATCGAGCCAAGACAGCCGGACATCTACGAACTAAAGCGAAGCATCGCGGGGACACTTGAGAAACTCGATAAGCATATCGTGATTGTCATTGATGATATAGACCGGCTCACCTCGGAAGAAATCAGGCAGCTCTTCCGTGTTATCAAGGCCGTTGCGGATTTTCCCAATGTGCTCTATCTGCTTGCGTTCGACCGGGGGATAGTGATAAAGGCATTGACAGAGAAGCAGGACTTGCCAGGCGACCAATATCTTGAGAAAATCGTGCAGGTTCCTATTGATCTGCCTCTGCCTGACCGCACAGCACTCCAGGCGATGCTTTTCGAGCGACTCGACACGATCTTCAGAGATACACCTGAGGAGCTATTTGACCGAGATTACTGGCGAGAGGTCTTTCTTGGAGGCATAGACCCTTTCATCGCTACTCCTCGCGACGTCGTGCGTCTGGTGAACGCTTTCTGGATCACCTACTCCCATCCAGATGTATCAGGCGAAGTCAATGCAGTCGACTTCATCTGTCTGGAGACCCTACGTGTGTTTCACCCGGCAGTCTATGACAGAGTTAGGCGAAACAGGGAGCAATTTGAAGGGAGCGATGAGTCTTTGGGAGAGACTGAAGTTGAGAACCTCCGGCGATTCCACGAAGGATGGATAGGTGAACTCAAGCTGACAGGATCGACACGAGAGCAGATCCAGCGACTGCTTGCACTACTGTATCCGAAACTACAGACCATTTGGAGGAACACCGATGGCGTCAACATGGGTTAAACAACGGCGTGTGGCTGCCGGGGGAGAGATTGCCGATGCCTACTTCCGGTTTGCAATACCTGACGGGAGCATTGGTCATGCCGAGATGAAAGCCATCCTTGCGCTGGCACATAACCCGGACGCCTTCGGTGCCAAGCTCGTTGCGCTGTCTAAACAGATACGCCCGGATGGCCATACACGACTACGGGCGTTATTGGACCGACTTGAGGACTATACTGAGCAGGAAATCCCCGAGGAGAATATCGCAGCGGTAGTACAAGCACTCTTCCGGGTAGGTGACAAGCTACTACGTCCCGAAGACGAGCCGCGCAACATCCTGGACTTCGGGAACGACCTCCGCATTGGTCGGGTTATCCGCCAACTACTCCGGCGGCTCGAAGAGCCGGAACGCTTTGAGATCCTGCGGGACGCTATCTCAACAAGCGACTCCCTGGCGACTATCGTACACGAGGTAGCTATCCTCGAGCAGGGACATAAGAGGCAACCGAAATGGTCCGACGATCAGAGAATTATCAATGCCGAGCATCTCGGAGTATTGCGAGACCTTGCACTGGAGAAGATTCGTGCAGCCGTTGCGAATAACGCACTCTTTCGGAGTAAGAACCTTGCAGACGCGCTGTTTCGGTGGTGGGATTGGGCCGGGGCGGAAGAGTCGGAGCAGTGGGTCGGGGAGACTGTGCGGACCGATAGTGGCCTCTCCGATTTGCTGGAGCACCTGCTAGGCACGGCATTCAGTACAGCCATAGGTGCCTATGATCGGCTTGATCCTGACCTGGTGAGATACTTCCTCAACGTCCCGGAGATCGCCGACCACGCCCGCAGGCTGACCGAATGCGCCGACCTGACCGAGCGACAGCAGGCGGCAGTCAAAGAGTTCATTCGAGTATACGACCTCATCCAGGAAGGAAAGAACCCAGACGATATTGAGTAAATGCCATAATGGCTACCGCTGCAGGGGCTTCAGGGAGCCCGCGCCGCTCACTCACCCCGCCGGCCGGCTTGCCATAAGCAGGCAGTAGCCGAGGAGTCCGTCGCGGGTGGCTTGGCGGGCTGCTCGCGCCATCGCGCGGGCGGTGCCGAGGTCTACATCGCCTAGATCAATCTTCCCCAGGCCGGCCAGGATCGAGACGCCCATGAGCTTGGTCTGGATGTCGGCGATCAGCTTCGCAATGGCGTCGTTGTGCTCCTCGGTAACGATGCGGGCAAAGCCGGCGGCGGTGAGGATTGCAGCGTAGCGCGCCACCGGCTGGGCATCGGCCACGCAAGCCACCCACGCCGCCACTCCCTGAAGTATCTCCGGCAGGGGACCGTTGACCGTGAGGTCCGTGATGCCGACCCGACCGCCTGGTGCCAGCACACGGTACATCTCGGCTGCCGCCTGGGCCTTGCTGGGGAAGGTGCAGAAGGCGCACTCGCAGATTACTGCCGTGAAGCTACCAGCGTCGAACGGGAGTGACTCTGCGTCGCCGACCTCGAAGGCGGTTTGGTCAGCAACACCGGCCACAGCTGCTGACTCAGTTGCTCGCTCGATCTGTGTAGCCCCGTAGTCTATGCCGGTAACGTGGCACCCGAACTCCTGCGCCAGCAAGATGCTCGTCGTGCCGCTACCGCAGGCGATGTCGAGCACACGGTCCGCCGGGCCGAGTTGGAGCCGGTTGCCGAGGTGCCGCGTCAGCTCCACGCCGCCGGGGTGCAGCGACTCCCCCACGAGCAGCGGGAGCCACTCCTGCCCGTAGACGGCGGCGCAGCAGGCTTTGAGCGCCGCCGCGTCACCGTCGGCGGCTGCCGTGAACGTTTCGGCAGTGACCGCGCTCATCGTCCGTTGGTGAAGTGGTCGTTAGCGAGCCGCGGATACCGCTCGACGATCCGCTCGCGCAACTCCGGCGGCGTGACCACCCCCCGGCCGCCAGGGCCAGGCACAAAGCGCAGTGGCTCCACGTCATTGACAATGGTTCCATCTCCGTGGCCGGCGTGGCGTGCCCGTGCGCGGTCGCGCTCGCGGGCCGCAAGCTGCATCCGGGCCGCTTCCCGGTAGCCCATGTTGTTGTAGGTGCAGAAGGGGATTTGCTTGCCGTCGGGCAGCAGGATTTCCTTGCAGCACTTCATCACATTCTTCAGGCTGAACGTATAGGTATCGAGGAAGTCGGTGAGCATAATCATGAACACCCGGTCGGCCAGCTCACCAATATCCATCATAGGGAGGTTGCAGGCAGCGCAGGCCAACTGGAACTGGGTGGCCACGCTCGTCGAGCCGGCCACCGCCGACGTAGACCAGAGGTCCTCCAGCAGCTTTCTGATTTCACCTTCGACGTCGGGCACGGTCCGGTTGGTGAGGTAGTCGAGATAGTCCTCCACCTCCAACATGCGCGGCAGCGGCGCGACTAGATCGTCTTCGACGTAGGCATAGGTCACGGAGTTGCAGGTCGGAAAACAGCACGGGATCGGCACAAAGTCGCTCTTGACGAACAGCCCATCGGTTTGCTCCTCGATGGCCTGCAAAATGTCGGGATTCGTCACCCGCTGCAACGGATCGTGCTCGGTCGTATGTCGCCCGGAGTGGAAGACCGGCTGGAAGTTGATGCCCCGCACTGCCGGGTGCTCGAGACCGAACTTGACGATCTCACCGACCTCATCCAGGTTCAAGTTGCGATCAATGGCCGGGACAAGGATCACGCGCTTGCCAATGGAGTGCAGCCGGTCGAGAGCAAGTTTTTTCTCCGCCAGCAGGTTCTCTTCCGCACGGAGAGTTTGGTGCGTCTGCTCCTTGAAGCCATCGAACTGCAAGTAAATGAAAATGTCCAGGTCCGCGAGCGCGGCGAGGAAGTCATCGTCACGGGCGATGCGCCGGCCATTGGTATTGAGCATCACGTTGATAACGCCCTTGTTCCTGGCGAGGTGCAGCATCTCGACGATCTGCGGATGGATGGACGGCTCGCCGCCGGAGAACTGCACGACCTCCGGCTGGCCCTCCGTCTCGATGAAGCGGTCGAGAATCCGATCTACCTCTTCGAGGGTCAAGTTGAATCCTGATTGGGCGTCGGCAAAGCACAGTGGACAGTCGAAGTTGCACGCCGAGTTGACCTCGATGATGCCGATGCAGGCGTGCTGCTTGTGCTCCGGGCAGAGGCCGCAGTCATAGGGACAGCCCTCGACGACTTCGGTGGAGAAGTCCAGCGGGATGGTGCCCGGCTTGTTGAACTTGACCGAGGCGGTGTAGGCCTCGGCATCGGAGTAGATCACCCCCTCGAACCAGCCGTGCTCCGGGCAACGCTTCCGCATATAGACCTTGTTGTCGCGGATGATGACCTGCCCGTCAATGATGCGCCGGCACTCGGGGCACATGCTCCGCGTCAGCTCGTGGAAGACGTAATCGAGGTCCTGCTTCTCAGTGACCTGGGCCTCGGTGTCTACCTGAGGCTGCGGGGCGGTCTGAACCATGGCGGAATGCTCCTCCTCACGGCACGGCAGAGCACGGTGAGACAGTCACCATAATAATGGACTACGGCCTCGTTTGTGGGCAATCGGCGCTATGCCTATACTGAGGATAGTGCCCGGTCGGCTAGGTTGACATCTTCCGGTCATTCCCGCGAACGCGGGAACCAGAGCAGGCAGCCCCAGGCACCTAGATTCCGGCCCCGTATCGGGGTACGGGACATGCTTCCGCCGGAATGACGGGCCGGGGTGGCCGGGGAGACTGGCCATGCAGAGGTACGCGCTCACCCGTGCTGCCCGGTGGCATAGCGTGGCGCCGCGGGCTGGATGGCTGCCGATAGTGCTGCTGCTGGCGCTGCTTGGGGCCGGGTGTGACCTCAATGTGACCGGCGGCCCGCCGCCCTCGCCACCACCCTCGGTGGCCCTGCAACGTACTGACACCGCGCCGACGCCGCTGCCCACTACCCGGCCATCCGGCAGCATGGCGGCCCAGGATTGTCCGGTCACCACGCCTATAGATGCCAACCCGCCAACGGTCGTTCCCGATGGGCGTCCTTTCATCGGACCCGGTCTGTTTTACGTGAGTCCCGATAGGAAAATCTGGGCACGAGTCGGGGGCTGGAATACCAGCACCCCTGGTGCTCTGAGGGTCCTATGGCTCAAGCCGCTAGGAGTACCGCTAGAGGTAAGCGGGCGGCGTTTAGACGCCGCGGTGCCGCCGCTGAGAGTTTTCGCTGGTGGGGAAGGCCACGAGGACTTGCAGGTGGGCAGCCTGACCTTCCCAACCGAGGGCTGCTGGGAGATCGTGGCCCAGTCAGGCAACAGCGTGCTGCGGTTCGTCATATACGCAGACGCCGTACACGTCTCATCGTGACGGGACGCAACGTGGTAGGCCCCCACCCTAACCCTCCCCCGTCCCGACAGGGGAGGGAACGACCGTCCCCCTGCCGCAGCGGGGGGGGGCCGGTATCCCGCGCGTCTTACTCCCTCGCCGGAGCCGCCAGATGGCTCCTGATGACGGCGGCGACGCGGGCCGGTGGCAAAGTATCCGTCTTGACCGTCAGGTGCGCGAGCGCATAGATAGACTCGCGCTCCGCCAGCAGGGAGCGAATCCGCGCCAATGGGTCCGGCGTGTCGAGGAGCGGACGCACCGCGCCGGCGGCCAACTGGCGCCGGAGCCGCCGTAGAATGGTCTCCGGTCGCGCTTGCAGAGCGACGACGAGGCTGGACCGGAAGAGCAGCCGGCGGTTCTCCTCCCCGACCGGAGCACCTCCACCGGTGGCGATGACGCGCTGCTCGCCCGCACACGCTTGCGCGACCGCCTCGCGCTCGACGGCGCGAAAGTGTGTCTCGCCATCCTCGGCAAAGATACGCTCGATGGGCTTGCCGGCCAGCGCGACGATGAGGTCGTCGGTGTCCACCGGCTGCCAGCCCAACTGCCGCGCCAGCAGCGAGCAGACGCGCGATTTGCCGGTGCAGCTGAAGCCGATGAGCACGACCCGACGCACCTCGGCCGGCCGGGAGGTGTCCTGACTCACGACGCCGTCCTACCCGCGCTCGGCCATCGCCTGCCGTCCATGCGCCAGCATCAGCTCGACCGGCGCCGACTGCCCGGTCCATAGCTCAAACGAGGCCGCTCCTTGATAAATCAGCATCGGTAGGCCGCCCTGCGTGCGATACCCCTGCCTTTGTGCGGCCCGGAGCAACGGAGTCTCGGCCGGGTTATACACCAGGTCATAGACAAGTGCCCCCGGTGGCAGCAATGCCAAGAGCGCGGCAGCCAGCGGTGAGTCGTCGGCCGCTGGACCGTGCGCCATGCCGACTGTGGTCGTGTTGACCACGAGGCCGGCGCCTCGGAGCGCCGGACGTACCGCCTCCGCCTGGAGCGGGCCGGCCGCCAAGCGGGCGGCGTCGAAGCTGGCTGCCAAGGTAGCGACCAGCCGTTCCGCCCGCCTCACGGTGCGATTGGCGACGGTCACGTGCCGCGCGCCGGCCTGCAAGAGTGCCACCGCAACCGCTCGCGCCGCGCCGCCCGCACCCAGAATCAGCGCCGTTACCCCCTGCGGATTGCACGCAGCGTCGGTGAGGCCGCGGAGGAAGCCGGCGGCGTCGGTATTGTGCCCGATCAGCCGGTCGCCGGCTTTCCGGACCGTATTCACGGCGCCGATCAGCCGGGCTTCCGTGCTGAGGTCGTCAACGGCTGCGGCGACGGCCTCCTTGTGGGGCACCGTGACATTCACTCCCAGCCACTGCGGCCCGCGCAACTCGTGCAGAAACGCAGGTAACTCCTCCGGCGGCGTTTCGCGGGCCACGTAGCGTACCGCGAAACCCAGGTGGTCGAATGCCGGCTGCTGGAAGCGGGGAGAGATGGAGTGAGCGAGGGGATAGCCGATCACCGCCGTGAAACGCACGGTGTCTGCGGACCGGCATGGTTGCTCAGAGGACACGGGCGGCTCCGGGTGCGAGGTGTTCGAGATCATGCCAGAAACCGGGATAGGAAACCTCGACCGTCTCCGCGCCGCCGACGAGCACCAGGCCGGCGCTGACCAGCCCAGCGACGCAGGCCATCATCGCCAGCCGATGGTCGCCGTGTGCCTCGGCCTCACCTCCGGCCAAGCTGCGCGTCCCCCGGATGACCAGGCCATCGGGCAACTCCTCCACCTGCCCGCCCAAGGTGGTCAGTTCGCTGGCAACGGCGGCCAAGCGGTCCGATTCCTTGACGCGCAACTCGGCGGCGTCGTGGATGGTGGTCGTTCCTTCTGCCAGCGCGGCCGCCAGCGCCAGGATAGGCACTTCGTCGAGGAGCCGGGGGATCAGCTCACCGCCGACACGCACGCCGCACAGCCGGCTCGATTCGGCGGTGATGTCCGCGACCGGCTCGCCGCCTGCCTGCCGCCGGTTGGTCAGCGTGATCCGACCGCCCATCTCGGTCAGTACGTCGAGCAGCCCCGTCCGGCCAGGATTGATGCCCACGCGCTCCACGGTGACACTGGCCTGCGGGTGCAGCAGTGCCGCAACCAGCCAGAACGCGGCGGAGGAGAGATCGCCAGGCACGGCGACATCAACCGCTGCCAGCGCGGCGTCTCCGGCGAGAGTCAGGTGCCGGCCCTCGACCCGCAGCGACGCACCCTGCGCCCGGAGCATACGCTCGGTGTGATCCCGGCTGGCCGCCGGCTCGTGGAGGACGGTTGTCCCCGTAGCCTGCAAGCCGGCGAGCAGCAGGCACGACTTGAGTTGGGCGCTGGCAACGGGTAGCTCGTACTCGATGGCCCGTAGCTGCGCCGGGGACAGCGCTATAGGTAAGCAGCGATTGTCGTCGCGGCCCGCAATGCGGGCGCCCATCGCGGTGAGTGGCTCAATGACCCGTCCCATCGGCCGGCGCCGTAGCGAGGCATCACCGGTGAGCACCGAGAAAAAGGGCCGGCCGGCCAGGATGCCGCTCAACAACCGGGCCGTCGTCCCCGAATTCGCCGCGTCCAGCACGTCCTCCGGCTCGCGCAGCCCCGCGCCGCCGGCGCCCTCGATCACCAAGTCGGCTACCCGATGAACGGCGCCGTTGTCAGCGACCGAATTCGGTACGGCCAGGGCCGGCGAGAGGCTACCGTCCGGCCAGCGCCGGCGCACGCTGGCGCCTAGGGCTTCGACGCTGGCGATAGATGCGCGGCAATCGGCACCGAGTCCGGCGCCGGTCACGCGCGCGCTGCCCGTGGCAATCGCATTGAGCAGGATGGCACGATGGGAGATGGACTTATCGCCCGGCACCGCGATCCGGCCCGTCAAGCGTGTTGGCGCCTGCACGCTCCGCAATTCGACCGCCGCGGCAGCAGGGGAGGCGATCATCCCGCAGCAACCGGTACATCGTCTGGAAGCGCCGCCGGCCCGCGACCAATGGCACCGGCAATCTGCTGCACGCTCGCGGCCAAATCGGCGAAGTTCTCGATGGTCAGGCTCTGGGCACCGTCGCACAGAGCGGTGTCCGGGGACGGATGCACCTCGATGAGCAGGCCGTCGGCACCGGCAGCAACAGCAGCCATCGCCATCGGCTTGACTAGGTACCACTTGCCGGTCGCGTGGCTGGGGTCAACGATAACGGGCAGATGGGACAGGCGCTTGGCAACGGGAACGGCGCTCAGGTCGAGGGTATTGCGGGTATAGGTCTCGAAACTCTTGATCCCACGCTCGCAGAGCATCACCTGCATGTTGCCCTGATCCATGATGTGCTCGGCCGCCTGCACCCACTCGTCAATCGAGCAGCCGAGACCGCGCTTGAGCATCACCGGCTTGTCGGTGCGGCCAACCTCGTGGAGCAGCGGGTAGTTCTGGCAGTTCCGCGCCCCGATCTGCAGCACGTCGGCGACCTCGTAGACCGCCGGCACTTTGCTCGGTTCCATCACCTCGGTAATGATCGGTAGACCGGTTTCGGCACGCGCTTCGGCGAGCAGCGCCAAGCCCTCATCCCTGAGTCCCTGAAAGCTATAGGGCGTAGTCCGCGGCTTGAAGGCCCCGCCGCGCAGGACATGCGCCCCGGCGGCCTGCACCCCACGCGCCGCCGTCAACAGCTGCTCGCGGGTTTCCACCGAGCACGGACCGGCCATCAGCGCCACACCGGGGCCGCCGATGGCAGTATCCCCGACCTCAATCACGGTGGGTGAGGCGGTGAACTCGCGCGCCGCCAGCTTGTAGGGTTTGGTAATCCGCGTCACGCGCTCGACTCCCGGCAGCAGCTCCATGCGGTCCAGCATCCCATAGGGTGGGGTACCGATAACGCCGATGACGGTCGTATCCACCCCGCCGGAACGGTGTGGCTGCAAGCCATCACCTCGGATGCGCTCCTCGACGTGCAGGATTTCCTCCGTTGTGGCACCGTGCCTCATCACGATAATCATGCTGCTTTCCTCACCATCGCTTGCCGACCGACTCATGGCCCGTGTAGTTTGCTCTCGGTGCGGCCACCGCGGCCCAAACAAAAAGAGCAGGGCCTTGCCCCTGCTCTCTCCGATGCGACGCGGCGGGCTGCTCTCGCTAGCCCGGTGTCACACCGAACCGGCTAAAGTAATACGCGCCAATGGCTGTAAGTGTGTTGCGGTACATCGTCATCGGGGAGTATACAAGTGCGCCGCTGACCTGTCAATTGCCCAGTATAATCGGGGGGAACCTGACATCCATCATTTCCGCGTTCGCGGGAATCCAGGCGTTGAGGGCCGGAGCGACGGCGCCCGTTCCCGCCTCGGCATTGCGGCGGAAGCCGCAGTCCAGCCCTGGCACCCTCTTGACCGCTCCGAGAGACTGCCCTATACTGCCTTAAACCGCTTAAGCTCCTGGTGGGCGTGAGGATACACCCATATGCACCTGTCTCTGTTGAAAAACCAGCCAATCCACGGGTTGCGCTCGCTGTTCGCCGCTACCGGTATTGTCCTGTTCGTTGGTCTGTGTCTCGACTGGCCCCATTCCCCATCGTGGTATGTCGTGACCGTAGCGCCCTTCCTGGTCATCTTCATAGCGGCGATGGGGCTTGGGCAGCGGTGGCACCGCATTGCATGGGGCACCCTCAGTCGGGTGGGGCCGGCCGGCCGTGCTGGAGATGCGTTACGCGGCCTGCTCGAATACCGGTTGATCTGGTCTCTCCGGCTCTGGCAGCGTCCGCACGCAGTGCTCGCACCCCACGCGCAAGCCTCCGGCGCGGCTACCTTCGATGCTGCGCTGGCTCAGGCTGCACAAGCGTTGGATTCGGCTGCGCGCGCGCTGCCGGCCACGCTACGACGTTCAGCGGTGCTGACGGCACTCGATGTCATCCAGGCGGAGACGCAGGTTGCGGACGACGTGCCGGTCCTGACCCGGCGGCTCGCCGAGGACATGCTGGCAACCGGAGTGCGCTCCCGGCTCCACCTCCCACCGGGCAGCTCATCGCTCCGGCGCCTGCTCGGTCCGCACGGCGCCGGCCTCCTGCTCGCGCTGGTGGCCGCGGGCAGCGTGACCGCGGTCGTGGGCGTTGGCGCCGCGGTCGGGCCGGGTCCCGCCCTCCTATTCCTGCTGCTGGTCCTGTTCGCTATGGCCGGCGCTGCGCTCTGGCTTGTCGGCACGCTCTCCGAGCGGTGCTAGGGCGGAGGCCGTGAAGGTAGCGGGTGGCGAGTCAAGGCGGTCAGCGCCGGGAGCGGTGGCGCAGGAATCGGAGCAGGCGGAGTGGCCAGAGGCGTTGGTAGCGGCGCAGTTCGGATTCGAGTGCCGCAATGTGCGCATCCTTCTCCTGCACCATCTGGGCGAACCGCGCGTCGCGCCCCTCAACTTGCGCTGCAAGCTGCCGCACGAGCTCTTCGGCGGCCTTGGCCTCGGCAGCAATCTTACCGGCAGACTCGCTCACCCAACCCTCGAAGCGGGATCGTAAATCACTACCGGTCACCGGCTCCGCCGCGGCCAGCGAGGCGGTCTCCTCAAGCAGCGCATCCTCGACACCGAGTATGAAGGCGTAGCGCAGCAGCGTGGTGTAGAACTGCTCGCGGAGACGCACGTCGGCAACCGAGTCTATATCCAAGGCGCTACGCAACTCCGGGTGGCGTGCCATAAGCTGTACCGCAGCGCGACCGGCGCGCCGCTGACGGTGCATGTAACTGCGTAACTCCAGCGGCTGGTTATGGTAGACGACCGCTTGAGGCCGATAACGCATCCGTACCCCATGGCGCTGCAAGCGATAGCCAAGCTCGGTATCCTCACCATACAGCGGCAGCTCCTCATCAAACCCGCCCACTGCCTCCAGGTCTGCCCGCGTAACGGAAGCATTACAGGTATAAAAGAAGGAGAATGGCGCAGCATCCGGATTGGTGATAGCCCCAAAGTTGAACTGGGCGCCGCGCGTCACCAAATCCATAAAGGGAGTCACAGTGAGACTTGAGTGCCAGACCACACGCCCGATAGTGACTATGCCGGGCGCGGTCGTCTCGGCAGCATGCGTGGCAACGAGCGCTTGGTCGGCTTCACAATCGTCGTCCATGAAGAGAATGACTGGCGCTGCAGCCTGCTCAATGCCAGTGTTTCGGGTTGCACTCGGGCCTCGGTGTGGTGCGGCGATATAGCGGACCGGCAGCGGCGCAGGTAGCTCCGGGCGTAGCTGCTCGACGACCGTAGGCGTCGCGTCGGTGGAGCCATCATCTACGACGACCACCTCGAAAGACCCCGGCGGGGCGCTTTGGGCAGCGAGCGAGCAGAGCGCCTGGCGCAGCTTGGCCGCACGGTTGTAGGTAGGGATGACCACCGAAACGCGAAGGGCATTGCTCGTCACCGGCCACCTCCCGGGGTGGGTGCAGCCTGCCACAGGAGCGGCCAGCCATCCGCTTCGGCCGCCGCAAGCTGCTTCAGCCACCCGTCGCGAGCGGTGCTCCACGCGGCCGGCGCCGCAGGATCAAGCGTCAGGAGTTGACAAGCCAGCGCCAGCACGGCTGGCTCTTGAGCGGGTGGGGCGGCAGCCAGGAGGGCTACGGCGGCAGCAGGCACCCGCCCTCGGTCACCGGCCCACGCGAACCACGTCCGGCAGAGCGTCGCCAGGGAAGAGCCTGGACGCTCCCAGCTCATGAGCCAGTCGCCGCAGAACTGTGCTACTTCCAGCACCGTCCGGCGTGCAAGCTGCCGGTAATCGCTGCCGCCGGCCGTCCCGAACGTGGCCGGGGCAACATCGGCAGTCAGGAGTGCCGCGATGATATCCGGGCGTCCTTCATGTGCGGCGGCTAGGCCGCCGCGCCGCACAGCAGGATGGGCCCGATAGGCACCACGCGCCAGGAGCAGCCCTTCACTCGCCATGCTCACGCTCCGCGCGCACCGGGCGATTTCCGCTTGAGTGGTCAGCGTCCCGTGATCCGGCACCGGCCAAGCCTGCACGAGCACACCGGCAGCGGCAGCTACGCGCCAGAGGCCCTCGGCCGGTGGCAGGTGCGCGGGCGTGACCGCCGGCAGCAACGAGAGCAAGGCCGGATCGCCGGCGATGACGCGCCCAGTTACCCGCAAGTCCAAGACACCGGCGCTTGGAGTAACCCAGCCGAGCGTATATACCGGAATATGCCATAGCGGCGGTGCCTCGCCGCCGCCGGCACGAGCGACAGCCGTGGCTACCTCCTGCTGCCAACACCCAGCGTCACCCGGAGCCAGTGAATCGCGGGTGATAGCGAGCAGTTGCGGGGCCAACTCGCCGGGGGTGAACTCCGGCGAGCTGGCTAATGCCACGGCAGCTACCTCGTCGGAGCGTGTATGCGCCCACGATTCGATGGCCGCGACGAAACGGCCCTCCATGTCCGTATCGGCTGAAGCGACGCCAGCAGCAGTCTGCCCGGTGTCTTGAAACGAACTACCGTCCGCTCGAATGCCCTTGTCCTCCGGCAGCCACTCGGCACTCACGACGCTCGCGGCAGCCGGCAAGTCTCGCCACAGATCGTAGTGCAGTTCGTCCAGGGCCAGCGTGACGGCTTCGAGCACCTCCAGGAGTAGGTCGGGCAGCGGTTCATCGCCGTTCGGTGCGTGTTGCGACTGCTCGTCTCGCGTGGGTGCCAGGAGCGCATCAAGATGCCTACCGAGCGTTGCCGGCAAACGGGCATTGCGGGCCGCGAAGATACCGAAAAGCTGCTGACGCAGATCGGCTTCAGCCGTAGCGGTGGTCACGGCAACTGCCCGGTGTCCGTCGGCTGCGCTGCGCTGGCGGGCCATACGCAAATCCACGAGGACCGTCCGCAGCAGCGCCAGCACGGTGAGGTAGGCCAGCGGCGCGTCGCCATTACCCTGGTCTTGCGCTAAGGCCGTCCGTAGCTGCCGGACGGTTTCGAGCAATCTGTGCCTGAGGCCCGCTCTATGGCTGCCATCACCGTAGGACCCGCATGATGCTTGCAGCCAGGTGGCATAGGTGGTGATGATGCTCGCCACGCCATCCGAGCGCAGACATTCGGCGCCGGCACTCGGCTCGTAGACACTATCGTAACCGGCTACCTGGAGCCGGCGATAGAGGTCGCAGTCGGCAAAAAGGTAGTCCGCGCCGCTGACAGAATCACTTTCGTCGTAGCCGCCCAACTCCCGGATCAACTGAGTGCGGAACACACCATTGGTCGCCGGCAGCGGTGACGGATTCACCAAGCGATCAGGTCCCCGGTCTTGAGTCAGGTGGGCGGCCCGCCAGCGGTCGGCAACTCGCGTCGTGTTGCGCTCGCACACTCTCCCCAGCGAGGCACCAACTCGGTGGTCGTCAAAATGGCTCGCCAGCAGGCCGAGCCACTCCGGCGAGACGACCACTTCATGCGCTACGGTGGCGAGCAGTTCACCATTGGCCTGAGCGAGCGCAACGTTCCGCGCTGCGGGCAGACCGCCGCTTTGATACGTAATGACGCGAGCGCCGTAGCGTTCGGCGACCTGGATGTTGTCATCCGTCGGCGTAGCGCTCAAGACAAATAGCTCTATTGGTTGGAGCGTCTGGCTGCGAATGGCAGCCAAGCAATCACCGAGCCAAGGAGACTTGCCGGAGCATGGCACGCACAGGGTCACGTCCACGCTCATTCCTCGCTAGACGCCGGCCGCACGTCCGCACTGGCCGCCGCACTGCCGTCCCGTCCATCATGCCGGACACTCTCCCCTCGGTACGCTGCCATATAGGCACGCACCTGCCGGTCGAGCGTGAAGTGATCCAGTACGCGCTGCCGGCCGGCGGTGCCCATCGCCTGGGCCAACTCCCGGTCGGTAAGTACCGTGGCGAGGCGGTCGCCAAAGGCAGCTTCATCCCAGGGATCGGCGATGAAGCCGGTCTCGCCGTGGACCACGATCTCGGGCGCGCCGCCGTAGCAGGTAGCGACGACCGGCCGCGCGTGGGACATAGCCTCGATGTTCATCAGGTTGAACGGATCGGGGTAGACGGAGGGCGTCGCGATCACGTCGGCAGCGCCAAACGCTTGGCGGAGATCGTCACCGGCGAGCCAGCCGAGGCCGTGGACCTGTCCGCCCACGCCCTCTTTGTAGGCGAGATTTTCGAGGAAGCGCAGATAGTTGGTGTTGTCGCCGAGGACGGCCAACTGGGCGTCCACCCGCCGGCGCACGACGGCCAGCGCCCGCACAAGCTGATCGCCGCCCTTGGTGCCACTGATGCGCCCTCCGAACAGGATCAGCGGGCGCCCGTCGAGACCGAACCGCCGCCGCCAGGCCGCGCGCTCCCCTGGCGCCGACCAGCATGTAGCCGGGTCAACGCCGTTGTGAATGGTCGTGAGCGGGGCGCGGTGCAAGCCGTTGGCCGCCAATGCCGCACGCTGCGCCGCGCTGATACACACGAGCGTCGCAACGTGGCGGTCAACCAGCCAGCGGATGAGCCGGTTGCGGACCGGGAAGAACCGCATCCGCAGCCCGCAGTAACGACAGGCGAACGGCTGTGCCGCCAAACTCCCGGCAGATCGTTGACGCTCGCCACCAGCGTTCGTGTCACCCGCACAGAGGAACTTCGTCAGACAGAACAGGCGGTAGTCGTGCGCCGTGAGGATGAGGCGGGCGCCGGTGACACGCGCGGCGGCGAGCGCGGCCAGCGAAAGGTGCTCGTGCAGATTGTGGGCATGGACGACATCGGGCCGCAGCTTGCGGACCAGTTGCGTAATCTGGGCCACGAGCCAGGGATGGAGCAGGGAAAGATAGAGCCGCAACCGGCGCGGCCACGGTGCGCGCAGCCGATGGATGGTCAGGCCATCCTGGCGCGAGACGCTCCCGAAGCGATCAGCGGCACCATAGGTCACGACGTTGATCTCATGACCCCACTCCGCCAGGCGTTGGGCCACCGCGGCGGCCACTGCGCCCGCGCCACCGGGGTTTGCCGGGGGAAAGTTGTCGGAGAGCACCACTATACGCATGTCTTGGTTTCCCGTTAACCTAGACTTGGCCGTAGGCATCCAAGCATACTTGTGCAACGCGGTCCCAGGTGAAGTGCGCGAGCACATGCGCGCGGGCCTGTTGGCCGAGACGTGCGGCGAGCGCCGGATCGTCGAGGAGGCGCTCGACCTGCGCCCCCAACGCCGCCGCATCGCCTGGCGGCACATGTACACCGGTCTCGCCGTCTACGACCAACTCAGGCATCCCCCCTATCGCCGAACAGACGACCGGCGTAGCGCAGGCCATCGCTTCCAGCAAGACCAGCCCCAGGATTTCGGACTTAGGATAGCTTTTGCCGTACAAGTCTACCTCCACCGATGGGAGCACCGAGACAGCCGCGGCCCGGTATTCGTCGGGCAAGGCATCGTGCGGCTGGGCCGGTACGAACGTGACGGAGCGACCGGCGGCCAGTCGGCGCAGATACTCACCGTACTGCTCGTGATAGACCGCCCCAACGATACGGAGGTCGGTGGTCGGCCGGGTGCCCTCGATCAAGTGGTGGATGGCTTTGTATGGGATGATCCGGCCGACGTAGAGGGCGCGACGTACCCGCGCCGCCGGCCCCGGCCGGAAGCGCCGGTGGTCCACACCGCCATAGATGATCGTGGTTTTGTCGGCCCAACGGCCGTACCCACCGGCGTTGTGCTGCGAGACGAGGAGCAGGCCGGTAGCGCGCTCGACGGTGTGCAGGCGATGCGCGTAGTTCTTGCCAGCGCCGGCATGGTCGGTGAGGAAGACGCGCTTGCCCAAGGCGCGGCCAAAGAACACACAGAGATCGGTCAGGACGGTATGCACCTGATGGCAGTGGATGACGTCGGCCCAGAGCAAATGTGGCAGAAACGCCAGCGAGAGTGGGTTGACGTTCTTGCCGCCTAGGTAGTGCCACGGCCGCGCTAACACGATGTCCAACGCGCCACGTCGTTCGCGGCGCGGACGCCGTGCAAAGGAGAATAGCCGGGTCGGTGTGTGCTGGGCCATCGCCGTCGCCAACTCCAGCGGATAGCGCTCACCACCCCCGACGACGCCGTCGGCGCCGAAAAACAGCGGCGAGACGTGGAGTACTTTCATGCGCTGACCGGTTGGTTGGCTGCGGTGGGTGGCCGGGCGCCGGTCTGCCAGAACCAGTTGGAGGCCAGCAGACTGAGATAGGCCACGTACCCGACGCTGTAGGCCGCCAGCATGTAGAGTGCCGCTCCCTCGGCCCCCCATTGCATCACCAGCAGCGCGCCGAGGGGCAAGCAGGCCAGATTGATGGGAGTTTTGATGGCGATATTGAGACCGATCCGGTCCGTCAGGAGGAAGACGGACCCAAAGCCCACGCCCAGGGACATCAGCCCGGTGTGCAGGGCAAAGATGATGACCAGGGTGAGCGAGGGGAAAACCGCGGGCGTGAGGGCCAGGCGGAAGAGGGGCAAGCAGAGGACCAGGACCGCGGCCAGCGCCAGCGCCAGCGGCGTCCACAGGAGCGTCACGCGCCAGAAGACCGACCGCGCGGCGCTCAGGCCGGCTTGCCCCTTCCGCTCGCCCAGCGAGGCGCGCAGCTTGCGCGCGACGGCACCGTGAAAGACGGCGAGGAACGAGAGGACCTTGCGGGCGGCGTCGTAGAAGGCGGCCTGTTCCGGCGGCATGAAGCGGCCAAGAAGAAGCACAGGTGTCCGTTCGAAGAGTGCAGCGATGTTCTTGTCCACGAGGGCCAGGGCGCTGAAGCGAAAATAGGCCCGCCACGGTACGGTGACTGCTGTGGCCATTACGGCCGGGAGAGAGGCAAAGGCATGGTGGCGGTGCAAGATGCGCTGGTAGACCAGCAACCCGATTAAACACCCGACGGCCTGGCTGACGACGGTCGCGCTGACCAAGCCCGCTATGCCCAGTCCCGCGAGCATCGCGCCCACACCGAGCAGCGTCTGGGTCGTCTTGGCACAGACTTCCACCAGGGCGATGCTATGCATGCGGCTGACGCTCTGGAGCGCGGTCGTCATGACGAGCGTAAGCACGGCCAGCGGTGCGCCCAGCACCAGGATTTGCACCAACTCGCCGTAGAGCGGGGCACCATACCACCACACGGAGAGCGGCACCGCCACAAGCCACGTGAGCACTGTTACCGGCAGTGCCCACGCAGCATTGATCTTGATGAGATAGCCTATGATGCGGCGCAACTCGCCGGCATCGTGCGCGGCGGCAGCCTCGGCGAGACGGGTGACGAGGCTGGGACCGAGACTGAGATACCCGAGCAGGTTGATCGTACCGAAGAAGGCCATGACGAGGACGTATTGGCCATATTCTGTGGTACTGAGCAGCCGGATGAGCACAATCCAGAAGACCGCCGCCAGTGCCTTTTGCACCGTGTTCGACACTTGCAGGGCGGCCACGTCGCGCGCAAACCGGGCGCGGATGGCTCGCTGAACCGTGTCCTTGACTTGGGGCAGCCAGCCGGTGCGGGGCGAGGTCGTATCCGGCGCACGTGGGGACGACATGGCGTTATAGCCTACTCGGTTCCAGTGGCGAGTGCCGAGGTTGACAGCGTGCCCTCCGGCTGGTACCACCTGCCGCGGAAGGGCGATGTGCCCTTAACGAGCGGCCGCGCTATGCGACAGCGCCGCGCCTCGCTCGTAACGGCTAGGAACCACGGCATCCGGTCCGGGCACTAGGCCCGCAGCATCGGCCGGTGCGCCACCTGGCCCCGGCCCTTATGGGACTAGCATAACAGACGGTACGGAGGAAGTATCCGTCGGGAGGGATAGTGTTATGCGACTCGTATCCAGGAAGTGGACGATCCTGTTCGGACTGCTGGCGATTCTCGCACTGACAACCACGGCCTGTGATCCTGGTGGAGATACTTACAAGATCGGAGTGATGGAGTCGGTCACCGGCCCCGGTGAGACCTATGGCACGGTCGCCGTGCAGGCCAAGCAGTTGGCCGTGGACGAGATCAACGAAGCTGGCGGTATCAACGGGCGCATGCTGGAGCTTATCATCGAAGACTCGAAGTGCAACGCCCAGGACGCGATTACCGCCTATAACAAGCTGACTGACGTGGACGGCGTGAAGATCATTCTGGGCACCTCCTGTAGTGGGGCGATGCTAGGCGCCGCACCGCTGGCCGAGGCAGACGGCGTAGTCCTGTTCTCCGGGCTGGCCACCAACCCGGACATCGCTACCGCCGGAGACTACATCTTCCGGACCTCGATGAGTGACGCTCTGTTAGGTGTGGACACCGGCAACGTGCTGTGGGCCGACGGGGTCCGCCGGCTGGCGACGATCACCGAGACCACCGACTACGCCGAGGGCGTCAGACGGACCAGCGTTGCCCAATTCGAGAAGCGCGGCGGCCAGGTGGTGGCCGAGGAGCGGTACGCTTCCGACGTGACCGACTTCCGGAGCCAACTCACCAAGCTGCTCAGCGCCAACCCGGATGCCCTGCACATCGCCGCCCAGTCCGAGTTCAGTGGCGGCACCATCATCAAGCAGGTCCGCGAGTTGGGCTACACCGGCCCTATCTACTCCGACGTCGTGCCTATCGGGACGACGGCGCTAGAGATCGCCGGCGATGCCGCTACCGGGGTGAAGGCCATCACGGCGGACCTTGATCCGGCCAATGCCAAGGCGCAGGAGGTATTGGTGAACTTCAAGGAACGCTACGACTACGTCACGCTGCCCTGGTACCTCGGCTCGGCCTACGACGACGTGTACATCACCGCCGAGTGCCTCAAGCAGACGGAAGACGACCAGGATGCCGACGGCTTCCGGGATTGCCTGTATGACATCACCTGGAGCGGCGCTATCGGCGACAGTTACAGCTTCGACGAAAACGGCGAGGTGGTCGGTCTTGCCAACGTGGTCGTCGAGATTTTGCCGACGGCCCAAAGGACCGAGGACAACCACGGGTACAAGGTCTTGGGGCCTGCTCCGACCGGGTAAGCCCGCTCGCGTATCCGTCTAGCGCATGAGGTTGTCCCACGGCATCGTCAAATGAACAGTGGCGCCTCCGCAGCATCCTGAACTGGGCGCTGCGAGGCTGATTCGGCGGCTCGATCTGGTGGCACATCCAGACCGATCAAGTCCGCTTCGGGGGGCTGTTTGCTTAGATACCTTGAGGACCGGCGCCGCCTGCTGGCGATTGTCCTGACCCTCGCGGTCGCAGCGTACATCGGCTGGAAGATCAGCCAGTCCGCTGATCAGGCCCTGCAATTCGCCTTCAACGGCCTGGCTGTCGGCGCCGTCTACGCTCTATTGGCGATGGGCTTCACCCTCGTCTACAGCACCGTCTGGTTCTTCGATCTTTATTACGGCGCAGCCGCTGCGCTCGGCGCCTACGGTGTCTTCTACCTGCGTGCTCACGAGGGCATCGGGCGCTACGATGTCAACAACCTCTACGTCAATATCGTCTTTGCCGCGGTGACCGCCGGAGTCGTCGCCTGGGCTTTGCACGCGGGCCTCGCCGCCCGCCTGCGGCCACGCTTCAACCCAACCGTGCTACGTATTGTCGGTGGTCTTCTGGCCGCCGGCGCCGGAGTCTACACCGGGTTGATCCTCACCTATCCGAAAAACATCAACGTCATCCTCAGTCCGGCGATTGGCGTGCTGGTCGCGCTGGTGGTGGGCTGGGCACTCTATCGAGGCTATGGGTACCTGGCGACTGGTGCCGGCCGCGTTCCGTTTCTCGCGTTCGTGGCCATTATCGTATTCGTGGCAGCCGCGCTGGGCGCATACTGTGGCCTCTCCGTAGCGAACGCTCCAGAGTCTGGCCTCTACCTGAGCTGGGGCGTGTCATGCCTGCTGGCCGGGGTGGTCGGTCTGGCGCTCTACCGGGGACTGTACATGCAGATGCGCGAACGGGCCAGGTCCCCGCTGGTCATGCTCGTCGCTACCCTCGGTATCCTGCTGGCCATCACCGCCTTCATCATCGTCGTCTTCCAAAGCGCGCCCCGCCCCCTGCCGGAGGCCTTCGGCAGCACTCCTTGGACCATTGGCGGGGCCAATATCAAGGGGTTCAACGTCTTCACTATCGGCATCGCGTTCGTCGGCTTCTTGGCCCTCTTGCTCCTGCTCAAGAAGACCTCTTTCGGGAAGGCGGTACGGGCCATCGGCGACGACGAA
Source organism: Chloroflexota bacterium (assembly GCA_022824545.1). Lineage (GTDB taxonomy): Bacteria > Chloroflexota > UBA11872 > UBA12225 > JAJDUF01 > JAJDUF01. Next base: position 26,163 of record JAJDZR010000162.1, read on the forward strand.
GAGGTGTCGAAGGTGGTCGGTATCAACACCACCGTTGTTATCGCCATCGTGTTCTTCATCGGCGCGGTCTACGCCGCGCTGGCCGGCCTGCTGAGTGGCCACGATACCGCCATCCAGCCCCGGATGGGACTGCTGCTCCTGTTGAAGGGCTGGATCGCTTCCGTCGTCGGCGGAATCGGGAATCTCTACGGCGCCATCGTCGGCGGGTTTGTCTTGGGCCTGATCGAGCAGTTCGGCGTCTGGGACATAGCCGGTGAATGGAACAACGCCATCTCCTTCATCCTCCTGATTCTCTTCCTATCCTTCTGGCCCCAGGGCCTATTGCCGAGGAAATAGACTGATGCTGATGGATTTGCAGGGCTTCAGGGACGTGGGCAGACTGGCGGGCAATCCCCAGGAGCTTTGGCGGCACGCCAAGGGCAACATCGCACTCTGGGCTAACCTGTTCGTTCTTACCTGGGCCGTGGTGTTCATGATCTGGCAAGGCACCGGATTTGCCATCGCCCTCGGCACCGTCTTCGCTATCTGGGCGATATTGGCAGTCAGTCTGAACCTGGTGTTAGGGTTCACTGGCCTGCTGTCGGTGGGACATATCGGCTTCTTCGGTATCGGCGCCTACACGATGGCCGTGCTCACCTCGGACCCCGCCTACGAACAGCTGCGCTCGGAGGCCATTCCCCCCTTGGCCTGGCCGTTCTTTGCGGCGCTGCCGGTGAGCGTCGTCTTGGCCGGCGTGGTGGCCTTTGTGGTGGGCATCGCGTTCAATCGGTTCAGAGACGACATCTACGTGCTCGTCTCCTTCGGATTCGCCGTTATCGCCTACAACGTCTTCCTGAATTGGCGCAGCGTGACCAGGGGAGCATTCGGCATCCACGAGATCGCCAGACCCGCTATCGGCGGCTGGGTGCTCGATGGTGCATTGGAGTTCATGCTCCTGGCCCTCGTATTCCTCGCCATCGTCGTCGTAATCTCGCGGTTCATTGTGACCTCCTCCTTCGGACGGGTGCTGACCGCCATCCGCGAGGACGAGCAGGCCATCGAAGTGTTCGGCTACCGGGCCTCCCACTACAAACTCGCTATCTGGGTCATCTCGGCGATGATGGCGGGCCTGGCCGGCGGGCTGTTCAGTAGCTGGACCAGCTTCATAGACCCCAACTCCTTCATCCTGCTGGAGTCGATCCTCTTGGTGTCTATTGTGATCCTCGGTGGACTAGCGACCATCTGGGGGTCGCTGCTCGGCGCGATGGCCTTCGTACTGCTCGAAGAGGGCATGCGCTTTCTTACCTTCCTACCGACCGAATTCATCGGCCAATCCCGCCAGATCATCCTCGGTATTCTCCTCGTGCTGCTGATGATGTACCGGCCGCAGGGCTTGGTGGGGAGATACAAGCTATGAGCGCTGCTCAAGCCGCCGCCGGGGTGGCTTACGCTCTGGAGACGGAGGCGATCTCGAAGCACTTCGGGGCCGTTCGGGCCGTGGACCGGCTCTCCATCGCCATTCCTCGCCAGGGAATGACCAGTATTGTCGGACCCAACGGCTCCGGCAAATCCACCCTCGTTAACCTGTTGAGTGGGGTGTTGCCCCTCGACGGAGGAATGGTGATTATAGACGGCGTCGGCCTCAAGGTCGTCCACGCCTACGAGACTCCCGATCATGGTATCACCAGGACGTTTCAGGAGGTCAGGCTCTTCGATCAGATGAGCGTGTGTGACAACATCATGGTGGCCTTGACCGACCGGCGCCTCTTCCCCGCACTGTTGGAACGGGCACAGCCCCGCTATCGAGAGCAGGCCCAGCGCCTCCTGGAGAACGTCGGGATGTGGGAGAAGCGGCGGGACCTGGCCTCGAATCTGTCCTATGGTCAGCGCAAGCTGCTGGAGATCGGCCGCGCCATGGCGCTGGATGTCAACACGTACCTGTTCGACGAGCCGTTTGCCGGCCTCTTTCCCCAGATGCTAGAGCGGGTCAAAGGCATTATGAAAGAGATGCGGGACCAGGGCCGCACCATCATCTTCATCTCCCACAATATGGACATCGTGCGCGAGCTGTCGGATCACATCATCGTCTTGGACAGTGGCAGCCTCCTCGCCGAGGGGGAAGTGGAAGAGGTGCTGGGTAGAGCAGAGGTGATCGCGGCCTACCTGGGCGACTAGGCGGCGCTGACTTTGCTCGGACACTCGCAGCGGTGATGCAGCAATGAGCACTCCGGAAGAAGCTACCAAGGCACAGCACAGTGGGAACGGATCGTCCACCGACGGGATGATCCTGCGGCTGGCCAATATATCCGTGCATTATGGGGCCGTCGTCGCCTTGGACAGCGTATCCTTGGGCGTGCGGAAGGGCGAGGTGGTGGCGGTGATGGGTCCCAACGGGGCCGGCAAATCCACCGTGCTCAGAGCCATCATGGGGCTGGCGCCGGTTGTCGCCGGGGAGGTCTACTGGCACCAACAGCGGCTGGCAGCGGCTACCCATGAGATCGTGAAGGAGGGCATCTCCTTCGTCCCGCAAGGCCGGCGGGTGTTTACCCAC
>JAJDZR010000210.1 GCA_022824545.1 Chloroflexota bacterium
GATTTGCCGGAGCGAGCAGCCCTGGGCGTGTAGACGGGCCAATTCACACCGGTCTTCAATACCAAGCTGCGTGTATGCTTGTCCCATGGCAACACCTTACTCTGGTGTTGCACTTCGTTTGTGAGTCTAGGGAATCCAGGGGCCATAACTTCCCGCCTCACCCCGGTCGCGGCGCGGCGATGGCCAGCCAGACGACGCCCGCCCCCGCAAACAGCAGCCCCATGCCCGCCGTGACGGCCGCCCCCCCGCGACCGACCACCAGGATCGCCACGCCGCCAGCCACCGCCAGCAGCCCGGCAACCATGCACAACCAGCGCACGCGCTGGCCGAGCACAATGTCCGGCCCAGAAGTATCCATGCTGCTCCATCACCGGCGGCCTACCGCCTCTCCCCGCTACTCATCGTCGAGCCAGACCGGCTGGGTGAACAGCCGCCGCCCGGCGTCGTCTACCGCCTCGATCCGCACGTACCGCTCCGCTGCCGGCGCCTGGTAGTGCCCGGCCGCTGCGTAGACACAATGCAAGATACGGCCCTCGGCGCCGATGAAGTGCAGTTCCTCCGCGTCGGTGACGGCGGCTGTGATCTCCTGGCCGTCGCGCTGCACGTGACTCAACCGCGCCCGGCAGCCCGATTCCAGGGCGTAGCACGCGCCCCGCCGCAGCCCGGCCACGATGGCCGCGGTCGTCAGCGCCGCCGCCTGCACCAGCGTCGCGCCATAGCGTCCGATGTTCGCCACCTCGTGCGCGTCATTGGTCAGGACGCCGTAGACCCGCTGCCCCCGGCTCAACACCTCATCCCAGAGACGAAGACCGCCCTCAATACCGTGGTTGCGGGGGTTCAGCTCCAGGTGCGTCGCGCCGTGCCCGATGGCCGCGCACACGTCGTCCGCCGACCAATGGCGCTCTGGTGCCCCGGCCAGCGGATGATTGACGACGATGAGCGGCGGCCGGGCGAGCCGGCGTAGCTGCGTGAAGGTCGGCCACGTCGGGGCATGCCTCTCAACGGGCGCTCCCAGGGGAAAGGCGCCCACGTGAACGGGCTTCCCGTTGGTCGTGGCTACCCCATCCACCGGGTCCCCGGGAATGGTCAGGCTCATCTCCGAGCCGCCGACGAGTAGCAGCGGCCGGTCCGCTCTCGTCCCGTCCGTCGGATGGCAAAGACCGTCCGGACCGCAGTACGGTGCCTGCGGGTGGACGGCATCGTGCTCGGTGCTAACGCAGAAGTCGTAGCGCCGCCGCCGGTAGGCCGCCAGCATCTCCGGCATCGTGCTCCGTTCGCAGTGAAAGTGTAGCTCGCCCTTGTACCAGCGCCGGGCGGCGCCGGGCGTTGATACGCTCATCGTCGTAGACACCGGCCCCACCGACTGGACCGATGCCCTAGCGCGGTCCTATGTAATTGCATCGAGCACTCCACCTCTGGCGTGATAACTGCGCCGCCGGGCGGCACGTCGCCAAGGAGTATGCCACGAGTGTTCGGCTTGCCGGCCCGGCCCCCTATAGTCCCCCTCGCTCTGGCAGGAGGGCGGCATAGTTCCCTCCCCCGTCGCAACGGGGGAGGGGTAGGGTGGGGGCCACTTTCAGCAGGTGAGGCACACGGCCCTCCGACCGGCGGCACAGGCCGGATATACTACTCCTAAGGAGACCGGAGAGCGACCATGCGAATCATCCTCTACACCGGCAAGGGCGGCGTCGGCAAGACCAGTGTCGCCGCCGCGACCGCCGTGCATTGCGCCGCCCAGGGCTTGCGAACCATCGTGCTCAGTACCGACCCGGCGCACAGCCTCGCCGACTCGTTCGATCTGCCGCTCGGCGCCGAGCCGGTCGAGATCGCACCCCGGCTCTGGGGTCAAGAGACGGACATCTTCCACAACATGCAACTCTATTGGGGCACCATCCAGGAGTGGCTCCACTCACTGTTCACTTGGCGCGGTCTCGACGACGTGGTTTCGGAGGAGATCGCCGTCCTGCCGGGCATGGAGGAGTTGGCCAGTCTGTTGTGGATCAACGAGCACCATAGCAGTGGCAGCTACGACATCATCATCGTTGACTGCGCGCCGACCGCCGAAACGCTGCGCCTCCTGACGTTCCCGGAGGTCGGACGTTGGTGGCTGGAGAAAATCCTGCCCCTGGAGCGCCAGGTCGCCAAGGTCGTGCGCCCCATTCTGCGCCCGATGACCGGCATCCCGGTCCCGGACGAGCCGGTATTCGACGCGGTAGAAGACCTGTTCCGCCGCCTGGAAATGCTCCACGACCTGCTGGTCGGCCCCGACGCCAGTATGCGCTTGGTGCTCAACCCGGAGAAGATGGTCATCAAGGAAGCCCAACGCACGCTCACCCAGCTTAACCTGTACGAGTATCAGACCGACCTAGTCGTCTGCAATCGTGTGCTCCCGCCGGGCGCACAGGAGGGCTACTTCAGCGCCTGGCTGGCGGCCCAGCAACGCCACTTGGCCGACATCGCCGACGCCTTTGCGCCCATCCCTCTAGTCACAATTCCCTGGTTCCAGGAAGAGGTCGTCGGCTTAGAGCGCCTGCGGCAGATGGGACAAGTCCTCTTTGCCGACAAAAACCCGGCCGCCAAGTACTTCGCGGGCCGCTCCCACGTCGTCCGGCGCGACGGCGATACCTACACGCTTCACCTGCCCTTGCCGTTGGCTACCAAAGAGGAAGTCGGCCTGCTGCGTACCGGCGAGGAGCTGGTCGTGCGGATCGGCAGCGTCCGCCGCAACATCGTCCTGCCCTACGTCCTCGCGCAGCAAGACGTCGCCGGCGCCCGCTTCGAGGGCGATACCCTGGTCATTTCTTTCGACGGAAAGCGGTGAGGCACATGCTTGCCTCGTCGGTGTTGAAATTTGCTGTTGTTTTATAGCTATGATATAGTATCAGTATCCGCACGGTTTGCTCGTGCGGAGCGAGGGAGGTACTATGAACACGCTCAAGCTCATCCATGCCTAACGGTATGGTTGACCGTCGTCCCCGGCGTGAATCCATTTGGAGTGTGCGCGCAGAGGTACGGAATCTCTATTCCTGGCTCTTTACGGCGCTCATGCTGGCTGGCAGTGGCTACATCTTTGCCAGTGGCATTGCGAAAACACTCGAGGACTTTTGGGGACTGGTGGCTACCCTGTCTATCGCCACGGCAACCATATCACTGGTCACCACCGAGATAGGAGGCAGCATCATGGTCATCGCCAGTTGGGCGTTGGATAAGCGAGACGAATGGCGGGAAAAGCGCCGGCGCCGGCGGGAAGAGCGCCGGCAACGGTGGGAAGAGCGCCGGCAAGAGGGCCGGCGGGAGGCCTACGCGGAGTGGGAAGCCTGGAACACCCGCAGAGTGGCAGCAGAGCGGAATGGCGGTGACTTCGACGAACCGCCGCCGTCACTCGAAGGCCCCGGCGTTGCGCGGCCATGAGGTCCGGATACCGCAGCCGCTTGCTGGTCTAGCCCACTACCACCCGGACCAACTCCCGTCCTCGTGCCGGTATTGGCGTATCGGCATCCGCTGTGGCGGCAGCGCAGCCAGCGCCGCTTCATCTACCTCCACGCCCAGTCCCGGCCGACCGGACAGCTCGAAATAGCCGTCCACCACCTCATAGGGATACGGCTCCTGCAAGATCGAGAAGAACTCGCGGTAGTTGCCCCCACCTTCCTGAATCAAGAAGTTGTGGATGGCGGCGTCTACGTGTAGCGCCGCCGCGGTCCCCACTGGGCCATTGGCGTTGTGTGGCGCCATCCACAACTGATACAACTCTGCCAGCTCGGCGATCCGGCGCAGCCCCGTGATCCCGTAGGCGTGACACACGTCCGGTTGCAGAATTGCCGCCGCGCGAGCGTCGCACAGCTCGCGGAACTCGGTCAGCGCCATCAGCTTCTCGCCCGTAGCGATGGGCACCGGACTCTTTTGTGCCACTTCCGCCAGCGCCCCAACGTCGCCCCATTGCGTTGGCTCTTCGAGGAACATCGGCCGGTACGGTGCAATCGCCTCCGCCAGCGATACTGCGAGGAGCGGCGTGGGGCTGCCGTGCGCGTCCAGCAGATAGTCCACGTGCGGCCCGGTGGCCTCCCGTAGCGCCGCCAGCACCGCTACCGTCTCGTCAATCGCCCGCAGGTCCCACGGCCAGCGCCGCTGCTCGGCCGGATTGGCCTTCATCGCCGTCAGCCCCTGCGCGGTCCAATGCTGTGCCTGCCGGACCGCCTCATCCACGTCGAGGAAGGTGTAGTTGGCATAGGCCCGCATCTTCCGGCGGCGCGCCCCGCCCAGTAGCTCATACACCGGTGCGCCACGCGCCTTGCCGACAATATCCCAGAGCGCAATGTCAATCGCGGAGAGCGCGCTGCCGAGAATCGGGCCACTCTTCCAGGGGAAGCGCCGGGTGAGGTCGTCAACCAGGCTGAGATTGTCCAGCGGATTGCGGCCGATCAGCAGTTCCCGATAGTTGTGGATGGCGGCAGCAACCACGTCCTCCATCCACTCCATGCTGCCCTCGCCCCACCCATGAATACCCGCATCCGTCTTGATCTTCAGCAGCAGCGCGTTGCGCGTGCCCCGCCAAAAGGTGTACGTCTGCAATCGCGTAATCTTCATCGCCTCAACCTCAGCACCGGCGGTATTAGCCTGGATAATACCCCACGGCCAGCACACCATAGGTACGTGTAGGAGGCCAACCACCGAGGCAGTGGCCCTCAGTCATAGCGCGCCGTTTCCCGCACAAGGATCATCGGCTCGGCCCAGCCACCCCAGCCATACGCCAGCGTTGCTACCGGTTCGGTGCGGAGCCGCAGCGTCACCGTTTGGCCGGCCAACGCCTCGAGATCAACCACCTCGTCAATCCACCGGCGGTCGGCAGCCCGTTGTCGCGGTGCGACATGCCGATTCAAGAGCGCGCTCCAGCCGTCTGGTGTAGCGACTTCCAGCAGAAAGCGCACGCCATGGGCATCCGGTCGGTGCCACACCACCGGGTCCACCGCCAGCCCCGTTTGGAAGATGGCCCCAGGGGGGATGGTGGTCTCGACCGTGATGGTGGCCGGCGGGTGCATGTATAACCAGCGGCGTTCCCGGTTGATGATCGGCCACCAGCGCTGGTCCTCGGGCACCAGCACTTGCCGAGAACGCTCCTCATCTACGACCCGCAGCCAGCGGAGGTCAATGTACGATCCCAAGCTCGACCCGTCCGGCGAGGCAAGCGCCGCCTGCCCCCGCTCCGCTGCCAATGTAAAGTCCAGTACGATGCGGCTATCGGCGGCCCGCGCTAGCTGGTCCGGTCCAGCCACGTAACGCAGCGCCCGTGCGCTGACGACCAAGACCAGCCCGGCCGCTCCGAGAAGAAGGAGAGACCGAATCGCCAGCCACCATCTTCGTGTAGGATCATGGCTTGGGTTCGCTCCCTTAAGCAGCGTATGCCAGTGCCGTCCGAGGATCACGAGACTGCCAAGCACCAAGCCGGCGGCTGCCAGGAGTGAGAGGCCCGTGCCCAGTGCCCTTAGCGGCGTGGGACGGAGTTCGAGATGTAGGCGATGGTGACCTGGTGGCACATCCACCACGATAAACCCCAACTCGGCGCGGTGTTCTGCGTTATAGGGTGCCGCCCGGTGGGGAACGGGGCGCCCGTCCAGATACACTTGCCAACCTGGGAAATCAAGCGTATGGAAAGCCAGAGTTGCGGGTGTTTCCGCCTGGACTTCCACCGTGGTCGCTGTGGGGTGTGCCCAGAGGCCAGTCACTTGTAGGCGTCCCTTAAGGGGCCGCACCAGCCCCCCAAGCCACGAGTGCTCTGGAACTAGGGCTTCATACAATCGCCGGCCACGCAGTTGCGGGTGCGCACTCCAGCGCGCATACTCCACTGCCCGCGGTAGATACTCCCCTAGGTCAGTGAGTCCATCCACATATTTGCCCACTTCCGTTGTCCGCAACTCGGTTGCCCCTACACGCCGGCCGGAGTCGCCCAGCGTTGGCCACGACTGCGTAGCCACCCCCCGGAAGGCCGTCCCGATCAGGAAAACACCCAAGCCAGCGACGACCAGCAGGTACGCGCGGCGGGTTTGCGTCAAGCAATCAGGCCACAGCAGTCGGACCCCGCCTGCAACGCCCAGCGCAAGCATCAGGTCCGCCGGCCCATACAAGCGCCACGGGAACTGGATGTCCCGCAGCAGCGGCAGATGTGGCCAAATCGCTGCGGAGTAGGCAGTCAGCAAGAACCAGCAGCCGACGGCAACGAGGCTGCAGTACGCCAGGAGGCAGGAATTGCGACGGTCTCTCCGTCGTATAGCCGCCACTAAGCCACCAACCACAAAGGCCAAGAGCACTAACTGGAGGGGGTGGAGCTTATACGGTCCATGCCCGGAAACCATCAACGTTGGCGTCCAGTGCAAATCCAGGGGGCCGAAAGGTGTCCCGGTATAGTCCAACTCCAGCCACCGGCTGTTGGGTTTCGCTCCGAGCGGATCAATCAACCACTCGCGGAGGTCCAGAAACCCCTGGTGTGTAAATTTGATATGCACGAAATCACGCTCTCCTAGTGCCGGGAGCCAGAAGTACGCACTGAGGGCCAGTCCCGCGAGGACGATGCTGAACTTGGCGCTGATGACACGCACCCCACTGATGCCGCACGTGCCACTGCAGAGCAGGCATAGTAACCAGGCCAGTAGCAGACCAACACCGAGAAACGCCGTGATGTTGTGTGTGAGTACGAGGAACGCGGTCAGGAGAGCGGGCAGCACCGCCCGGGACCAACGCGGCGCATGCCACCAGCGCCAGGATGCCCAGAGCAGCCACGGCAGCAGCCCCAGCGCCAGCGCTTCCGGCACATTGCCCCGGAAGTAGAGGTTGTTCAGGAAGGGGTAGGGAGCGAGGCCATAGGCCACGGCCGCCAGAAAGCCGGTCGCATTGGACTGCCAGAGCGCACGGGCGAGGCTAAAAGCGCCAGTGACCCCGGCTACAACTGCGAGAACGCCGACGGCCTGCAGCCCACCATAGCGATCCAGCCCGAGGAAATGGCCCACGGCGGCTAGGTAGTAGGGAAGCGGCGGGACGTAGTTGAAGACGGGGTATCCATAACCCAGGTAGAGATCTGGCACCCAGCGCGGAAACCAGACCCCGCGCTGGAGTAAGTCCGCAAAGACGTAGCTCCGTAAGAGGTGGAAGGTTCCATCAGCCGTCTCCCAGAGATTGAAGGCCGGATTGGCCCACCACCAACAGGCCAAGACGACCACCCCACCGAGACCTGTAACGACGGCGACGTGGGGCAAAGTTGGTAGCCGGACAGTCCTCATCGCGCGCCTCTACTCCGACCCTAGCACCCCGATAATACCTCAGATTCCGCAACTGGCCGACACACCCTCACGCCCCTCCTCCGCGCCCTCTGCTATAGTCGCGGACAAGCCGTCTGGAATAAGCCCACCCGAGGGTAAGGCTGCGGGCCGGCAGCCGGGAGGAACAGCGATGACCACACCTTCCTTGCTCGATCATGTCACGGACCTGCACGTTGAAGCGCCACTACCCACGATGTATCGGGTCCGGCAGCATTTCGACGCGCCCGACGTCGGCGACATTGATGCGGCGGTGGCCCGCCAACTCACTGCGTTGGACGGCCGGATTACGCCCGGTATGCGCGTCGGCGTCACGGCCGGCAGCCGCGGCCTCGCCAACATCCCGGTCATTCTGCGCGCCGTGGGGAACGAGGTCCGGCAGCGCGGCGGGCACCCGTTCATCATCCCAGCCATGGGCAGCCACGGCGGCGCGACGGCCGCGGGGCAGGAGGAAGTGCTGGAATCCTATGGCATCACCGAGCGAACCACCAATATGCCCATTGTCTCGGCGATGGACGTGCAGCAGATCGGACAGCTTCCGGACGGTCCCGCGGTCTACATGAGCACGACCGCGCTGGAAGCCGACGCCCTGCTCATCGTCGGCCGCGTGAAGCCGCACACCGATTTCCGTGCCGACATCGAGAGCGGCCTAGCCAAGATTATGACCATCGGCTTGGGCAAGCACCGCGGCGCGCAGATGATCCACTCCTACGGTACCGCCGGCCTGAGCCGCTCGCTCGCCCCGGCGGCGCAGGTGATGGTCCAGCACGCCAACGTGCTTGGCGCGCTCGCCATCCTGGAGAATGCCTACGACGACACCGCCAAGCTGGAGTTTGTCGAGGCGGACGGGATTGGCGGTCCGCACGAGACCCGCCTGCTGAACGAGGCCCGCTCCCTGATGGCCTCCCTACCCTTCGACGAGATTGACGTGCTGGTCGTCCAGGAGATGGGCAAGAACATCAGCGGGACGGGCATGGACACAAACATCATTGGGCGCATGATGATTGTCAACGTACCCGAGTTTAAGCGTCCCCGCATCCGCATCGTCGCCGTCCTCGACCTGACCGAGGAGGCGCACGGTAACGGTGCCGGCATCGGTCTCGCCGACCTGCTGTCGCGCCGCGCGGTTGAGAAGCTCGACCTTCGCGCCACCTACATCAACGGCTTCACGTCGGGCATCGGCGGCGTCCAGCGCATCAAGCTCCCGGCCTTCCTACCCACCGACCTCGACACGATTGCCGCCGGCATCCTCTCCTGCGGGCGCGGTGATCCGCAGAACGCCCGCGTGGTCGTCATCCGCAACACGCTGGAGTTGAGCGACCTCTATGTCTCCGCTTCGCTCCTCGACGCTGTGGAAGCCCATTCCCGCCTCGACATCACCGATGCCGGCGCCAAGCTCCCCTTCGACGAGGCCGGCGCCCTCAACCTCTGGGCGGCTGTCCCAGCCCACGTCTGAGCGCCGCTTGGTGTGTGCCGGCCGTCGTGGCCAGCCCCTGGATGGCTGCGATGGTCTCATCGGTGAGGTAGACGCGGTAGCGGAGCAGCGGGCGCTCGGTGGCGAGCAGTATGTCGCGGATGCGGCCCTGTAGGTCTGCTAACGTGGCATAGGTGGCCTTGGCGATCTCGTGGCGATCAATAGGATTGAGTTGCCCGCTCACCCGTCGCGCCGTGAACACGTGGCTGACCCACGGCTGCGTGCGGTGCCCCTCGGTAAAGACCGCCTCGATCCGCAGCACGTACCGCTCCAGCGCAATGTCGAGGCCGGTTTCCTCTTTGGCCTCACGGGGAGCACCGTGCTCCAACGACTCGCCCGGTTCCAGCCCGCCGCTGGGCGCCCGGAAACCACCGGGCGGAAACGAGTGCTTGGCGATCAACGCGAGCCGCTTCCCGGCAAAGATAAACATGGTGATGTCATGGCTGCGGCCGTGCTTGCGGCTGCCCAACACCATGTCCATCTCGCCGCGCGAGATCGTCTGCTCCCACTCCCGCACGATAGGCACGCCATAGTGCCGCTCCCACTCCCGCACGCTGGCCGCAGCAATGAACATGGGCAGATTGTACCCGGCACCGGTGGCTGGCGTGCGCCACGACGCGGGGCGCTAGCGCAGCCGGCCAGCGGCGGGCGGGGATGGGGGCGAAGTATCCCGCAATTGAACAATCCTCGGTCTTGCTACGTCAGTAAGGTGAAGGGAGGTGGTAGGTGCCCGATCCCTCTGAACAGGAACTGCTGCGGCTGGCCAGAAAGGGCAATCGCGCCGCGTTCGGCCGGTTGCAGCAGCGTCTTGAAGGGCCGGTGCGGCGCTTTGTGCAGCGGCTAGTCGGGCAAGATTATGACGCGGACGACGTTGTGCAGGATTCGTTTATCGCGCTCTACATCCATCTCAAGGACCTGCGGTCTGTCAGCAAGCTACGTCCCTTTCTGTTCCGCATTGCCCGCAATCGCTGCTACGACGAACTGCGGCGCCAGAGACGCTTCGAGCGTGTGTCGCTGGCAGATGAGTTGGCCACAGCCGACGCAGTGCCGTATGCAGCTACGGCCGCGGCGGAACAACCCGACCGGGTGGCGGAGTGGGTCTGGCTGCTGGACGAGGTCCGGCGGGCAATTGACCACCTTCCCGAGCTACAGCGCCAGGCGATGATCCTGTACGTCGAGGAGGGGTGGACCTATGCGGAGATAGCGGGAACGATGAGCGTGAGCATTGGCACGGTCAAGTCGCGCATTCACCACGCCCGGCGTAAGCTGCGCCGACTACTCAAACCGGAGACGCTGGTAGCTTTGGGGGTGACTGCGCCGCGGTAACGCCGTGCGAGCAGGACGAGGCCTATAGGCCCACTGACCGCTAAAGCCAAGAAGGGAGGACCCAGTGGCTGCTAAGAGCAGTGACGCCCAGCATCCCCTCAGCGTGCCAGATCGAGGGGTGCTGGCCGAGTTAGGGACAGCAAATCTGGCGCGAACAGACAGCAATAAGGAGGCGACTGTGACAGAGTTAGGTGGTGATACGTTGCGCGCTGCGATTCGTTTCGTGCCGGTGGCCCGTGCCCTCAAAGCAGACCTGGAGGAAATCATCCACATGGAAAACTATCAAGGCGTAGGCGACGTAGCACTACGCAGCTTTCGGACCCTGCAGACCAGCATTGGGCAGATCACCGGCGATTCCTTTATCGTTGCTCTTGGCGCAGACTTGCCCGATGATGCCAGCGATAAAGAGAAGGTCTGGCAAGCCCTGCTCGCTGTAGATCAGTTGGTTGCCTACCTCGGCCCACAAGCCGGATTTCCGAGCGAGAGCCAGGTGGTACAAGACAGGAGGTTCCAGAGTTACAAACAACTCACTATCGGCAGTATCACGGGGACCAAAGCAGACAAGATCACCGAGCAGATCAGCAAGAGAGTCCAAGGCGCTGAGGAGCCAGAAGAAGAGGATGACGAGGCAGCCGAGTCGTAGCGGTTAGCGCCGCACCTCCAGCCTCCTCCCTGGCGCCAGCGGCGCCGGCCCGGGCCGCGGGGTAACGGCCACCCGCCCCGCTCCTGCCTATGGTGAGCACGAGACAGGCTGTCTTCATTGGACAACGCGCGGCCGGTGGCGTTACGCTCGTGGAGTGGGACTGCGGCGACGATGAGCAGTGCAGGTGAACGGCCGAACGTGCTGGTCATCGGCGCTCGGCCGCGCGACCACCACGCCCTCGCCGCCGTGGACGACTATCGGTTCCACTTCCTCGATCTGGACTACAGCGCCCGTTTCAATCGGTTCAATGTTGATCTGCTGGCCTACTTGGATGAG
>JAJDZR010000179.1 GCA_022824545.1 Chloroflexota bacterium
AGAAAGGCGGCGTCGAAAACGCCATCGGCCGCCTGCGCCGCGGGCTGCCCCGCAAGACCGACCTGGCGACCGTGTCGGACACCCGGTTTACGGAGTTGGTGCAGTTGTACAATAATACGCCCCGCAAGTGCCTGGACTACCCGACGCCCGCGGAAATCTTCTGGCACGATGTGTTGCACTTCAAATGTGAATCCACCTTCCCGCTTGCGCGGGAATGACGGGTGAGGCGGCGGGAATGATGGGTATGGGACCGGGGGTAGGTGTAGGAACTGCGCTTAGTCCTCGTCGAGGGCGTAGTCGTCGAGGAGGGTCTTGAGGGAGGCTTGTGCTTCGGCTGGTAGCTCGATGAGCGGGAGGCGGAGGCCGCCGACGTTGAAGCCGGACAGGTTGAGGGCCGACTTGATCGCGGACGGAGAAGCGACCGGTGACACGGGCGGGAAGAGCGCCTTGGCGAGGGGGAGTAGGTGGTGGTGCAGGCGGGCGCCCTCGGCGGTGTCGCCGCTGGCCGTGGCCTCGATCATCTGCTTGATGAGGCGGCCGGTGACGTGGCTGGCGACGGACACGACGCCGAAGCCGCCGAGGCACATGATGCCGAACGTGTCCTGGTCGTTGCCGCTCCACACGCGGAAGTCCCCGGGCGTGCCGCTGATGATGCTGGCGATCTGCTCGTAGTCGCCGGATGCTTCTTTCACGCCGATGATGTTGGGCACCTCGGAGAGGCGCACGACCGTATCCGCTTCCATGTTGCGGACGGTGCGCGTGGGGACATTGTAGAGGATGCACGGCTGGTCGGTGGACTCGGCGATGGCGCGGAAGTGCCGGTACAGCCCTTCCTGCGGCGGGTTGTTGTAGTAGGGGACGACGAGCAGGTAGCCGTCCACGTAGGCGGCCGCTTCCTCGGTCAACTCGATACTCTCGCGGGTGTTGTAGTTGGTGGTGCCGCCGATGACCTTGGCTTGGCCGGCGACGGCATCGCGGACGGTGCGGAAGAGCCTGATCTTCTCCTCCGTGCTGATGGTCGGTGATTCGCCGGTGGTGCCGGAGACCACAATCGAGTCGGTGCCGTTCTTGACCAGCCGCTGCGCCAGCCGCCCGGCCTGCTGGTAGTCGAGCGCCTCGTCTTCGTCAAAAGGGGTCACCATCGCGGTGATGAGCCGTCCAAAATCGTCTGCCGAACCGGTCATGGTCGCTACCTCCTGTGGAACCTAACCCCCGGCCCCTTAACCCCCACCCTAGCCCTCCCCCGTCCCAACGGGGGAGAGGAGGCAGGCTGAAGATGGTCGGGGGCCGCGCTGTGCTGCTATTACGCTACTCCAGACCGAGTACCTTGTCCAATCCTACGGTTACGCCGGTGCTGGTGAGCACGTAGCGGAGGGAGATGAGGGCGCCGGGGAGGAAGGATTCGCGGCTGGTGGAGTCGTGCCGCAAGGTCAGCGTCTGGCCGAGACCGCCAAAGATGACCTCTTGGTGGGCCACGAAACCGGGTAGGCGGACGCTGTGAATGCCGACGCCGCCTTGCTGACCGGCCCGCACGTCGTCGAGCGTGAACTTGGCCGTATCGGCGCGCTCGAAGTCTCGGCCGCGCCACTCAACCATCTCGCGGGCGATATGGAGTGACGTACCTGAGGGGGCGTCGGCCTTTTTCTCGTGGTGCAGCTCGATGATCTCGGCCCAGTCGAAGTGCTGGGCGGCGACGCGGGCGAGGTGGAGCAGCACGGCGGCGCCGAGGGCGAAGTTGGGCACGATGGCGGCGCCCAGCCCCCGCTCCGCGCAGAGCCGCTCGATGGTCTCGATGGCCGCTGGCGACAGTCCGGTCGTGGCGATGACCGGGGGTATGCCGTGGGTGAGGGCGGTGCGGGCGTTCGCCGCGGCCGCTTCGGCCGTGGTCGCGTCGAGGAGCACCTGTGCCTGGGTTTCGGTGAGCAGCGGGGCGAGGTCGGCCGCGAGAGGCACGCTGCGTCCCGAGGGCAGGGTGATGGTGGGGGCGTCAACGCTGCGCCGGGTCACGCCGACGACCGTAAAGCCGGCGTCCTGCTCGATACCGGCGGCCAGCTCGCGTCCCAAGTGACCGTAGCCAGCCAATACGACACGGATTGGGTCTGCTGCCATGACTGCCGCTCCCTTCGTTTTGGCCCCCCTGCGGTCCCCCCGCACAGCGGGGGGACATGGATTCCCGCTTTCGCGGGAATGACGATTTATGCAAAAGTTTCCTTACGTGGGAATGAAAGAGGCTGGGTCCGATTGCTAACGGCGGCGGCGCACGCCGCTGGGCCGTGAGGGCTGGTCGCCGCCGAAGCGGCGGCCGCCGTAAGAGGTGGCCGGAGTGGCACCGCCGCGGCCACGCGGCCGGCCCGGTCCGCCCGATGGGCCTTGGCGCGCGCGTTGCATTTTCCGGCGCATCACGTCCTGCGGGGTGCCGCCCTCGACGACGGCGCGGCGGGAGAGGTTCACGCGGCCCTGCGAGTCGATCTCGCTGACCATGACCATCACCTCGTCGCCGATTTCTACCACTTCCTCGGCCCGGCTGACCGGATGCTCGGCTAGTTCTTCCAGCGGGATGAGGCCGTCGGTGCCCATGGGCAACTCAGCGAAGGCGCCGAAGTTCATCAGGCGCACGACCTTGCCCAGGTAAATGGTGCCGACCTCGACCTCTGCCGTCATATCGCGGATTAGCGCCTCGGCCTGCTCGGCGCCCTCGGCGGCGGGTGAGAGAATGCTGATGAGACCCTTATCGTCTATGTTGATGTCGGCGCCGGTTTGCGCCTCGAGGCCGCGGATCGTCTTGCCACCGGGTCCGATGACGGCGCCGATCTTCTCGGGGTTGATGGAGACCGTAATCATACGTGGGGCATAGGAACTGAGCTTCGACCGTGGCTCCGGCAGGGCTTCCTGCATCTTCTCCAGGATGAACAGGCGCCCCTCGCGGGCTTGCGCCAGCGCCTCGCGCATGATCTCGGTCGTAATGCCGGTGACCTTGATGTCCATTTGGAGGGCGGTGATCCCGTCGGTGGTGCCGGCGACCTTGAAGTCCATGTCGCCGAGGAAATCCTCCATGCCCTGAATGTCGGACAGCACCTTGTACTGGCCGTCCTCGCCGAGTACGAGGCCCATGGCGACGCCAGCCACCGGCTGCTTGAGCGGCACGCCGGCGTCCAGCAGGGACAGCGAGCTGCCGCAGACGGAGGCCATAGAGGTCGAGCCGTTGGAGGAGAGGATTTCCGAGACGACGCGGATGGTATAGCCGAATTCTTCCTCGGAGGGCAGCATGGGGAGGATCGC
The DNA here is from genome assembly GCA_022824545.1 of Chloroflexota bacterium. Lineage (GTDB taxonomy): Bacteria > Chloroflexota > UBA11872 > UBA12225 > JAJDUF01 > JAJDUF01. The sequence continues at coordinate 3,280 of JAJDZR010000179.1, forward strand.
TCGCTCGGCCAGGCGGCCGTGGCCGATGTCGCGGCGGCTCGGACCGCGCAGGAAGCGAGCTTCGCCGGTGGAGAACGGCGGGAAGAAGTAGTGGTGCATGTACCGCTTGATCTCATCTTCCCAGGCCAGACCGTCGAGGCGCTGGGCATCGCCGGGTGAGCCGAGGGTGACGACGGAGAGCGCCTGGGTTTGCCCGCGGGTGAACACCGCCGAGCCGTGCGTGCGCGGTAGGATGCCGGCCTCGATGAAGATGGGTCGAATTGTGCGGGAATCGCGTCCGTCCGGGCGCACGTCCTGCTCGATGATCTGGGCGCGTACCGCCTGCTTGATGTGCTGCTCGACGCAGCTCACGATCTGATCGGCGGGATGCTGCGGTTCGAGCTTGCCGACGATCTCTTGTGATAGCTGGTCTAGCCCCTCTTCGCGCGTGGCCTTGTCCTTTTGGTTGAGGACGGCCGCCAGGCGATCCTGTAGCTCCGTCTCGACCGCCTCCCGGACCTCGGGGTCAATCGTGGGCGGCTCGAACTGCTGTTTGGTCTTGCCGACCTGCTCGGCAAGCTGCTCTTGGACGGCCACAATGTCCTTGATGACCTGCTGCGCCGCTTCGAGCGCCTCCAGGATGACCGCCTCAGAGACCTCATTAGCCCCGGCCTCGACCATCATGATGGCATCGGCCGTACCGGCCACGACGAGGTCCAGCTTGCTCTTTTCGTTCAACTCGGTCATGAGGGGGTTGGCGACGACCTTGCCGTCTACGTACCCCATCCGTACCGCGGCGACCGGGCCGGCAAAGGGAATATCGGAGATCATGAGCGCGGTGGAGGCGCCGATGATACCGAGCGTGTCGGGGGCGTTTTCGAGATCGGCCGAGAGCACGTAGACGATGATCTGCACGTCGTTGCGGTAACCCTTGGGGAAGAGCGGACGGAGCGGTCGGTCGGTGAGGCGGCACATGAGGATGACATCATCACTCGGCCGTCCCTCGCGGCGCGGATACCCGCCCGGGATTTTGCCGGAGGCGTAGTGTCGCTGTTCGTAGTCGACCGTGAGCGGAAAGAAGTCGGTGCCTGGCCGCGGCTCTTTCGAGGCGGTGGCCGTTGCCAGAATCAGGGTGTCACCGTAACGCACGGTGACGGCGCCCCCGGCTTGTTCCGCTAGTTTGCCGGTTTCGATGGTAAGGGTACGACCGGCGACCTCACACGATACCTGTGTTGCCTGCAAAGCCATAATCGAGCTACCTCCCTAGGTAGATGTGTGGGTGTGGTGGCGACGCGCCGCGGTACTACCCGCCGGCAGTGGGGGTGGTGCCAGGGAGCGCGCCGGGGAGGGAGCGGTCGCAGGCGCAGATTATTAGTTAACACTTGACTACCAGCAGCCTGCCAGGCGCTGCCGGCGATGCGCCGTTGCGGCGCGTACCATCGGGCACGATAGACTGGCCGATGGCCTGGAATGATGCTCGTAGTCATGTGCTAACTAACAACCCTAGAGCGACCGTCCCCAACGAACGAAAGCCATAGAGAAGGTGTGGAAGGCTGCCGAATGCTTGTGTCGCGCGGCGACATCTTTTCCTTAGTGGTGGACCGTCCGCCGGTGGCGGCAGCGGACAGGGGCAGTGCTTCACCGATTCGCACGCCGGTACGCCGGAGCGTAGCGGCAGGTGCGGACGTATGGAGTGCCACTGTCACTGCCAGCGAGGGGCTGGGATACACAACCGCAATCGGTCCAACCCAAGCCACAAACGGGGGCTGCCTGCCGACGCCACGCTACCGTCGCAGCCCGGCCCGCGCAATGACGCTATCGTAGCGCCCGGGGTGCTTGCGCCGGAGGTACTTCAAGAGGCGGCGGCGGCGGCCGACGAGCTTCAACAGGCCGTATTTCGAGGCGTTGTCCTTCTTGTGGACATTGAGATGCTCGGTGAGCTGACGGATGCGCTCCGTCAGCACGGCGACCTGCACTTCCGATGAGCCGGTGTCCTTCTCGTGGAGTTGATAGGGCTTGATAAGCTCCTGCTTCTCCTCAACCGTCAGCGTCACGCTGTCTGGGCCTCCTTCTGCCCTTCGCCATCTTCCTGAGGCGACTCACGCAATCAACGGATCACACTTCTCTTCACCGGCAGTATACCAGGCGCAAGGCGGATCGTGCGGACGGTTTCCGTATTAGGGGGCTGCCGGTGGCGGTTGATTGACATAAGCGGCGGGGTGAGGACGGGCTAGGCTGGGAGATGGATGCCTTCCAGGGCCAGGAGCCAGCGTTTCAGGGCGATGCCCCAGCGGTAGCCCGTGAGGCGGCCGTTGGCGCCGACAACCCGGTGACAGGGGATAAGTGGGGCGAGCGGATTGGCGCCGATGGCCCGGCCGGCCGCGCGGGCCGCCTGGGGCCGGCCTACTCGCCGGGCGAGCCAGCCATAGGTGCGCGTCTCGCCGTGCGGAATGTGCCGGACCTCCGCCAGCGCTCGCTGTGTGAAGGGTGACAGCCCGGTGAGGTCGAGCGGGTCGCGGTAGGACAGCGGGTCGCCGTCGAGGTAGGCCGCCAGCGCGGCGGAGGCCGGCTCGGTCGCGGACTCGATAGTCGTCGGCCGGGGGCCGGTGCTGAGGGCGTCCAGCCAGTGGCGCGCCGACTCGGCGGTGGCGGCCAAGGGGCTGATGAGGGCAAGACCCCGGGATGACCATGCCAGCCCCACCCAGCCCACACCGACGCCAGCGACGCCGCGGCGCGTGGTGGCAATTGCGGCCGCCGAGCCGCCCGGTGGTGGCGGGCCGCAGAAGGGCGGTGGCTCCGTCATGTGATCGCCTATATCCGGCGGCGGCCGGCTGGTAGCCGCCATAACTCGCGGTTGGTGGAGGTGCCGTGCAGCCGGGGAATAGGGTGGGCGACCCTGATGGATGGTGTGCTGCGATGAGAGTAGGATGTATGGAATAGAAGGTCGCCCCACCTATCCACAATGACAGCCGATTATCCACATCGGGCTGTCAGGTCCATGATACCCGCGGCCACACGGGCTGTCAACGAGTGTGTCAGATGTATCATCTTGCGGTAGGGCCGACGGCCGTGTTGAGCGGGGTGGCAGCCTGTCGGCGGTGTATAATCTACGGAACAGCGGCGAGAGATACGCCCGGCAACGCGCGATGGCGGGATTTTGCGGTGCCTGGGGAAAGTGGTTGAGCGATGACCGAGGAGCGGAGTGCCTCAAATTCGCAACCAGTGCGCCAATCTGAAGCCCAAGTGGGCGGGGTGGGGGTAGTAGCAGCAGCGGCACCCGGCTCGGAAGCGCCAAGCCTGGCCCAGCTTGGCGCGCGGCTGGCGCGGCTCCGCATTGGGCGTGGGCTGACGCAAACGGCGCTGGCGGCGCGGGCCGGGATTCCGCGTCCCTACGTCAATGCGCTGGAAGCCGGGCGCCACGAGCCGACGGTGCGGACGCTCGCGGCGTTGGCGCGGGCGCTCGACGTGGAGCTGGCAGCATTGGTGTGGCGCATGGCCGGTCGGGACTATGCCGATCCGGGCGCCGCGCTCGGCGCGCGGGTGGCGCAGCGGCGGCGGGCGCTGGGGTACGACCGGCAGGCCGACTTTGCGAGTGCGGCCGGTGTGCCGCGGGCCACGCTGAACCAGGTAGAGCGTGGGGGGATTTCCAATCCGAAGCTGAGTCTGCTGGTGCGACTGGCGGCGGCGCTACGGTGCTGTCCGAGTGAGCTGGTGCGCGGTCTGGATGCGCGCGGCGCAGACGGTAGGCGGGGAGGGGCTGAGGAGAGGTAATATCTCATACTGTAGGGAGGAGGGGCTACGCTATGTCAGCAGTACGACGCCCTAATCCTGCGCGCATCATCCAGGACCCCGACATCATGGTCGGCAAGCCGGTGGTCGAGGGGACCAGGATTCCGGTTGAAATGGTCCTCGGCCAACTGGCGTACAACCTTGATCCGGAGGAGCTTTTTGCGAGATTCCCGGATCTGACCGTGGATGACGTGCGGGATTGCTTGGCCTATGCTCAGGCCGCTGTCGCGCGGAAGAGGCGTGCTCGCCATGCGGACTCCCTGGCAGCATCTGCATGAGGTTGCTCTTCGACCAGAGCACAGACCGGCGCTTAAGCCCCATGCTGCGGCAACGCGGCCATGATGTTCAGATCGTTGGCGTGGACTACCCGCGTTCACTGCCGGATTACCAGGTGCTCGCTATCGCGCAGCAAGTGGGGCGAATCCTCGTGACCCAGGCCCAGGATCGTGACTTTGGCGAGTTGGTCTTCCGGTACCACCGGCCGCACGCTGGCGTCATCTTCCTGCGGCTCCCGCCAGTTGAGCTAGATGCCAAACTTGCGCGTCTCCTCCATGTCATCAACAACTACGCCGACCAACTGAGTCAGTTCGTCGTGGTAACTGAGCGGCAGGTACAGGTCCGTCGTCCGCCAGCCGGTTCACGGGGCGGCGCCAGCGGGCGGGGAAGGGGCTGAGGCGCTGGTGCTGGTGTGCTGTCGTGGTTTGTGAAAGCTAATGCTGATTATAGTTCACGACAAATAACCCGCTGGGTGGCCGCCGGTGCCTAGGGCTGACGCAAACGGCTGCCTAGACGATCAAGAAGACTACAGGCGCGCTACAGTTACTAGCGGTTGCCTGGCACGGCGGGCGCGGGACGGGGCAGGCTCGGGGATATCCATCCGCACTGCTGCTCCAGCCACGCCACTGCCGCCCCAACTCCCTTGATATTCCAAGTGCCAGTGTAATCACCGAGGAGGTGGTAGCCACTGCGCGGAAAACATCCCGGCAGTTGGATCCTCAGATTAGTTTGCCCTGCCCGCTCAGTAGCAACGAGTTCGCGGGCAAACTCGCGGGCGTCGCCACTATAGACAACACCTCGCTTGTTGGAAGTCACAGTCCACAGTCCATCGGGGCCTGCACGTTCTTGAAATCCAAGCTCAATGTGTGGAGAAACATAACCGCCACTAGCCTGAATGATATTGCTAACGAACACAGCAACTTCCCAACGCTTTTTGCCGACCTCGCAATGAAAGCGCAGCCTCATCTCCTCGTGGCGTACCCCAGAGCGACCAGTACGCACCGTTTTCAACTGGATCATCTTACCCACTTCACCAGTGCGCTCATCTGAGCGGGAAAAGCGTTGCCACCTCCACATAGGCGATTTAGCTCTGGTAGCCATCGTCCCATCAGCCTCCTACCGCAGTCTCTCCGCAGCCGCCGCGGGACTTCTAGTCTTCTATTATGAGCGGTTGCTCTAGCGCCTTCCTTAGCTCCTTGATCGATCTCGCCGTTGCTCCCGTGAACATCTGCTCTCTTTTTCCGGCGTTCTCGATCCGTTGGTTCCTAGCGGCGCGTTCGTATGCTGCCTTCAGTTCGTTCTCTTCTCTTTGCGCTTCAATGGCTTCTAGTAGGCTTCTGGCGCTCAGTTCTTTCTGGTGGCGTTCTAGTGCGGCGCGACTTTTGGCCCGTGCCGCCGCTATTCTGTCATCCCATCGCTTGGTGATCTTCATCCTATCCTCCTCCTACCCGCACTCTGCTCCAGCCACACTACCCCCTCTGCGCTGGAGCATCAGCTTGTCGAGCTTCCGGCGGTTGACCTTGCAGCTTCCTTTTCGCTGTATCCCTTCATCCTTATCCCGTCCTTAGTGGTCACACGACGGATAGTGGGTCCGCAACGCTGCGGCCTTGTTAGTCGTTCCAAGTGTACCGGCGGGGTCTATTTGGCCTCAGGGGAGTTGCCCGGCTACTCGGTTCGCGCTGCGCCACCGCCCCGTGAACCGTACCAGTTTCGCCGGCCAGCGCCAATCCAGTCCCCAGGGGAATTACGATGTCTCGTGATCTTGTGCTCAACGGCCAGATTTCCGGTGATCCGGCGCTGACAGACGGTGCTGTAACCGTTGCTGCTGCCTGTGCTGCCTTCCTACAAACGCAGGTAGTGCGCTCGCCACGCACCCTGACGACGTACCGCACCGGGTTGCGCCGTTGGGCCGAGTTCCTGCGCCGCGAGTTCGGCGATGATGAGATTTATGTCAACCAACTGCCGGGGACTATACTGGAGCAATTCTACGCCTGGCTGCTCCGGCACCACGGCCGGGAGCGGCGGGCAACCGTGCTCACGTATCTGGCTGGCGCCCGCGCCTTGATGCGCTACCTCGACCGCCGGGGACTGCTGGCGCCGGGGCTGTCCTATGAGCAGATGCGCCAACAGCTAAGTGACGTGGTTGGTCGCTCGACGTACCGCACACCGCGCATTGACCGGGGAATTCCGCTCATTCTCGAATACGTAGACGGCTTGCCACTGCCCGCAGCGACGCCGCAGACCCGGCGGAAACGGCTGGAAGTGCTGCGGGACCGGGCGCTGCTGCATACGCTCTTCTCGACCGGACTACGCCGCGCTGAGGTGGCCGGTCTCAACCGGACCGACGTTGAGGACGGCTGGGCGCGACGGGCGCTCGTCACCGGCAAGGGCGACAAGGAGCGGATCGTCTTTTTCGGTGAAGAGGCGCTGACTGCCATCCGCGCCTATCTGGACGAGCGTGCGGATCGCTACGTGCCGCTGTTCTTGCGCCACGACAAGGGACGGGGCCAGCCGCGGCGCGACGCCGAGAACCTGCGCCTCTCGCCCCTATCGGTCTGGCGAGTGGCCAAAGCGGCCGGCGCGGCGGTGAACGTTGCGGTCAGCACGCACCATTTTCGGCACCACAAGGCCAGCACGCTGCTCAACCGTGGTGCCAGGTTGGAGCAAGTCCAAGACCTGCTCGGCCATGCCTCGCCGGAGACGACCAAGCGCATCTACGCGCACTATGAAGTCGAGGCGCTCCAAGAGGCGTTCGACCAATACAGCGTGTCGCCGGCGGAGCAGGCGGCGGCGCTGCGGGCCGGGAAGCGGTAGAGAGGATTGTGGGCCTCATCCCCCGGCCCCCTCTCCATCGCGGAGTGATAGAGAGGGGGTGGGAATCTGCCTCCCAACACTGGATTGCGGCCTTCGCCGCAATGACGGAGGTGAGGCGCACTCTTGATGGCTAAAGGCAGAGGAGGCGAGGGTATGGAGTTCGAGCGGACCTACTCTCACGCGCCGTGGGAGGCCAAGGTCGGGTATTGCCGGGCGCTGCGTGCGGGCGACCTGATCTTTGTGACCGGGACGGCGCCGGTTGCCGAGGACGGCGGCGTATTCGCGCCCGGTGCCCCCTACGCGCAGGCGCGGCATTGCCTGGAGTTGATCGAGCGGGCACTGCGTAATCTGGACAGTGACCGGACGGCGATAGTGCGGACGCGCATGTTCGTGACCGACATCGAGCGGTGGGCGGAGTTCGGTCGTGCCCATCGGGAGTTCTTCGGCGAGTCGCACCCGGCGACGACGATGGTCGAGGTCTCGCGCCTCATGGCCCCGGGAATGCTAATTGAGATCGAGGCAGATGCGGTTGCGCCGGCTGCGTAGGCAGGGCTGGCTCCCCTATGGCCCCCCGCTGCGGCAGGGGGACGGCGGCTGATGTTGTCGCCACAGATTATGTAAAGCAATCCAAGCTGCCACTGGCTGATGCTATAGTGACTGGGCAGCCGTGGTTCCTGGTTTCCGAACACCGCCTGGAGAGAGCGAATAGCTTGTGATGAAGGTCAGCGCCGAGTCGTTGGTAGCCGTGCCGGATGGTCCTGCCCAGCGATGGTCGGACGACGACGCAGCGGCGGTCAGTCGGCAGCTCGATGACTTGCTCCCGGACCCGGCCCTGTTTCGGGTCGAGGGACCGGCACGGCTGCCTGGTCAGCGGGCACCGTGGCGGCTGTCGCCGGAGCCGTTCTGGCTGTCGCCGGAGTTGGTGGAGACGCTGGAAGGGCTGGGCGCGGACCTGCTGGCCTTCTACCAGGCGTGCAGCCGCCTTTACCAGGCCAGCGTGCGCGGTCGGGTGCCCTCTTGGGTTACAGAGTACCTGGATGCCGGGCGGCCGGACCAGGTCGTGCTGTACGGCCGGATGAACCGGTTTCGGCGGCATACTCCGTTGGTGATCCGGCCGGACCTGTTCTTGACCGACCAGGGCCTGAAGGCGACGGAGTTGGATTCCGTGCCTGGCGGGATGGGCTTCACGGCCAGCCTGGCGCAGGCCTATGCCTCCCTGGGGTACGAGCCGGTGGGCGGCGCTCGCGGCATGGTTGAGCGCTTCGCGGCCATGGCGCAGTCCGCGGCGACGATGGCTCGCGACGCTCCGGCAGACGGTATCCTCGCTATCGTCGTCTCCGAGGAGTCGGCGGACTATTGGCCGGAGATGCAGTGGCTGGCCACGGCGGTGGACGATCTGGGCGTGCCGGCGGTGGCGGTCCGCCCGGAAGAGGTGGTGTTCACCGAGGCGCACTTGCAGGCGCCGTATGCGGGTGGCTTGCGGCCCGTCTCGGTCGTGTACCGTTTTTTCGAGCTGTTCGATCTACCGAATATTCCCAAATACGAGTTGATTCTGTACGCTGCCAAGAAGGGGCGCGTCGCGATCACGCCCCCGTTGAAGTCATATCTTGAGGAGAAGCTACTATTTGCGTTGTTTCATCACCCGGTCCTCGCGCACTTCTGGCGCGAGCAGCTGGGCGCTGAGGTGCAGCAGCGGCTAGCGCAGGTCATTCCGGAGACGTGGGTGCTGGACCCCGCGCCGTTGCCGCCGGCGGCCACGATTCCCGGCCTGCGGATTGCGGATCGGCCGGTGCAGTCCTGGGACCAACTGCGCGGCCTCACCCAGAAGTGGCGGCAGCTGGTGCTCAAGCCGTCGGGCTTTGACCCGCTGGCCTGGGGGAGCCGTGGCGTATCCGTCGGCCACGACATGGCGGCAGAGGACTGGGAAGCGGCGGTGGATACGGCACTTGCCCGCTGCCCGCGCACGCGCTACGTCTTGCAGCACTTCTATCGGACGGAGCGCTCGCCCGTACCCTACTTCGACTTTGCCCGCAATCAACTGCGGCTGCTGCGCGGCCGCGCCCGTCTCAACCCCTACTACCTGGTCGTCGGAGATCAGGCGCACCTCGCAGGTGTCCTGGTGACGGTCTGTCCGCCGGACAAGAAGGTCATTCACGGCATGGTGGATGCTGTGATGGCGCCTGGCGCGCCGCTTCCCCCTGACCACTGACCCCCACCCTAGCCCTCCCCCGTTGCGACAGGGGAGGGAAGCACCGTCCTCCTGCTGCAGCGGGGGGACCGTAGGGGGCCAGGCCACTCGCGTCGTAAACGGTAGAAGCAACGTCTATAATAGGAGTGTTGGGAGGCCGTATCGGGTATGGAAGAGTGGAAACAGCTACTCCGGGACGGGGTCAATAACTCGCAGCAGCTCTTCGAGCGCTTCGGTATTGACAAGGACCTTGGCGATAGGATTGCCGAGGATTTCGAGATCAGGGTCAATGCGTACTATCTGAGCCTGATCGAGGAGCCGGGCGATGCGATTTGGAAGCAGGTCATTCCCGACGAGCGTGAGTTGCTCGATGATCTGTCGACTCCGGAGGACCCGCTGAACGAGGAGGGCGATAGCCCGGTACCGAACATCACCCATCGTTATCCCGACCGGGTGCTGTTTCTGGTCAACCACCAATGCACAATTTACTGCCGTTTTTGCACGCGCAAGCGGAAGGTGAGCCACCCCGGTTGGTGGAGTAAAGAGACCCTGCAACTGGGCATAGACTACATTCGCCGGACCCCGGAGATCCGGGACATCATCGTGTCCGGCGGTGATCCGATGATGCTGCCGGACCACATGATTGACTGGATTCTCAAGGAGCTACGGGCGATCCCGCACGTCGAGGTCATCCGCATCGGCAGTCGGGTGCCGTGTGCGCTGCCGCAGCGCGTGACGCCGGAGATGTGCGAGATTATCCGGCAGTACCATCCCGTTTATGTCAACACACACTTCAACCATCCCCGCGAGGTCACGCCGGAGGCGGCCTTGGCGTGTGCCCGCCTGGCCGATGCGGGGGTGCCGATTGGCTGTCAGACCGTGCTGATGGACGGCGTGAACGACGACCCGGCGGTGATGAAGGAGCTGGTGCAGAAGCTGCTGCGGATTCGCGTGCGGCCGTACTATATCTACCAGGCCGACCTCACGCGGGGTACCAACTACTTTCGGACGCGCGTGGAAAAGGGGCTGGAGATCATCAAGGCGCTGCGCGGCTGGACGTCGGGTCTGGCGGTGCCGCACTTCGTGATTGACGCGCCCGGCGGCGGTGGGAAAATACCGCTCCTGCCCGAGTACGTCGTGGAAATGAACGACGACGAGGTGGTGCTGCGGAACTACCAGGGCAAGACTTTCCGCTATCCCCAGATTCCGCCGGAGCGGCCGGTCGGCGAGCAGTCCGGAAACGGTGTGGCCGCCCCGGTGGCCGCCCTGCTACCATAGCTGTCCTTCACTCAGCGATTCGTGGGTGAGAGCGGCCGCTCAGAGCGATCATCTTCCTCAAGCATTCCTCCAGCGCGAGCGGTGGCTGGCTTGTAGACCGAGGTGCGGGTGCCGGTGGTATCCCCTTGTGTCTCGCCACTCGCTCCCCTACTCCGTAGTCCAGGCGCAGCATCTCAAGTAGCTCTCTTTGCCGGCTGTCGGTTGCGGGGCCAGGCGTGGCCGCGATGCATTGCGGCCGCCGAACGGATCACCACGTAAAGAGATAGGGACAGTGAGTAACTCCGTGCGTTCAACGTCGTTGGCAGTCAATCCGGGCAACTCTCGCGCGTCTGCCCCGTTGAAACCGGTAGGAAGGGAGGAGTCCGCCATGGCAGTGGCAGTGGCAGATGCCGCACTGATTGCGCGTGCTCAGGCTGGAGATGAAGCCGCTTTCGAGGTCATCTTCAACCAGTACCACGCGGCGATCTACAACTACGTCTTTCGGATGATGGGCAACCCGGAGGATGCCTCCGATCTGACCCAGGACACGTTCCTGAAGGCGTGGCGGGCACTGTCGCGGACTTCCGATGACCTGCGCGTTGGGGCTTGGCTCTACCGGATTGCGACGAATGTCTGCTTGGACGAGCTGCGGCATCGCAAGCTCATCAAGTGGCAATCGTGGGACAATTTCGTGTCCGTCTTTCACCCGGTAGCCAAGGAAAGTCCTGAGCGCGACGTGGTGAATCGTGAAAACAGAGAGGAGGTCCAGTACATTCTGGACCGCCTGAACCCCAAGTACCGGCTATGCATCCTCTTACGTGAGTATCAGGGCTTATCCTACGACGAGATCGCCCAGGTGCTCGGGACGACACGTGCTGCCGTCAAGTCGCTGCTGTTCCGTGCCCGGGAGGAGTTCCGGCAAGTCTTCAAGACGGTTGAACGGCAACCTGGGCAGGTGAAGGAGTGATGATGCGCCTGGATTGCCCCACCAGCGTCCCCGCGGTGGGTGCGGTTTGGGCACGTCACCCGGCGGTCCAGGCTCCAGGAGGAACGGCCGCGAACGGGCGTAGGTGACCACGAGGGCCGCACGACCTGAGTACCGGCGCAGTGTGCGGTTCTTGGTGGTCGGGAGCGCAACGTGAGCCGCCACGACGCGCGCGAGCGTGATTCCTGGCGCCGGCAGATTTCGGCCTATATCGCCAACGAGTTGGCGCCGGCGTTGCATCCAGCGATCGAGCGTGAGTTACGCACGTGCCGAGAGTGTCGGAGCTACTACGAGCAGGAACAAGCCCTCCACGACCAGCGCCGTAGTCTGGACTCGATTACCCCTCCGCAGGGCCTGCGCCGCGAGGTCTTCGCCAAAATCGAGGACGAAAAGCGTAGCTGGCTCCCCGCCGGTTGGCAGCTGCCCAGTCTCGGCGCGGTTGTCACCGTCGTCACCCTCATTGCCCTGGCCTTCCTGGTACCCCAGCTCTTCCAGTTGGTTCGGTCGGGGCAGTCGGAGCAGCAGGCCCTGCCGGCGCGGCTGCCGGTGCAAGGAAACGTTGCCCCACTGCCCACGGTAGCCGTGCAGCCCGCGGCGCCGGACACCCCTGCCGCAACGGCCAAGGCGTCGCTCTCGCCGCTCCCGACGGCGCAAGTGCGAACGCTGGCGGTCGGCGGGCCGGGGCCGACCACCGCCGCTACCCCGGCGGCGGCAGACTCCCCCCGGCCGACGGCAGTGTCAGCCGTGACGCCGGCCACGAGCGTGCTGGAGACGCAGGTGAGCGGCCGGGTAACGGAAGTCCGGCGAGCGCAGCGGCTGGCAACGGTCCGCGAAGGTTCTACCACCTTGATCGTCGCCTTCTCGGCGGACACCGTCATCAACTCCGATCCTGACGGCCAGGCTTTGACCTATGAGCAGATCGGGATTGCCGACCGCGTGCGCGTGACCGGTGTGCGCGGTAATGCCCCGGATACGGTGACGGCGCTGCGCGTGAGCGTGCTCAATCCACTGTTCCATGCCCAGGCGACGCCGGTGCGGTCGGCGGTCACGCATCCCCGCGGCCGCACGGCCAGGGTGCTCTATCTCCAGGATGGCATTGATGGCGAGCCGCCCGGTGGTGGACAAGCGAGCACTCGCCAGTGGCTCGACCGGCTTACGGCGGACGGGTTCAACGTCGTGCCGATTAACCCGGCGCGAGTCACTGCGCTGGCGCTCGGCGACGTGGGCTTGGTGGTGATCGGCTTCCCGGCGACGCTCAGCCGGGAGACGCTGGCAAGTATCCAAAACAGCGCCGTCCCCGTCCTCAACGCCAATCCGATCTACGTCCCCGCGCTTGGCTTGGGGGAGCATCCCGATCCGGCCAACCCCGGCCACAGCGTCCCCGGGATCGCGGTGCAGGTGGTGCCGGGTGTGGCGCCGGTGCAGGATTTGGCCGGGGTCCAGGCGGTGGCGGTGACCCCGTTGGAGCGGGTACCGATTGTTGCTGCGGGAACGGTGCTGGCGGCGCTGGACGAGCGGGGGCAGGAGCAGGCTGTCTGGACCAGCAGCGGCAACCGGATGTACTTCGGAATCCGGCCCGACTCGGCCGGCGGCGCTCCTACCGCCCTCTACTGGACCTTTCTGAACCGCGCCGTTACCCAGCTCCTCGGTGCGTAGCAGCTACGCACGGCACCGCCACGATTGCCGCCGAGCCGGTCCCAAATACCGGGTCCAATTGCGATGGAGGCGGAGCGCATGAGTGCCGAGACCGCTGTTGCCAGCCTTGCCGAGCAGATCATTGCCCAATTGCCCCAGGCGACTTGGGATTACAACGTCGAGATCGGCGAGATGAACGTGGTGCTGCCGGGCGGCGGCGGCCGCGAGGCGCAGTTGCCTTGGCTGGAGTTGGACCGTTATTGGGACATCTATCTGCGCTTGGACGCCGAGACGGGCCGGCCTCTTAGCATCGTCATCGCTCCCTTTGACGTTTGGTTAGCAAAGCAGGAGGGGTTGCCCGGCCTGCCACCGGGCGTCCCGCTCGATCTTGCGGCCGCACACAAGCACCTGCAAATCCTACTCCGGGCCAGCCCGGAACTGAACTTGCCAGCGTAGCGTGTCGTTCCCAGTTCCCCTTCTTGCCGTGCTCCATTCATTACCCTATACTACTGGCGATTAAACCGATCAATGGTGTTCTGTTTCACGACCGGTCGCAGGGGCGAGGTCCGGTGGTCGGGGTGTAGCCGGCGCCGCGGAGAGATGGGGGACACGGTGGGGGGCCAAAGCGACCGGCCGGCGCTGCGCTCTGGCCGGGCGGCCCGACTCCTTGCACAGGTGCGGCAGGCGCTCGGTGTCTATCGGGGCCTACCGCGCAGCCTCCGGCTGGTTGTCGCTGCCACGCCGGGTCGGGCGGCGGCGTTGCTGGTGATCAATCTGGTTTACTCGCTGTCGGCGCCGGCAAATGCCTGGGCTTCCAAGTTCTTGGTGGAGGCCCTCGTCGCTAACCAGTCGACCATGGCCC
>JAJDZR010000099.1 GCA_022824545.1 Chloroflexota bacterium
GCACTCGTGTGAACCGTGCTCGTAACTACCTTACTTCCAAGACAAGGGTTGGGGCTGCTGTGCCGCGTGGGGGTGGTCCGGACCGGCGTAGACGCGCAGCTTACGGAAGAGCTTCCGGCCCAGCGCATTCTTGGGTAACATGCCCCGGATGGCAAACTCGATCACTCGCTCCGGATGCTTGGCGAGCATGTCCTTGAAGGGTGTGACCTTCAGCCCGCCGGGGTATCCGGAATGGCGATAGTAGAGCTTGTCGGTCAGCTTTCTGCCGGTGACTTGAATCTTCTCGGCGTTGACCACGATCACATAGTCGCCGGTATCGGCGTGGGGGCTGTAGACCGGCTTGTCCTTGCCGCGCAGCTTGACGGCGACGCGCGTCGCCAGCCGGCCCAAGATTTGATCTTCGGCATCCACCACCCACCAGCGCTCATCCACGTCCCCCGGTCGGGGGGTAAAACTCCGAAAGCTCATCAGTAGTTCACCTTCATCAGGCACAGACCGGCCGCCGGTGCCGTTGGACCGGCCAGCCCGCGCTGTTTGGCAGCAATGATCTCGCGCAACGCTTCCGGCCGCAACTGCCCGCTACCGACCCGCACCAGCGAGCCGACCAGCCGGCGGACCATGTGGCGCAAGAACGCATTCGCGGTGACTTCCACGACGATAATATCAGCGAACCGGCGGCACGAGAACCGTAGGATGCGCCGCACGGTCGAATGATAGCTCTCGTGCGCTGCAAAAGCCTGAAAGTCATGCTCACCGCGACATCGGCTTGCTGCTGCGTTCATCCTTTCCACATCGAGCGGTGTGGCCACCTGCCAGGTCCAGCGGGCTACCAGCGGCGACCGTACCGGCAGATTGTACACGGCATACCGATACGCCCTACTGCGCGCCGCATAGCGCGCATGGAACGTCGGTGCTGCCACCTGCACCGACCGGAGCACCACGTCCGGCGGCAAACGCGCATTCAACGCCGCTTGCCAGACGGCCGGCTCCCAACTACGGTCACTATCAAAGTGGATCACTTGCCCGACCGCATGGACGCCGGCGTCAGTGCGGCCGGCCCCGATCACGCGGCTGGGCAGCGTCGTCGCCGCGAGTACCGCCGTTTCCAGTACTCCCTGGACCGTCCGCACGTGCGGCTGACCGGACTGAATCTGGAACCCGGCAAAGTCGGTCCCGTCGTACTCGACGACACACCGCAGCCGTACCATCGTTTTCGGCCCGGTACTTGGCGCTTAATGCTCCTAGGCCCTACGCTATCTCCTACCTACTCTACGAACTCGATCTGCACAATGCGGGCGTTATCGCCGAGGCGCCGATAGAGGGGGGTAATGCGCGTATAGCCCCCCGGCCGGTCTTCGAGCCAGCCCGGCTCGTCTTCCGCCTCCGGCGTGAGCATGGCAAAGAGCTTGTCCACCGCCACGCGGTCCGGCAGCCGCGCCATGCAGCGGCGCCGGGCGTGGAGCAGACGCGCTTGGTCGTCGCTCTGTACGCCGCGCCGGGCCGTCGTAATCAGCTTCTCGATGTGCCGCCGCAACTCTTTGGCCCGCGCGTCGGTGGTCTTGATCCGCTCGTGGCGCAGCAGGGCGCCCATCAAACTGCGGAGCATGGCTTTCCGCTGGTCCGCCGGTCTGTTGAGCTGCTTGCCTTTCCGTCCGTGACGCATCGCTTTACTCTTGTCCTCTATCACTCACCGGCCGGCGGATTGCCGTCGTGTTACGGCGCAGCGACCTCCGGCTCGGCCGTGGCCACAGCGGCCGTTGCATCCGCTTCGTCGTCGGCTTCCGGCGCCGGCTGCGCGACGCTCCCCCACATCACTCCGCGCGCGGTGAGGCTTTCGCGCAACTCCTGCAGCGACCGCTCGCCAAAGTTGCGTAGCTTGAGTAGATCCGCTTCGGTCATGTCGGCAATCTGTCCGACCTGGGAGATGCTGTTACGCTTCAGGCAGTTGAGTGTCCGGTTGGTCAGCCCGAGGTCGTCCACCGACAATTCGGCCAGCTCCGGCGGCACCATCGCCACCACGGGCGCGGGTGCCGGGGCGGGAGCGGGGGCGGGCGCGGGGAGCTGCTCCGGCGCCGGCTCTTCGACGGGCAGGACGCTCTGCTCGAAGCGGATGAACTCCTCGGCCAGCAGACGAGCGCTGCGTGCCAGCGCTTCCTCCGGCGTCAGCGTCCCATCGGTCCAGAGCTGGAGATCAAGCTGGTCCAGGCTCGTATCCTGGCCTACGCGGGCGCCGCCGACGCTGTATTGCACCCGGCGGACCGGCGAATAGATCGCGTCAACGGGGATCTCGCCGATAGGCACGTCCTCGCGCGTGTCGGCCGGGAGATACCCGGTGCCACGATCAATCGTCAACTCCATGCTCAGATGAGCCTGGTCATTGTCGAGCGTGGCGACTACCTGGTCGGGATTGACGACTTCGACCTGCTCCGGCCAACGGATGTCGCTTGCTCTGACGACGCCCGGCCCCGGCACGTCGAGGTAGGCTTTGGTGGATTCCTCAGCTGCCGCCCGCAGCCGAATCCGCTTCAGGTTCAGCACCACCTGCACCACATCCTCCTTGACATTGGGGATCGTGGAGAACTCGTGCTGCACCCCTTCAATCCGTACAGCGGTGACCGCCGCGCCGGGCAGCGACGACAGGAGGACGCGCCGCAGCGCATTGCCGAGCGTGTGCCCGTAGCCACGAGGCAACGGCTCGGCGCGGAAGGCCCCGTAGGAGGGGTCTTCGCCCTCGTCGGTGCGCTGAATGTTCGTCTGGGAAACTGCCTCAGTGATCACGTTGTCCATGCCTCCTCGGCAACCGGCTGACATGGGACTTCAGAAAATACCTGCAAACGCGC
Organism: Chloroflexota bacterium; assembly: GCA_022824545.1. Lineage (GTDB taxonomy): Bacteria > Chloroflexota > UBA11872 > UBA12225 > JAJDUF01 > JAJDUF01. The sequence continues at coordinate 2,841 of JAJDZR010000099.1, forward strand.
TCGATGGCCGCGTGTAGCGCCAGCAAAAAGCGCTACCGTGAGTAGAACTCCACGATGAGCTGCTCGGAGATCTGGACATCAATCTCGCCACGCGCCGGCAGTGTTTCGATGCGTGCCTCCAGCGCAGCCGCGTCGAACGCGAGCCACTCCGGCGGCTGCCGCGGCGGGGCGCCGGCGACAACATCCTCGAAAAGGCCTAGCGAGCGCGACTTCGGTCGGACCGCCACCACGTCGTTGGGCCGCAGCAGGCGTGAAGGGATATCGCAGCGCCGACCGTTGACCATGATATGGCCATGGTTGACGATCTGCCGGGCCGCCGGACGCGACGCTGCCAGGCCCATGCGATAGACCACGTTGTCCAGGCGTGACTCCAGCACCTGGAGCAGATTTTCGCCCGTATTGCCGGTGCGCCGGTTGGCCTCGGCAAAGTGTCGCCGGAACTGTCGCTCCAAGACACCGTAGGTCCGCCGGGCCTTCTGCTTCTCGCGCAACTGTGTGCCGTATTCACTCGGACGCGGCGGCCGCCGCTGCGGTCGCGGCCCCGGTGGAGCATTGCGGCGACTGATCGCACATTTCGGGGTCAGACAGCGGTCGCCTTTGAGAAAGAGCTTCATGCCTTCGCGTCGGCAGAGCTTACATACCGGCCCTGTATACCGTGCCATGTGTGTTCTTCGCCTCGCTCCTCTCGCCGCCCTCGCGGGAGCTAGACCCTCCGGCGCTTCCGTGGTCGCGGCCCATTGTGCGGTACCGGGGTGATGTCTACGATACTGGTGACGGCCAAGCCGGCCGCCTGGAGGGAGCGGATGGCCGATTCCCGGCCCGCCCCGGGACCTTTGATCCGCACGTCTATCTGCCGCATCCCGTTTTCCATTGCCCGGCGCGCGGCCTGCTCGGCGGTCAAGCCAGCGGCAAACGGCGTGCTCTTCCGTGATCCGGGGAAGCCCAAGGAGCCACCGGAGGCCCAAGCGATAGTCGTCCCTTCGGGGTCGGTGATGGTAACGATGGTGTTGTTGAACGTGCTCTGAATGTGCGCGATCCCACGAGGCACATTCCGACGCTCGCGCCGCCGTCCCCGGCTGGAGCGTCTGGAGCGTCTGCTTTCAACCATCGCGGCGTTTTCCTTAACCTCTCCCCCAACAGCCGCATAGAACAACAAGGCAGTGCGGCTCAATGGGTATGCAGCGCACTCAATCTCAATACCGCAGCGGTGGCGGCACAAAACGCAAGCTAGAAGTATAGCAGGAAGGCGATTAAACGACAACTCAACTGGGGATGCACACCCATCCCCTGAAGGGGAGGAGCGAGAGAGCCCCCTGGGGTTGCCCACACACCGGCCCGCTCCGAGCAGGAGAGGGAACGGCCGAGCAATAAGCCAGGCTAGACCCGCCGCAGCGACAACAGCCCCAAGAACAAGCTGCCCAGCGCCCACCCGAGCAGGAACAACTGATCGGTGACGTACCACAGGCCGACGGCAAAGATGGTAATTAAGCTACAGGCGATCAACGCGACCCACGCACGGGCACGTCCGGACGGAGCATCGCCTGAAAACGGCCCACGTGGTGGGGGTTGCGCCGCCATATGCACCTCACTTCCGGCTTAGGAGTAGCAGGGCGCGGATCGTTCCGTGTAGTGAATACCTTACGCTGGCACCTGGTACATTACAGTATACCCTTAGAGATACTGGTAGAGGTACTGGATAGCAGCTGGAGTACACACAGGATCGAGGAACCACCGTGGACATCATGCGTATAGACCAGCGCCCGGCACTGCGGCAGCCGATCCTCATCACCGCCTTCTCCGGGTGGAACGATGCGGCAGAAGGAGCGACCTACGCCACGCGGATTATTCGGCGCCAGCGGCGCGCATCCCTCTTCGCGCACATCGAGGCGGAGGAATTCTTCGTGTTTACGGAGACCCGCCCCAGGGTGCGCTTGCGGGCCGGGATGACACGCGAGATTCGCTGGCCGGCGAACCGCCTGTACGCCAGCGCAACGCCGGACGAGAGTGCCGACCTTATCCTGCTGATCGGGACCGAGCCACAACTGCGTTGGCAGACCTTCTGCAATGCTATCATCGAGCTTGCCCAAGCTCTCGGCGTAGATAAGATCATCACCCTGGGGGCACTGCTTGAAGCGACGCCGCACACGCGCCCGACGCCGGTCAGTGGCAACTCGCCCGATCCCGAGCTAGCCGGTCGGCTCGCCGCGCGGGGCATGGGCGGCTCGCGCTACGAAGGGCCGACCGGCATCGTCGGCGTGCTGAACTCCAACTGCCATAGCAACGGCCTCCCGGTCGCCAGTTTGTGGGCCAGCCAACCGCACTACTTACAGGGCCACCGGAATCCGGCGGTGGCGCTCGCCTTGTTAGAGCATCTGAGCGCACTCGTGGACCTGGATTTGGACTTGACGATTGTCGAGCATCAGGCCAGAGCGTACCGGCGCCAAGTGGACGAGGCACTTGAGGAGCACCCCAAGATTCGCGCCTACGTTCAGGAGCTGGAGCAGAAGGCCGACAGCGATGCGGACCGGGCCGAGGGGGATAGCGGCCAGGAGGCGTTGCCCAGCGGCGAGGACATGGTGCAGGAGCTGGAGCAGTGGCTGCGCCGGCAACGCGGGCCAACGGCGGAGGACGAGTAGGTCCGGGCCTCACCCC
>JAJDZR010000094.1 GCA_022824545.1 Chloroflexota bacterium
GACGAGTCGGCGTGACATAAATATCGAACCGTCCCGCGCGAATGCTGCCGGCGTCCAGCACGTTGTCCACCAGCGTGCTCAACCGCACCGAGCTACGCGCGATACGCTCGACCGCTGACCGTAGCTCGGCCGGCGTCATCAGCTCGTAGTCGCTCGCCAGGATTTCGACGGTCGCCAGCAGCGCCGTCAGCGGTGTCCGCACCTCGTGCGCCACGCTGAAGAGATACTCGTCCTTGAGCTTGTTCAGCTCGGTCAGGTTTTCGTAGGTTTGCTGCAAGCTGCGCCGCATCTCTTCCATCCGCGATGCCAGGAGCGCCACTTCATCATCACCGGTGACGGCAATCGGCGTCTGCAAGTCGCCCTGACTGATCTGCTCGGCGGCGTTGGTCAGCCGGCGCAGCGGGCGAGTCAGGCGCATGGCGACCGCATAGCCGACCGCAATCGCAGCCAAGGCAATGGAGCCAATCACCGGCAAGAAGACCCGCAGCAACGACTCGCGGTCATCGGCCAGCGTGCGTGCCGGCACGCCGACCGCGTACATGCCGATCCGCTTGCCCGGCAGCGTGAGCAGCGGTTCGTACAGCGTGAGCATGTTCGCCTCGAATACCCGGATCAGGCGCTCACTCGATTTGCCCTGCCCCAAGACCCCATCGCGCACGCGCACGTCGGCCGACTGTCCCAGCGCCTGCTGCAAACCCGGGAAGGTTGTGGCGGCGAGCCTATCCAAGCAATAGATACTCGCATCCAAGCCGATGTCGTCTTTGATCTGCTCGGTAAAGGCTTGATCGAGCGGATACGCCACGTACACCACCCCCAGGAGGCCCTGCTCGACGCCCCGGATAGGGGTAGCTACCGACATGGCCAGCGCACAGGTGCTTTCCAGCCCATCGGTCTGATAGACAATCGCTGGCCGGGGGGACTCGCCCTGCAGGGCGTGGGGCACACCGGGTAAGTGATACAGCGTTGTATTCGGCAGCTTGGCCCCCTCCGGGGCCGAGCGGGCGACGACGCGCCCATTGGCATCTGTCACCGCCAGACTATAGTGCGGGTGGAGATCGCGAATCGGCTCCAGGATTAAGGTGATCGCCGCCCGCTTCTGCCCAATCGGCACCTTGTCCTCGGTAGAGGCAGCGGTGTCCGGCTCGTGTTGCTGGACGGCGAGGGCCACCTCCTCTGCGATCTGCTGTCCGACGCTGTGCGCGGCTTCGATCCGCTGCTCGTACAGAAATGCAAACGTCTTCGCAGCGTCATACAGCCGGTCACTGGCCGTCTGCACCAGCTTCTGGTCGGCAATAAACCAGCTGACGGTCCCGGTGACACCCACCGTCAGGAGCACCAAGAGCACCGCGCCCGTCACCAAGCGCACACGGAGGCTCACGCGGCCCGTGCCAAGGTCTTCCGCTGCGTCGGTACCGGCAAATGCCGTCGTAGACATGGTCCCTCGCGCCAGTCCCCCCTCGCAGGGCGTAGGGCGATCCTACGATACTCCCAGCTATCGAGACTGCCTCAGTATACTCTGCGCGCCCCCCAAGCCACCGCAGATACGGGGAACACCGCCGTCCCCGCCCCCCGGAGCGGCAGCGCAGTGAGCCTGTCTTCTCCCCACTTGCGAAATCTTTACAAAATCGCCACTAAAACGAAAATACCCCCCACCCGTCATTCCCGCGCACGGAGACCGTTGCACCAATCGTCATTCCCGCGCAAAGCGGGAATCCACCCCTCTCCCCCGGGAGAGGGCCGGGTGACGGGCCAAAGCCGCACCACACCTGGCACCATCCGTGCGGCTTTGGCCCGTCAGTGGATGCGGGCTACCCCGATCAGGGCATCCCATCCGGAGAAGGTACCGGCCAAGCCGTAGGGGTGCAACCTGGTGCGCCCGTCTCCCGGCCGAGAGCACGCCGCTTCAGCCGCTTCAGTCCGCAGCTACGTCTTGACTGCGTAGTTCGGCGCTTCTCGCGTGATGACCACGTCGTGCGGATGACTCTCCCGCAGCGCCGCCGGGCTGATGCGGATGAAGCGCGTCTGTGCCTTCATCTCCGGAATAGTCCGTACCCCGGCGTAGTGCATCCCCGCCCGCAGCCCCCCTACGAGTTGATAGATGACCTCGGATAGCTTGCCCCGATACCGTACCCGGCCCTCGATGCCCTCCGGCACCGTCTTCACCACGCCATGCTGTGCGTAGCGGTCACGCGCAAAGTCGCGCGTCTGCATCGCGCCGACCGACCCCATACCGCGATACTCTTTGAAGTGCTCGCCTTGGAAGAGCACCAAATCGCCCGGGGACTCCTCCACACCGGCCAGCAGCGAGCCGAGCATCACGCTATCCGCGCCGGCGGCGATGGCCTTCGCCAAGTCGCCGCTGTACTGCACACCGCCATCGGCGATCAGTGGGATACCTGTCTCTCCGGCCGCCTGAGCGCACTCCATGATCGCCGTCAACTGCGGTACTCCAGCGGCCGACACGACGCGCGTTGTGCAGATCGCGCTCGCGCCGATACCCACCTTGACAGCGTCGGCCCCGGCCGCGATCAGGTCCCGCGTTGCCTCCGCCGTTGCGGCGTTCCCGGCAATCACGTCGAGGTCGTCATAGCGGCGCTTCAACGCCCGTACCATCGTGACGACCCCGGTGGTGTGGCCATGGGCAACGTCCACTACCAGCGCGTCCACCCCCGCGTGGGCCAAGGCATCCGCGCGTTCCAATCCCTCTTCGCCCACCCCCACCGCCGCGGCCACCCGCAACCGGCCGCGCCGATCTTTCGTCGCGTGCGGAAACCGGAGCTTCTTGTCTATGTCCTTGACCGTAATCAGCCCCTTGAGCATCCCGTCCGCGTCCACAATCGGCAGCTTCTCGATCCGGTGGCGGTGCAAGATCGCCCGCGCCTCGTCGAGCGTGATCCCGACCGACGCTGTGACGAGCGGCATCGGCGTCATCAGCGCCCGGATTTCCTGATCCACGTCGTCCTGAAAGCGCAGGTCGCGGTTGGTCAGAATGCCGACCAAGCGACCGTTGTCGGTGATGGGCACCCCGGAGATGTGGTACTTCGCCATCACGGCGAGCGCGTCGCCCACTAGGTCATGGGGACCAAGCGTGACCGGCTCGACGATCATGCCGGCCTCCGAGCGCTTCACCTTGTCCACCTCGGCCGCCTGCGCCGCCACGGGTAGGTTGCGGTGGATGACGCCAATCCCGCCCTCCCGCGCCAGCGCAATCGCCAAGCGCGCCTCGCTGACGGTATCCATCGCTGCCGACACGATCGGCACCTGCAAGCGAATGCGCGGGGTCAGGAACGTGCCGACGTCGGCATCCGCCGGCAGCACGTCGGAGCGACCGGGCACGAGCAAGACATCCTCGAAGGTGAGGCCTTCACCGATGATCTTTTCCTCGCTGGTGAGGTCAAGGGCGACACTGGGAGAGCTACCCACAAACGCGCCGGCCGATTGGCTCATCTGCACGCTCCTTTCCGTCCACCCAGCACCGGTGCAGCAACCGGACTACGGTTAATTCAACCAGTCTACCGACCTCCGAGTCGCGGCCGCAACCACCACCCCGCGCAACGACTGTCTCCTAGGCCTCAGGAGGCCGTCGCCACCCTGCCGTTTCGCGCAACCAGCAAAAACCCACGTGGTCCGTAGCGCCAGAAAATCACCTCCAGCTCCGGATAGATGGCCACCTCCTCGATCCGTTTGAAGACGATCGGGGTATCACCCACGTGTACGTCGGCGCGACACAACTCCGGCCACAGCACCAGGCGTACTCCCACGGCAGCGGCCGGCAGCGCCAGGCGCACTTCGTACACCGGCCGGCCGCGATACGTGTACGGTGCCGTCTCCAACTCCGCCCCCAAGGCCGCCGCGATGGCCCGGCAGGTCTCGGCCGAGAGCGGCCCTCCACCGCCGCTCACGGTTGCCCCGGAGTTTTCCTGCGACCCGGTCGCGCTACTCATACCGGTACGCGAGCGATGAAATACAGCACGCGAGCGATGATCTCGCCACTCACCACGGCTCCCGTCGCGATATAGAGCAGCCCCGTCGCCGCCATCATCGAGCGCGTGCGCGCCGTCCGCCAGATCATCCAGCTCAACACCAGCGGAAACACCACACCGATACCAACTCGTAGCCCGAACCACCAACTGTATTGGTCCAGGAGCGTTGCCGGCCCGGTCTCCGCGGGCGCCGCGACCAGGGCTGCTCCGGCCATGCTCAGGACCAAGAGCGCCTGCACCCCCAGCGCAGCCGCCAGGCCGGCATTGATGAGCAGTAACGGCCGCGGCGACAACTGCGGTGTCACCAGATACCAGTGCCCCAGCATCCAGCCACTCCACACGCTTCCCAGTGCCAGTGTGCCCGCCGCCGTAGCCAGCAGTGCCAGCACAAAGAGCACACCCGGCGTCGTCACCGGCGGCAGATACGCGGCCACGCCGGTCGCCAAGGTGACCAGCCCCACGCCAACGGCCGCCAGCCCAACCCACGTGGCCGGCCGCACGCGCTCGGTGCGGACCAGCAGCAGGTGAACGACCAGCAGCGCCGCGAAGAGGGACCACAGCACCGGCTCATACGCCACCCACGGCACCCGTGCGTCATAGAGCAGCAGGGACGGTAGCGGCAGCACCCACCGCAGCCACAAGCCGAGCACCATGAACACCAGCAGCACCACCCCGTTGAAGAACAGGTATCCGCCAGCCAGCGGAGTGCGAAGGTGCGCCGCCAGGCTGGTCAGCAGCCCGCCGGCACTCAACATCACGAGCACATGGAAAAAGCTAAGTGGCACCGCCTCCACGAATCACTTCCTCACCCGACGAACGGGAGCACCACCAGCATTATACGGCGCCCCACCCCGTCCCCGTCATTCCCGCGCAAGCGGGGAGGTGGATTCACAGTTGAAGTGCAACACGTCGTGCGAGAAGACTTCCGCGGGCGTCTGATAGTCCAGGCACTTGCGGGGCGTATTATTGTACAACTGCACCAGTTCCGTAAACCGTT
>JAJDZR010000169.1 GCA_022824545.1 Chloroflexota bacterium
TGGGGCCCGCCGGTTCCGGTTGCGTGGCCAAGGCTCCGCGGGGGTCGCGCCGGCCCGCCCCCGCCCGTATGGCCCGCTCAAAGGGTAACCCACGCCCCCCCGCGCGGGGGGGGGACCACAGGGGGCCCAGCATCCACGGAAATGACCGGGGAAATGACTGAAGAGTGGCACAATTGCACTCATTCGATATAGAATAGTGGCCGCAGCCCACTACGAGGAGGAGAACATCATGGGTGATCGCCCCAATCCGTTAAGCCCCCGCGAGTTGCAAGCACTCGAACGACTGGCCGATGGCCTTACCCGCGCCCAAATCGCCGCGGAGTGGGGCGTGAGTGTCGGGACTGTGCATAACCACCTGCGACTGGTCCACGCCAAGCTCGGCGTGCGTTCTACGTCGCAGGCCATCGCCGTCGCCTTCCGCAACGGCTGGCTGGAATAGCCGCCCGCCTTTCCCGCAGCCGCTATAAGCCCCTCAACCTCATCTCCGGCCGCCTCCACCGTATCCCCCCTCTCTACATGGTGGAGTGGGGGCCGGGTGATGGGCCAAAGTCGCACGGATAGTGCCCGGTGTGATGCGGCTTTGGCCCATCAGTAGGTGAGGCCTAGCCCTCCGGCCTTACTTGAGTTGGGCCTTCAACACTTCGTAGGCCGGGGTGGTGCTGCCATCATTATTGACCAACCCAAAGCCGTACTTCTCATCCGTCGCAGGCACAATGTCGCGGAAGTTCAGATTCCACACGATCGCCACCTGTACGTAGGGGTACTGTTCCCACAGCATCCGGAAGGCCTGGTCGAAGTACGCGGCGCGCTCTTCCTCGCTATTGTCACCGCAGTACTCGTAGTGCGGCACCCGGTTGTTCGGGTCGCACACGCTCCAGCCGAACTCCGTAAACCACATCGGCTTGTCATCCCCGTGCTTCAGCATCACTTCCCGTAGCTGCGTGAACCGCAGGAAGAAGAAGCTAGGATGGTTGCGGAAGCCAGCACCGGGCGCCGTGGAGCGCCCCACTCCGTCACCAGGCGGGCTGTTATAGCCGGACGGATGCGCGCCCATCACATCGAAGTAGTTCCTGATCTGCCCGCCCGTCTCCTGGTAGAGCCGATCCAGATACACCACGTCGTCGAGCGCCGCGTTGCAGTCACCGTGGCCCGTCGGCGTCAGCGCCGGGAACACCACCACGGCCTGCGGGTTCCCGGCCTTCACGCCCTCGTAGGCGGCTTTCTGCAGCGCCAGGAACTCGGCCGGGAAGTTGCCACACAGCCGCCCCTGGCCCCACTCGCCGGCCAAGTTCTGCTCGTTCCAGGTCTCGAACGCCTGCACCTTGCCCTGGTAGCGACTAGCGAGGAACCGGAAGAAGTCACCGAGCTTCGACGGATCGGCCGGTGAATGACCACCGGGCACCGCGTAGAAGTCGGGCGAGCTGACGATACTCAACAATACCTTGAGGCCGGCCGCAGAGGCGTCGTTGACCGAGCCGTCCAGGTAGCTCATCTCCTGCGAGTCGTAGACCCCCGCTTCCTTCTCGATCTGGCTCCAGCGGACCTGCTGCTTGATCCAGGTAAAACCGGCCTCCTGCGTCAGCCGAATGGCGTTCGCACGCCGACCGAAGCGCGTATCGAGCAGGTGGGCCTGGAACCCATACTCCAACCGGAAGGACCGGCCCGCCGGCAATGCCCGCATAGGCCGCGGCGTAGCCGTTGGCGGTATGGGTGTAGCGGTCGGCGGTATAGGCGTGGCCGTCGGCGGCACGGCCGTGGCCGTTGGTGATGGCGCCGTCGTGGCCGTGGGCGAAGGCGGCAGCGTGGGCGACGCCGGCACTGGCGTGGCTGTCTCGGCCGGTGGTACCTCCGTCGGCGATGGTGGCGCCGTGGGCGATGCCGGCACTGGCGTGGCTGTCGCCGGCGGCGGTATGGACGTGGCCGTCTCCGTCGGCGGCGCGACCGTCGGTGCCGCAGTTGGCGTGGGCGGCGGCTCCGTCGGTTGCGGCGCTTCGACCGTTGCGACGGCCGGTGCCGGCGCGACCGGGGTGTCCGCCGCCGGCGGTGCCGATCCGAGATCGCAGCCGGCGAGCAGAGCGCCGACTATCAGTGTCGTGAGGGCTAAACACCAACGTAGCATGATGTTGTAATCGGACAGACGGCGCAGATGATACCCACAGCCGCCGCTGGCTTGCGGCGGCGGCAACTATCCCTTCCGTGGCCAGGCACCCTACCTACTTCGGGTGAGCCTTCAGTACGTCGTAGGCCGGCGTGGTGCTGCCATTGCTGTTGACCAAGCCAAAGCCGTACTTCTCATCCGTCGAGGGCACAATGGCCCGGAAGTTCAGATTCCACACGATGGCCACCTGCACGTAGGGGTACTGTTCCCACAGCATCCGGAAGGCCTGGTCAAAGTACCTGGCCCGCTCCTCCTCGCTGTTGTCCCCGCAATACTCATAGTGCGGTATCCGGTTATTGGGATCGCACACGCTCCAGCCGAACTCGGTGAACCACATCGGCTTGTCGTCCCCATGCCGCAGCATCACCTCCCGTAGCTGCGTGAACCGCAGGAAGAAGAAGCTGTCGTGGTTACGGAAGCCAGCACCGGGCGCCGTTGACCGCCCCACTCCGTCACCAGGCGGGCTGTTGTAGCCCGACGGATGCGCGCCCATCACATCGAAGTACTGCTTGATCTGCCCTCCGGTGTCTCGGTAGAGCCGATCCAGGTACACCACGTCGTCGAGTGCCGCGTTGCAGTCACCGTGGCCCGTCGGCGTCAGCGCCGGGAACACCACCACGGCCTGGGGATTGCCAGCCTTCACGCCCTCGTAGGCAGCCTTCTGGAGCGCCAGGAACTCGGCCGGGAAGTTGCCACACAGCCGTCCTTGCCCCCACTCACCGGCCAAGTTCTGCTCGTTCCAGGTCTCGAACGCCTGCACCTTGCCCCGGTAGCGGCTGGCGAGGAACCGGAAGAAGTCACCGAGCTTCGACGGATCGGCCGGTGAATGACCACCGGGCACCGCGTAGAAGTCGGGGGACTTCACGATACTCAACAATACCTTGAGACCAGCCGCGGAGGCGTCGTTGACCGAGCCGTCCAGATAGCTCATCTCCTGCGGGTCGTAGATGCCGGGCTGCTTCTCGATCTGGCCCCAGACGACCTGCTGCTTGATCCAGGTAAAGCCGGCCTCCTGCGTCAGCCGAATGGCGTTCGCACGCCGACCGAAGCGCGTATCGAGCAGGTGGGCCTGGAAGCCATACTCCAACCGGAAGGTCCGGCCCGCCGGCAAGGACCGCAAGGGCCGCGGCGTAGCGGTCGGCAGCGGTACGGGCGTAGCGGTCGGCAAAATTGGCACCGCCGTGGCCCTTGGCACTTGGGTAGCGACCGGCGCCGGCGGCGCGACGGGCCGCGGTGCCGGAGTAGTAACCTGCCTCACTGGTGGTGGCGGCAGCGGCGGCGGCGCTTGGCCGGGGACGGGTGGGAAACTCGGCACGGATGGCAAGGCAGCCGTCAGCGAAGCACCGACCCCGTGCGGCGTCGTCACCACGCCGCTGAGTACCCCCGTCTCCTTCAATAGATCGCCGCCGAGCACCGGTACCACGCTGCCCGCGGCGAAGATGCCGGCCGGATGGTCCACTTTCCAGCGCTGGAAGGCGATGCGCTGGAACCGCTGAGAGACGAACGGGCCGTAGTCCTCCGGTATGGACATCGGCAGACCATAGAGGTTGATCGCATCGTTAGCCGTCCAAGGATCGGAAGGTCCCACGCCGAGGGGCGGATTGTAGAACGCCGCCCCGATGGCATCATCCCATAGCCAACCCAAGCGAATAGCGACCGCCTCGTCGAACGAGCGGGAGCCGTCTGCACGCCCTCTGGGAATCTGCCGGGCCGACGCGAGGAAGGCATCCTGGACGGCCTCTTCCAGAATCTGGAACGTGTTGGCGAACCGGATACCGTGCCCCAGGCAGGCTTGCAGGGTGACACGCTGTAGTACCTGGTACACGCAGCCGTCGCGTCCGATGAAAGCGCGGCTGGCCGGGTAGCCGAGCACCTCTACCCCACCCATTCTCTCGGCGTGTGTCCAGAACGGCACCGGACCCACCGGCGTATGCGGGAGGTCGCGCAGATCAAACCCGCGACCATCGGCCGTGCCGGAGGCCTGGCGATAGTGCCAGCCGCCGGGAATGGCCTCGTCGGACACAGCTTGGTGCAGTGGCGCGGCCACTACGGCCGCTGCGGTCAAGCCGAGCACACAGAGCGCCAACACCAGGGACTTGGTGATCCGGTGCAGACGCAGCACAGTACGTGTCGTGAGAAGCATGGTGATACGGCGGCCTCCTCTGCTCAATCGGTACTATAATAGCACCCCATCTACCCGATGACGATTGGGACGATGAAATGACACGGATGGTACGTAGACACACCGCACGTTGCACCCCTCCGAGGTGCTTGCCGCCGCAACGGGCGCGAGGAGCATAGTCACATGGCAAGTCCGGAAACGCGCAGCGCGGCGTTGCTCGCCGGCCTCCGGGAGATCGCTCCGGACTATGTATTCCATCTCCCCAGTAGTACGCTCAAGGGTATTCTGGCCGGACTGGACGAGCTGGGTATCACGGTCCACCCCCTCACACGGGAAGAGGAGGGTATCGGCATCGCCTCCGGCTTGGCATTGGCCGGACGCAAGCCGGTCCTGGTGATCCAGGACAACGGCCTCGGCAATGCGCTGACGGCGCTCACTACCTTCCCGCAGGCGTACCATATCCCGATCTTCTTGCTGGTCTCGCAGCGCGGTGGCCTGGGTGAATACAACTCGATGATCCATACGTTCTGCGAGCGGGTAGAGCCGATCCTGGACGCGGCCGGCATCCGGTACTTCAAGCTGGATGCCCGCATCCCGCTGGAGGAGTGGACGCCAACGGTGACACTGGCGCACCAGTATATGCAAACGACGCACAGACCAGTCGCCGTGCTGTGCAACCTGATGGCCGGGCAGTAGTGTCCGGCTCCAAGCAGGCGACCAGGCGAGGACAAGAGCACGCATGACGACGACCACACCAGCAGCACAGCTCTCGCGGCTCGCGGCGCTGCGCGCCACCGCGGCCGCCTATCCGACGGAGCCGTTCGTCGTCGCCGTCGGCACCATGGTCCGCGAGATGCTGATCGTCGGGCGGGCAGACAACCACCTGTACGTCCTGGACTCTATGGGGCTACCGCCGGCCATCGGGCTGGGCCTCTGCCTCGGACTGGACGCGAGCCATCACGAGAAGGTAGTAGTGATCGAGGGCGACGGCGGCATGTTGATGGGCATGTCTACGCTCGCCACCATTGGGCTGCTCCGCCCCCGCCAACTGCTGTTGATCGTTTTGGATAATGGCGTCTATGCCGCGACCGGCGACCAGCCCACGGCGGCAGCGGCCGTGGATTTCTGCGCGGCGGCCCGCTCCTGCGGCTTTGCCAGCACCTGGAGCGTTGCTACCGAACCGGCATTACAGGCAGCGCTGGCTGCGGCACGGCGCGAACCAGGGCCGGCACTCCTGCACGTGCGAATCACACTGGAGAACGCTCCCAGCACCTACTTCCTCCCCGATCCCGTCGAGCTGACCCTCACTTTCCAACGCTACCTGGATGGCAAGTGAGCGGGGGGAGACATGGCGGTAGTCTGGTAAAGGCGAGGTCGCTTCGACTAGAATAGGGAGAGCAGTGGCCGGCGTGGCACAGCCACGGGTGCCGGCTGCTTGGTTCTGCAAGGCTGCGGTTCGATTGGAAGGAAAGCAATGCGTGTAGTTCGCGGAGAACGGTTTGTCGGCTTTTGTGGCGGGGTCAAGCGGGCGTGGAAGCTCGCCGTCGAGTCCTCCGAGAACAATGACGACGAGGAGGTCTTCATCTCGGGCAAGCTGATCCATAACACGCCGGCCATGCAGGAACTGGAGACGATGGGCGTGCGCTCCCTGCCGGTCTCCCTCATGGATGATGACCTCCCGGCAGCAGAGACGACGCCACTGGCCGGCCGCACGGTCTTGATGCGCGCGCACGGCGAAAGCCCCGCGGCATTTGCGCGTGCCCAGAGTCTCGGTCTCAACGTCCTCGATGCGACCTGCCCCATCGTGACCGTGGTGCAAAAGATCGCCAAGCAGCTTGAGGACGAGGGGTATCAGGTGGTCGTCTTCGGGCACCGCGACCATCCCGAAGCCCGGGCCACCGTAGCCCACACAGAGCACGGCCTCATCATCGAATCGGTCGCAGAGGCCGCCGAGCTAGGCCACTACCCGAAGCTCGCCTCCATCGCGCAGACGACCATGCTCACCGCCGACTACGTGGAGCTGTGCAAGGTGCTGGAGACCAAGGCCGACGTGTTCGACGACCGTGGCCGCATCTGCGGGTGGACCCAGCGTGCCCAGGGCGAGGCGGTGGAGTTGGCTCGCACCGTGGACATGATGGTCGTCGTCGGCGGACGAGACAGCTCCAATACACACCAGTTGGTCCGCGTATGCTCCGAGGTTCGCCCCACGCGCCACATCGTCACGGCCGACGAGCTTGACGAAGCCTGGTTCGACGGGGTCGAGACCGTCGGCTTGGCCGCCGGCGCCTCTACGCGCGAGTACGACATCGCCGCGGTCATCTCCTGGCTCGAAGCCCACTGAGTCGCACTACTGGTAGTGCTCGGTTATTCCTGCTTGCGCGGGAATCCAGCCCCCTCTCCCCGTGGGAGAGGGCCGGGGTGAGGGTTGACGACCGAGCCAGGTTGGCAGGAGATGGGGACCGAGCGGCAGCGGCTCCAAGCGATCCTGAGCAGCGATCTCGACTTTCACGAGCAGAGTAGCACGTACAGTACCCACGCCTTACATGCCTTTGCCGCAAAGTTCCCTCCCCAGCTGCCCCGCACGTTCATCGAGCAGTTGACGCATCCTGGCGATACCGTGCTGGACCCGATGATGGGATCGGGTACGGCAGTGTTGGAGGCCATGCTGCTGGGCCGCCGTGCAGTTGGCGTAGACATTGACCCCCTCGCCGTCCGCCTGTGCCGCGTCAAGACCTGGCCCGTTGACCTGGATCATGCTCGGCATGCGGGTCACGCTTGCGCGACACACGCGGCGGCTCTACTGGAGCGGGACCCGGCCCGGCTCACAACGGAACTGGCCCGGCGTTTTGATGCGGCAACACGGGACTTCCTCAACTACTGGTTCACTCCGGATACCCAACGTGAGCTTGTAGCGTTGCTCTTGCAGATCGAACGCGAGACAAACCCGGCTGTCCGGGAGTTGCTGGAGGTTGTGCTCTCATCCACAATCATTACCAAGAGTGGCGGGATTTCGCTCGCGCGTGACCTCGCGCACACGCGGCCGCATCGCGTACACGCCAAGCAGCCACGTGGCGCCATCGCCCAGTTCACAATTCGGCTGCGAAAGAGCGTTACCGCATTGCTGGCGCTCCCAGCCGACGCCTTGCCGGTCACGCTCCACCATGCCGATGCCCGCCAACTGCCTATTGACGATGAGTCCGTTGACCTGGTGATTACCTCGCCGCCCTATGCCAACGCCATTGACTACATGCGCGCGCATAAGTTCTCGCTGGTCTGGTTCGGTGATCCGATCGGTAAGCTCTCGGCGCTGCGCTCGACCTACATCGGGTCCGAAAACAGCCGCGGGACAATCGCCGACGACTTACCCGCTGGAGCAGCGCGGTGTGTATCGGAAGTGGCACGACGTGACCAGCGTAAGGCGCGCGTTCTGCAGAAGTACCTTGTAGAGATGCGCGCTGCCTTGGCCGAGATGTTGCGCGTGCTTCGGATCGGAGCGGCCGCCGGTATTGTCGTCGGGCCATCCACGATGCGTGGTATCCGCGTGCAAACGCAGGAGCACCTCGCCGAGATCAGCACCCAGCTCGGATTCGACGTTGTCGGCATCGGCAAACGTGTGCTCGACCGGAATCGGCGTATGATGCCCGCCCGCTGGGGCAACTCCACAATGAACGGAATCGAGTTACGCATGCACGAGGAGTTTGTGATCGGTCTGGTGAAGCTGGGGTAGGCCGCCTGCTACTCCGGCTACCTCACTGGTGGAGTGAGCGCTGTTTCACGTGAAACGTCGCGGTGCCCGGCAACGATCAACCGCCCGGTGTTTCACGTGAAACAGCCTCCGTAGCCCTCGACCGTCCCCCGCCCCAGCGAGACTGACCACACACCCATCCCCGCCGCCGCCCCTCTCCCCACGGGCGCGGACCGCCATTCCCCTTCCCTTTAGGGAGGGGGCCAGGGGGTAGGTCCGCCCTGGAGCGGGGGAGTGAGTCCTGACAGGGGCAGTTTTTTGTCAGGGCGTGATTCATCGCCCCTCGCCCCTCGTCATCCCCAGCGTCTCAGCCGTCATTCCTGCGAAAGCCGGAATCCAGGGCCATTCAGAGGGCCTGTTCCAGACCCTACTCCCCCTCTCCACCATGGTGGAGAGGGGGCCGGGGGGTGAGGGCTGCCCCACCCCCGCGGCTCTCCACGAAAAACCTACCCTTGTAGCCGCCACCATCCGTCCGGCATCTACGCTAGAATCAACCAGTCTTGCCAGAGGGGGTGAACCGTGCCGCGCAGACCAAAGAAGATGCACCGTGGCGGCCGCCAGCGCAAGCCCAAGCGGCGCGTCACCCGCCAGCAAAAAGCCGCCCGAGCGGCCAGCCAGCCAGTCGCCGTGACCCCGGTGGCCGCCGGCGACACCACGGCCGCGGCGCAACCAACACCGCGGCCGACCCAGGTTGCAACCCGCCGCGCGCCGCGTCGTCGCACT
>JAJDZR010000118.1 GCA_022824545.1 Chloroflexota bacterium
GACGCTGTGGGAGCGGGTTGGTGGTGATCCGGACGGGATGCGCGTGGGGACAATGACCTGGATTGCTGATGGGGCTATGTATCGCCGTGAGGATTGCAAGATCAAGCATGTCGCTCCGCGTCCGCGTGTTGGGCGGTTCAATCCTGGCGACTGGTTGGCGACCGAGGCGGAGTTCGCTGACCGGGCCTTGGCAGTCGGTGGCCTGGTGGTGCGTGAGCAGGATGACCGGCAGGTGGTCGTGGCTATCGAGCTGCAGGGTGAACGCCAGGTGATGCGCTTTCATGCCGAGACGGGTGTCCCGTTGAGCTTCGAGCGGAGCAGCTACATGGATGGACCGGAAGAGGTAGTGGTCGAGAGCTACGAGGTTGTGTGGGTGTCGTTTTTTGAAGAGGGAGCGATCTACTACCCGCGCCAGCGATAGGGGAATGAGATGCGCTGGGATATAGCGATAGGGGTGGCGGTGGGGATCATAGTCGGAGAGTTGGTGGTGCGGATACTCATTCTGCTGACCGGGATTGGGGGATGGTGGGGGTACGCGCCGCTGGGGTGAGGCGGTGGCTGCGTGAGTCCCTGGCGGATCGAGTGCGGCGGATAGTGCTCGTGCTTGTCCTGCTGCTGTGGGTTGGCGTCGGGGTGTCTGGGACTGTCGTTGGGCTGTCTCAATGGTCGCATTTCGTAGAGGTACGGCGTCAGCGGACTCTCAGTACGACAAAAGTGAGTGGGCATCCGGTGGAGCTGGTGAGAGACTTTCGGCTCTCGCCCCACTCCGAGCCGGTTCCCGGTCTCTGGGGCATTGAGTGCCCTTGACAAGCTCCGGCCGCTGCGGCGGAGAGGAGTCGGACGGCGGGCCTCGGGGGGAGGATCCGCTAGGGAATGAGCGGGCCGGGTACATATCCACCACGGCAGTAGTGCCGTTTCCCCATTACGGGCCGTTCGTGACGATGATTGGCTGTCCGTAGCTCCCTCAGCGCAGGATTGGCTACGCCGGGGGCACCGCCGACCAGGCCTGCTCTACCCCGGCACGCAGCGTTGCCCGCACGGCGGCCGGTTGAAAGGCTCCCTCGACCGCATTCAGCGTCAGCTGCCGCAAATCGGCGAACGAGAAGCCCAGACATCGCGCCAGCAAGAGATATTCGTCGGTCAGCGTCGCGCCGAAGTGAGTGGGATCATCCGAGTTGACCGTCACGGCCAGCCCCTGCTGATAGAACGCCCGAATCGGATGGTCGGCCAGAGTAGAGACCGCACCAGTGCGTAGATTGCTGGTCGGACACATCGTCAGGGTGATCCGCTCGGACCGGAACTGCGCGACAAGCGCGGGGTCGGCCCCGGCGCGAGTGGCGTGGCCGAGCCGCCGGGCGCCGAGCAGGCGGAGCGCCCCCCAGCAGCTTTCCGGCCCCGCCGCTTCACCGGCATGGGCGCTCAGACCCAGCCCGGCCTCGTCGGCCAGGCGGAAGGCCGGAGCGAGCGCCGCGAAGTCTTGACCCGCCGCCTCGTCTCCTACCAGGTCAATGCCCACGATGGCCGCGCCCCGCTCGCGCTCCGCAAGGGCCTGTTGTACCAGCGGTACGGCGCTGTCCGGCTGCGTCCGTATCAGGGAGGGCAGCAAGCCGATCCGCAGGGGTGAGATAGCTCCCGCCTCGCGCCGCGCCTGCTCGATAGCGGCGACTAGATCGGGATACGGAATGGGATATGGCGCCTCCGGTCCCCGGAAGCCGAACATCACCTCGGCATAGCACACGTGCTGCGCCGCCAGGTCGGCAAAGCACTCGCCAGCGAGGCGATAGTAGTCGTCCGGATTCCGCAAGCAGGTGAGCGACACCTGACGCATCTGCGTCACAAAGCCCGCGAGGTCCGTGAAGGTCCAGTACCGCTCGTGCCAGTCCGGTGCGGTGAGCGGCGACCGCGGCTCGTACTTGGCGGCAAGCTCCCGCACCGTGCGCGGCCGGATGGTGCCCTCCAGGTGCAGGTGTAGCTCAACCTTGGGCAAGGTCCGCAGGGCCTGTGCCAGTGAACCGCCGGCGGCCGGTGCCGGGTCAGTTGTCCGCGTCATGGCACCCCCAACGCGCGGTCACAGCCGGCCGAGGAAGCGGCCCGGATTGAAGAGGCCCTGGGGATCGAACTGGGCCTTGAGCGCCTGCATGATCGGAAAGTCGTCGCGCGTCGGCCCCCACACGTCGAGATGCCGCTTGAGCGCCACCGGGCACGCTTCGACCACGACGCTGCCCCCGCTGGGCAGCACGACGCTCTGCGCGGCCGTCACGATGGTCGCGGCGGCAGCCAGGTCAAGGCCGTGCCCGTTCTGGGCGCCGAACAGCCCGTAGGTGATGCCGCTGCCGGCATGGGCCAGCCGCGTGAGGGAGGCATTGACCGACCGTGCCGCCCGCTCCAAGACCTCCCAGACGGCGACGATCTCGGTCGGGAGCGTAGCGATCTTGAGCCGCACACCGTCCAGCACGGATGTGCCCGGCAAGGCGCGGACCGCCGTCCAGAGGTCCGCGTGGGCCTCGCCGTCCAACTGTCCACAGTCGGTCGCCCCGTCGGCGCTTGCCCACTGCGCGGCGTCGCTGACCTGACGCGCAACGGTCGCCGGTGAGCCGGCGGCATGGAAGAGCACCAGCCACGGCGCATCGCCCGGCAGGCCACACTGCCGCGCCGCGGCCGCATCCAGCAACTCGACGGCCCGCGGTGCAAGCTGGGACCGATAGAGCCGCCCGCTGAAGCCGTGTGCCTCCGCCAAACCGGCAAAGCGTGCCCACAGCGTCCGCTCTTGGCGGGGGAGCGGCGCGACCTTGAACGTCACTTCGACCAGCACACCCAGCGTGCCGAGCGCGCCAATGTGCATCTTGTTCAGGTCGTAGCCGACGACGTTCTTGACGACCTTGCCGCCGGTCTTGGCCAACTCACCGTCGGCGGTGGCAAAGCGCATCCCCAGTACCAGGTCGCGGGCGCTGCCGTACAGCAGCCGGCTGGGACCGCTCGCGTTTGTCGCCAGGATGCCGCCGATGGTGGCCTCCTCGGCGTGAGGCGGGTCGAGCGCCAGGAATTGACCGTCCGCAGCCAGTCGGCGCTGCACCGCGCTGAGGCGCACGCCGGCCTGCACCGTCACCGTCAAGTCGGCCGGTTCGTATTCGAGTATCCGATCCAGGGTATGGAGGCGTAGCGCCACGTCGTAGCGTTGCGGCGGGTTGCCCAGGTCAATCTTGGTCCCGCTCCCGTGTGGGGACACGGCGGCGCCATGCTCGGCCGCCATCCCTACGGCGGCGGCAACCGCGTCGGGCGAATCGGGACTGAAGGCCAACGCCGGCCGCCGGCCGTCAATGGCGAGAGGCGCCAACTGCGCCTCGGCAACGTCGAGGTGTCCCAGGGTGCGAAGCTGCGCGGCGAGGGGGGCGGTCATGCGGGAGGTACCTGGCCGGACCGGTGCTGCGCTCCGTTACTGCCGGCGGGATATGGCGCTGCAACCGGTCCGGTCACCGGCACCGGCGACTTCGCCGTCAAGGTCGTGGCGGCGGCGAGAGCCGCCGTCGCTGCCGCTTCCCGCCGTGCGAGGTCGTCCTGGTCCGCTGGCGCGTCGGTGGCGCCAGCCTCGCGCTGCACCCACGCTTCGGCCGCCGCCATCTGCTCTTCCGTGGGGAAGACCTTGCCCGGGTTAAGGCGCCCATCCGGGTCGAAGGCCCGCTTCAGCCGGCGCATAGCCGCGAAGTCGGCCGGGCCGAACAGCCACGACATGTACGCTTGCTTCTCCAGCCCGACCCCGTGCTCGCCGGACAGCGTACCGCCGACCTGCACGCACTTCCACAAAATGTCGGCGCCCGCCGCAATCACCTTCTCGGTCTGCCCGGGGATGCGCTCGTCGAACACGATGCAGGGGTGCAGATTGCCGTCGCCGGCATGGGCAACGTTCGCAATCGGCAGCTCATATTTCTCGCTGGCCGCCTGGACGGTTTGCAGCACTTCCGGCAGGAGCGTGCGCGGCACAACGCCGTCCTGCAGGTAGTAGTTGGGAGCGAGTTGGCCGAGCGCACCGAGGGCGCCCTTACGCGCTTTCCAGAGGCTGGTGCGTTCCTCGGCCGTCGTTGCCACGTGGATATCGCGGGCGTGGTGCTCGCGGCAGATGCCGTCCACGACGGTGGATAGCTCCGCCATGCCCTCGTCCAGCCCCTCCAGTTCGATCAACAGCACCGCCCCGGCGTCTGCGGGGAGTCCCTGGTGCCCGGCCCGCTGGAGCGCCTGGATCGTCAGCGCGTCCATCATCTCCAGGGCTGCTGGAATGATGCCGGCCGCGATGATCGCCGAGACCGTGCGGCTGGCGTCGTCAACCGTCGGGAAGATCGCCAACAGCGTGCGGACGGCCTCGGGGAGGCGCATCAGGCGCAGTGTGATCTTCGTGACGATGCCGAGCGTGCCCTCCGAGCCGACAAAGGCGCCGGTGAGGTCGTAGCCGGCGTTCTCTCCGGCCATGCTGAC
>JAJDZR010000069.1 GCA_022824545.1 Chloroflexota bacterium
CTGGCGATCATCGCCGACGCCGATCTCGGTCTGGTCCCCGTAACGGATGCCGCGCAACTCCCGGTGTGGCTGCGCGGCACGAGCAGCGAGCACCCTCACCTGGCGGATCGAGGGCACCAGGAGGCAGCGGACGACTGGCACGAGGGGGTGGTCCAGACGGTCGCGGCCATTGCGCCCGATGCCACGCTGCTCTGGGCGCTGGCCGAGCCACCCGGCCCCGACCGGGCCACTGCCGCTGCGGTCACCGCGTATCAATCGTGGCTCGCCACACGCTATGACGACCCGCTCGATCTCGCCCGCGAGTGGCAGCGCGACGTGGAGTCTTTCCGGAGCGTGGCCGCCCCGGGTCCGGACGCCGTGCCGGCCGAGCAACGGGATTGGCGGCGCTTCGACGTATCGGTCCGCGCGGAAACGCTCGGCCGGCTGGCGCAGCCGATCCGCGAGTACCTGCCGGAGGTCAGCACGGCACTGCTCGTCCCCGACACTCGGCAGGCGCTGGCTCGCGCCGTGCAGTTGCAAGCGGTTGCTGACGATGCCGACACGTTACCCGATCTGCTGGCGACCGTTGCTGCCGGTGAGCCAAGCACCATCGCGCAGCTCAACGCGCTGGCGCTCGACGAGTGGCGGCCGACAACCGTGTGGCAGTCACCCACGATCACGCACTTGCGGAACAAGCCGGCCGGCCCGCTCCAGGACCGGGCGCTCTGGCGGCGGAGCATGGCCGCGCTGGCGCGGGGGGGACGGAGTCTCGGCTGGAGCGCCACAGCCGCGTTGTCAGCGGACGACGACACGCCGGCGCCGGGTAGCTGGCCGGCAATGGCGCAGGTGGGGCACTGGCTGGACCGGTACGAGGAGCTGCTGGTGCGCTCCACGCCCGTCTACGACCCGCTGGTGGTGCTGTGGGATGGGTTGAGTGCGCTGGTGAGGGAGCCGGACGAGCCGTTGGCGGCGAGCAGCGGCGGCCAACTGCTCGCCTTGCTCGGTACGGCGGGCTGGCAGCCGGAGTGCTTGGACCTCAGCACGCTGGACGACGAGACACTCGGCGAGTTTCGCGCCGCCATCATCATCGGGTACGGCTCTCTGGAGCTTGAGGCCTACGGACGGCTGGTGGTCTATGCGGTGGGCGGCGGGCACCTGCTGACCGTCGGCCGGCCGATCCACGCGGACGAATCGGGCCGGCGCATCAACACGCGCGTCCTCTACCCACGCCCCGCCGGCACACCATCGGAGCACAGCGCCGGCATTCGCAGTCTCCGGCAGCGTCTCCGTACCCTCTTCCGGGGTCAGCCGCTGTCCCGGTTCGGCACGGA
This sequence comes from Chloroflexota bacterium, assembly GCA_022824545.1. Classification (GTDB taxonomy): domain Bacteria; phylum Chloroflexota; class UBA11872; order UBA12225; family JAJDUF01; genus JAJDUF01. The sequence continues at coordinate 1,311 of JAJDZR010000069.1, forward strand.
GAGTAGCAACGTGCCGCTGGCTGGCGAGCCGCTGACCTTCGCGGTCGGGCCGGGCGATGACCTCTGGTGGCAATGGCACGGCTCGCGCCGCGGGCCGCCGGTGGCCTACCGGGCGGAGGTACACCGCGGCAGCACAACGGTCGTCGGCGTTCCGCTCCGGCTTCCGTCGGCGGGGGCCGCAGCGGACGGCACGGCCTTGCGGCGGCTCATCAGCGACCTGTTGGAGCCGTTGGTCCCCCGTCGGCTGGTTCCCGAGCCACAACTCGCGCTCGACCTGTCGCTACGCCAGGTGGAAACGGGCGAGGCGCTGCTCTTCGCCGGCAATCCCGGCGCCACCCAGCGCGGAGCTATCCGGCTGCGCTCGCTTGCTCCACTGGGAATCGGCGGCACACCCCGCGCCGAGGTCATCGCCGCGGCCGGCGATTCCACGGCCCATATCGGGGAGGACGGCTCCACGCTCTCGGTGGTGGTAGACGCCGGCGACGCGCTGGTCGTGCGGCTCCACTAATCTGCACCCGCTGTTATACTCCGGCAATGGCTTCACCAGGAGATGCGACCGGCACGGCAGGCGCCCGGAACCGGCCGCGCCGCGTGGTGGTCAAAGTAGGCACGACGCTCCTGACCGGCGGCCACGATACGCTCGACCGTGACTACATGGCCACGCTGGCCGCGCAGTTGATCGCGGCGCGGCAGGCCGGCTGGGAAGTCGTCTTGGTCACTTCCGGGGCCATCGCCGCCGGGCGTGCCCGGCTGAATCCGGAGCGCGGAGGCAAGGACATCTCCGGCAAGCAAATGCTGGCCGCGGTCGGTCAGAGCTTGCTGATGCGGGACTACGACGCGCTGTTCAGCCCCCACGGTACGACCGTCGCGCAAACCTTGCTCACGAAGCGCGATCTACGCAGCCGCGTCGGCTATCTGAACGCCCGCAACACCCTGCTCGGCTTGCTTGACTACGGAGTGCTGCCGATCATCAACGAGAACGACGTGGTGGCGGTGGACGAGCTGGTGTACCGGGACGGCTTTGGCGATAACGACACGCTCTCGGCGATGGTGGCCAATCTCGTTGACGCCGGCTTGCTCCTGCTGCTGACCGACATCGAAGGCCTCTACACCGCCGACCCGCGCTGCGATCCGACGGCCAGCCTCGTCCGCGACGTGCAGCAGGTGGACGAGGAAATCGAGTGCCTCGCGGGAGAAAGTGGCTCCGACCAAGGCACGGGAGGGATGCGGACCAAGCTCGAAGCGGCGCGCATTGCAACAACGAGCGGTATCACCGTGCAGATCGCGCCGGGAAAAGCGCCCAATATCGTGCCCCGGCTGCTGGCCGGCGAGCACGTGGGCACGCGCTTCCACCCGGCCACCTCGCGGGCGGAGGCACGCCGGCGCTGGATACTCTCGGCGCTGGGACACCGGGCGGCAATCCACATTGACCCCGGAGCGGTGACCGCCCTGGTAGCACGCGGGCGCAGCCTGCTTCCCGTCGGGGTGCGTACCGTCGAGGGGCCGTTCCAGCGGGGCGAGACGGTCGCCATCGTCGGTCCTGATGGGACCAGCCTGGCCTGCGGTCTCGCCAGCTATGCGTCCGACGAGATCGAGCGGATCAAGGGTCAGCGCTCCAGTCGCATCGCCACTATTCTCGGTCATACCTATGGCGATGCCGTCGTACACCGCAACAACCTGGTACTGTTACCGAGGACTGGTGAGGGGTAGCCCCCTCCCTCACCCTCCCCCGCGTGCGGAGGAGGGAACACGCCGCTGTTGCGACGCCTTGAGGGCGGTCTGGGCGCCGACCATGGAGAGAGCGCAAGCCCCCTCCCTCGCCCTCCCCCGTTGATGAAGGTTGCGAACTTGATTAGGTAGTGTGTTGACCCCCACCCTGACCCTCCCCCGTCCCGACAGGGGAGGGAACACACCCG
>JAJDZR010000180.1 GCA_022824545.1 Chloroflexota bacterium
GGGGTGCCGCCCCCCACCCCCCCCGTTTTTTTGGGTTGTGGTTTTCCACGTCCACCCCCCCACCCAAAATTTTTGGTTGGGGGGGGGGGGGGTGGCGCCCTGCCCCATCCGCCGCTCCACACGAAAAAACCTACCCTTATCAGGGCAATACCCTGCCTCACGGGAGCAAGGGCGCGGGCCACTAACCGCGCGAGGAGCGCGTGACCCGTGCGGTAGCGAGGCGGGCAGCGTTGACCACGACGGCGACCGAGCCGACGTTGTGGATCAGTGCCCCGGCCACCGGCCCCACAAAACTCAGGGCAGCCGCTACCAGTGCCCCGACGTTCCAGACCAACGCGAGACCGAGGTTCTGGCGAATGGTCGAAAGCGTGTGGCGGCTGAGGGTGAGCGCCGCTGCGACCTGGCTGAGGTCGTCGGTGAGCAGCGCCACGTCGGAGACTTCCAGCGCTACGTCGGTGCCGCCCACGCCCACGGCAATCGCCACGTCGGCCGTCGCCAGCGCCGGTGCGTCGTTGACCCCATCGCCGATCATCGCAACGACCTCACCGCGCGCTTGGAGCGATTTGATCGCCGTCACCTTGTCCTCGGGCAAGAGGCCGGCCTGCACGTCCTCCGGCGCGATGCCGACGTGCTCGGCGAGGGTTCGCGCCGTTGCATGGGAGTCTCCGGTCAGCAGCTTGATCGTGCCGATGCCGGCGTCTCGGAGCGTGGCGATCATGGCTGCTGCTTCATCGCGCGGCGTGTCTGCCGTGGCCAGCGTGCCGGCCAACCGGCCGTCAATGCCGACGCACAGCACCGTATATCCCTGCCCCAGAAGCTTGTCCCATGCTGCCTCGTCGGCAGCAGTACCGGCAATGCCGAGATCAATGGTCCAAGCCAGCGAGCCGACGACCACGTGCTGCCCATTAACCGTCGCCGCCGCGCCGCGCCCCGGTACGGCCCGAAATGAGTCGGGGTCGGCGCTATACCGATCTTCCACGCCAACGGCGCCGGCTGCCGCGAGGATGGCGCGGGCCAACGGGTGCTCGGAGCGCCGCTCGACGGCGGCGGCGAGCGCCAGCAGCTCGTGCTCGGTGTGCTCGCCACGGGGGATGGTGCGTACCACCGCTGGCTGACCGCGGGTGAGGGTGCCGGTCTTGTCGAAGGCAACGGCAGTGACGCGGCCCGCGGCCTCCAACCGGGCGCCGCTCTTGATGAGCAGACCGTGCCGGGCGGCGTTGACCACACCGGCGATCACGGCAGTCGGTGTGGCCAGTACCAGCGCACAAGGGCACGCCACCACCAGCACCGTGACCGCCGGCAGCCAGTCCCAAGCGCCTGTGATGAGATAGGTCAACAGCAGCACGGCGGCCGCCAGTCCCAGCACCGCCGGGGTGAAGAACTTCGCGTAGTAGTCGGCCCGCCGGACGACCGGCGCCCGTTCCTCCTCGGCAGCGGTCACCAACTGCCGGATGCGCCCGATGGCGGTCGCCGCGCCGATGCGGGTAGTGCGTACATCCAAGGCCCCTTGGTGTGTGAGGCTGCCAGCCAGCACTTCATCGCCGGGACCGCGCGGTTGGGGCACCGGCTCTCCGGTCAGGGCCGCCTGGTCCACCGCCGCCTGACCGGCCATGACCACTCCGTCAATCGGGAGGCGCTCGCCGGGGCGGATGATGATGATGTCGCCCTTGCGGAGCGCCGACAGCGGAACCTCTTCCTCAGTGTCCTGACTACTCTTGCGCCGCGCCGTCGCCGGGAGCAGGGCCCCGAGGCCCGCCAGCGCTAGTTCGGCACGCTCGGCCGTGAAGTCTTCGAGCACCTTGCCGAAGAGCATCATAAAGGCCACCAGTCCGGCCGAGAGATATTCGCCCAGGATCACGGCGGCGACAATGGCGATAGTCACCAGTTCGTCTACGTTCAGCTCCCGCTCCAGCAGGCCGCGGACGGCGCCAACGGCGATCTTGGCTCCACCGATGGCGACGCCGGCCAGGCCGAGCGCCGGCGCCAGCCAGTCCGTCTCACTGCCCGCCACGGCCGCCAACCACGATGTCTCGTCCACCGGAAGGCCAATGCCGATGCCCCCCAGGCTCGTCAGCCAGGAGGCGGTGATGAGCAGGATTGTCGCGGCGGAGGTGATGAAGTCCGGGCTACTCCAGACTGCCCGGTATTGGGCCAGCTTGTCGAGCCAGCCGGAGTCTCCCTCCGCCAGCGTGCCCGTCCCTACTTGTGCCGTCATGTCTCTATCCCCCCTGGGGGTATATTCGCTTCGATTATGGTAGCGCACGAGCCGTCGGGCTGCAACGGCCAGCACCGAGCACGGTCTATACTAGGTGCGGAGGTAGTTATGGGGACGGATCGGCCGGACGGCTCGTCGGCCCGCGCGGCTGACGAGCCGCACCCGCACGAGCACATCGGCTCGCCGGAGCAGGCCCGTGCCCTGCTGAACCGGCTGGCGCGCTTGGAGGGTCATGTCGGCGGGGTGCGGCGGATGATCGCCGACGGCCGCAACTGCTCCGACGTCCTGATCCAGCTCGCAGCGGTGCGGGCGGGAGTGGATAAGGTAGCCCGCCTCGTGCTGGAGGACCATATCGCTCACTGCTTGCGTGAGGCTGCGAGTAACGGCACCTCGGACGAAGAATGGGACCGGCTGAAGGAAGCGCTCGACCGCTACATCTCGTAGCGTGGTGGCGACGCTGGACGTGCGCCGACGACTCCCATCGCAGGTGAGCCTCACTATGGCAGCGGCCCAACCGCCACCAATGCTCATCGTGTCGGGTGCGCCGGCAACGGGCAAGACGACGCTCGGCAAGCGGATCGCCAGCGATTTTGCGCTGCCATTCCTGAGCCGGGACGACATCAAAGAGTCACTCTACGACACCATCGGCGCGGGTGAGCGCGATTGGTCTCGGCAGCTTGGCATTGCCAGCATTCAATTGCTCTTCTATGTCGTCGAGCGTCTGTTGGAGGTAGGTCAGGGCCTGGTGGTCGAGAGCAACTTCTACGACCGCTACGACACGCCACGCTTCGAGGCGGTACTTGCACGGTACGCCGCCCACGCGGTGCAGATCCATTGCACCGCCGCGGCTCCGGTTGTTGTCGCCCGCTATCGGGACCGGGCTTCCACGAGCGAACGCCATCCGGGGCACCTCGGTGCGGCCGTCCTCCCGGAGTTGCGGGCTGGCTTGCGCGAGGCCACCTGGGGACCGTTGCGGCTCGCCGTGCCCTGCATCACGGTGAACACCACCGACTTTGCTACCCTCGACCATGCGGAACTGTGCGGTGAAATCAGGCGCTACCTGGGCGCCGCGGGGTAGGTAGGGGCGCGATTCATCGCGTCCTGAAACGCCAGTGGATAGTACGGGCGCCATGAATGACGCCCCTACCCCGACTGCGTATCATCATTGCCCGAGAGAATCCGAAGATGTCAGCGGACGCCATCATCGTGCGGGGCGCGCGCGAGCACAACCTGCAAAGCATTGACGTGGACTTGCCGCGCAATCAACTTATTGTATTCACCGGTCTCTCCGGCTCCGGGAAGTCCAGCCTCGCGTTCGACACCATCTTTGCCGAAGGACAACGGCGCTACGTCGAGTCGCTGTCGGCCTACGCGCGGCAGTTCATCGGTCAACTGGAAAAGCCCGATGTTGACCACATTGAGGGCCTGTCGCCGGCCATCGCCATTGACCAAAAGGGGATCAGCCGCAATCCTCGCTCCACCGTCGGCACGGTGACGGAGATTTACGACTACTTGCGTTTGCTTTTCGCGCGGATCGGGACGCCCCACTGCCCCAGCTGCGGCCGCGTCGTCACCCGCCAGACGGTCCAACAGATGGTGGATGCCGTCCTGGCCATGCCGGAAGGCACCCGTTTTCTGCTCTTGGCCCCCGCGGTGCGCGATCAACGCGGCGAGCACCGGCAGGTGCTTGATGACGCCCGCCGCAACGGCTATGCCCGCGTGCGGATTGACGGCACGGTGTATCGGCTGGACGAGGAGCTACCCGCCCTGGCCAAGACCAAGCGCCACACGCTGGAGGTCGTCGTGGATCGCTTGGTCGTCCGCGGCGACCAAGGGGCACGGCTGGCCGATTCGCTCGAAACGGCGCTCGGTCTCGGCGGCGGGGTGGTCATCGTGGCCCCGGTCGCCGCTGAGAGAACGGCCGACGAGCTACTCTTTTCGGAGCACTTTGCCTGCGTCCACTGCCGCATTTCGCTGGATGAGATCGAGCCACGTACCTTTTCGTTCAATAGTCCGCACGGCGCCTGCCCGGACTGCACCGGCCTCGGCACCACCCAAGAGGTTGACCCCGATCTGCTCGTGCCCAATCCCGACCTGTCGCTCAACGACAGCGCTATCGCCACCTCGCTGATCTACCGAGAGTACCTGCCCGCGCTGGCCGCGCATTGCGGTTTCTCACTCGACGCGCCGGTTTCCACGCTGGACGAAGCGCAGCGCCACGCCCTGTTCTACGGCACCGGGAAGGAGCGTATTCCGGTTCGGTCCGGCTACCGTGGGCGGACGTATCGGGTGCGCTTTCCCGGCATTGTGCGCGAGCTTGAGCGCCGCTATCGGGACACCGAGTCCGAGCAGGTCAAGAGCGAGATCGAGCAGTTCATGTTCAGTCGTCCGTGTCCGGCCTGTCGGGGAGCGCGGCTGAAGCCGGTCGCGCTGGCAGTCACTGTCAGCGGGCGTTCCATTGCCGAGGTGACGGCCTTGACGGTCGCGGACATCCGGCCGTTCCTGGACGGCGTTGCGCCGGAGGGTCCACAGGCGCTGATCGCCCAGCCGATTGTGCGCGAGCTATGTGTACGTCTGGACTTCCTCGCCAACGTGGGCCTGGGCTATCTGACCTTGGACCGCGCGGCGGCCTCGCTTTCCGGCGGCGAGGCGCAGCGCATCCGCCTGGCGACGCAGATCGGCTCCCAGTTGAAGGGCGTCATCTACGTGCTGGATGAGCCGAGCATCGGCCTCCATGCCCGCGATCAGCAGCGCCTCGTCACCACGCTGCTTGCCCTCCGCGACCTGGGTAACACAGTGCTCGTAGTCGAGCACGATGAAGCCACCATGCGCGCGGCCGACTACCTGGTAGACATCGGCCCCGGCGCTGGTGAGCAAGGCGGCGAGATTGTGGCGACGGGCCCGCTCCCGGCCATCGTCGCGGCTGCGCGGTCGGTCACGGGCGCGTTTCTGGCCGGGCGGCGGTGCATCGCGCCGCCGGTGCAGCGCCGCCAGCCGGCGGACGCCGCGCTCACCATTCGCGGTGCCCAGCAGCACAATCTGAGGGCCATAGACGTGCGTGTTCCGCTGGGCTGCTTGGTGGTCGTGGCCGGCGTGTCTGGATCCGGCAAGAGCACGCTCGTCAACGACGTGCTCTATCGCGCCTTGGCGCAGAAGCTCCACCGGGCGCACGCTCGTCCCGGCAGCCATGCGGCCATCGAGGGCGTCGAGCACCTGGACAAGGTCATCAGCATAGATCAGGCCCCTATCGGGCGGACACCGCGGTCCAACCCGGCGACCTACACCGGCTTGTTCACGCCGATCCGGGAGCTATTCGCCGCGACGCGCGAGGCCCGCATCCGCGGCTACAAGCCGGGCCGGTTTTCCTTCAACGTCAAGGGCGGCCGCTGCGAGGCCTGCCAGGGCCAGGGCACCATCAAGATTGAGATGCAGTTTCTTCCCGACGTGTACGTGCCGTGCGAGGTGTGCCAGGGATCGCGCTACAACCGCGAGGCGCTGGAGATTCTCTACCGCGGCAAGACCATCGCGGAAGTCCTGGACCTGACGGTTGCCGAGGCGCTAGACTTTTTCGCCAACGTGCCGCGCATCCGCAAGCGCCTCGAAACCTTGCACGACGTCGGGATGGGCTACATTCGCCTCGGCCAAGCCGCGACGACGCTCTCCGGTGGCGAGGCGCAGCGCGTCAAGCTCGCCACCGAGCTGAGTCGGCGAGCAACGGGCAAGACGCTCTACATCCTCGACGAGCCGACCACCGGCCTGCATTTCGCCGACATTGAGCGCCTACTCGACGTGCTCCAGCGCCTCGTTGACGCCGGCAATACGGTGCTGGTGATCGAGCACCATCTCGACGTGCTCAAGAGCGCCGATTGGATCATTGACCTAGGGCCGGAGGGCGGCGACGCCGGCGGCGAGATCGTCGCCGCCGGACCACCGGACGTGATTGCCGCCACGCCAGCCTCGCATACGGGATCGTTCCTCCGCCCATCATTCCCGCGCAAGCGGGAATCCACGTCCCCCCGCGAGGCGGGGGGACCATAGGGGGGCCAGTTGCGGCGACCGCCCTGTCGAGACGGCGTCGCGTATCGCGTATAATCCATAGCAGTGGCGAGCCGAGCTATCTCGAATATCGCTTGCTGCCGCCGAATGTGAAAACCATGCAACGAACGGAACCGTTCGCGGGCACTGTTGAGTCCCAGGGCACGCGCTGGGATGAGCGCGACGGCGTCGGCCATCTGTTCACCCGCCGCAAGATGTGGATCGGCGGCCTGGCCGTCTTTGCGGGCGTCGGCTACCTCGTCAGCACGGCGTTGGGCGGCAGCACTGTCTACTATCTGACCGTCTCCGAGTTGCGCGCGCTGCCGGAGGGCCGGCGCGGCGAGCCGGTGCGCGTCGCCGGGCACGTGGCGCCGGGCACCATTATGCGTCCGAGCGGCGGTGGGCCGATCCGCTTTACGATTACCGATCAAGCCGCCGGGGCGCAGCACGTATCGCCCCTACCGGTCGTCTATGGAGGACTGGTCCCCGACGTATTCAACGACAACATCGAGGTCGTCGTGCAGGGGCACTATACGGGCGAGCAGTTCGAGGCGACGATGCTGCTTGCCAAGTGTCCATCCAAGTTCGAGGCCTCCACGACGCAGTGATGAACAGCGAACGCCGCTTCACCCGGCCCGCCAGCCGCTGTCAGTACCCGAGCCTCCGGCCTCCGTTAGCACTTGCACCTCCAGCCTCCGTCATTCCCGCGCAAGCGGGAATCTCGCGCCGTAAGCACGTCCCCGGTCCTGCCCTCTTATACAATGACCGGGGTAACCACACCGCGTGAGTAGGCGATGCATACGAGCGATCTAGGCCAAATCGCCCTGCTGATTGCTTTCCCCATCGCGCTCTTTGGCGCAGCGGCGTCCGTCGTCGGTGCGCGGCGCGCGATCCCGTCCCTGGTGGAGAGTGGCCGGCGGTCGGTGCTGGCGGTCGCGGCGCTGGTGCTCATTGCCGCGATCATGCTGCTCGCGGCGTTTGCCAGCCACGACTTTGGCGTGCGCTACGTCGCCGAGCAATCCAGCCGCGAGATGCCCATGCGCCTGATCTTGGCCGCCTTCTACGGCGGTCAAGCCGGATCGCTCCTCTACTGGCTGCTCGTCCTCTGCGTGCTCGCCGTACTCGCCATGCGGAGCCGTCACGCGCATCCCGCGCTCATGCCCTACGTGGCTGCCACGCTGCTGGTGGTCGAAGCCTTTTTCCTGCTTGTCCTGGCGTTCGTCGCGTCTCCGTTCGAGCGTTTGCCGTTCGTGCCGGCCAACGGGCGCGGGCTGCATCCGCTGCTTTACGACGACGGCATGTTGATCCATCCACCGGTGCTGTTGGCCGGGATCGTCAGTGCGACCATCCCGTTTGCGTTCGCCATCGCGGCGCTCGCCAGCGGCCGGCTCGGCAACGAGTGGGTGCTGGCTGCCCGACGCTGGGTGCTCGGTGGGTGGGCTGTCCTGGGGTCGGGATTACTGCTTGGTGGCTGGTGGGCCTACCACGTGCTCGGTTGGGGCGGCTACTGGGGCTGGGACCCGGTGGAGAACGTGGCCCTGCTGCCCTGGCTGACGGCCACCGCCCTGCTGCACTCGCTGGCGGTGCAGGAGCGCCGGGGACTGCTGAAAGTCTGGAACTTCTCGCTCGTCATCGCCACCTTTGCCCTTTCGATCTTCGGGACGTTCATCGTCCGGAGTGGCGTCATCAGTTCCGTCCACTCCTTTGCTCAATCGGCCATCGGCCCCTACTTTTTCGTCTTCCTAGGACTGGTGCTGGTCGCCAGCCTGGCGCTGCTGTTCGTGCGGCTGCCGCGGTTGTCATCGTCGGCCACGGTAGAAACGGTCTACTCACGCGAGGCGACCTTTCTGGCCAACAACTGGCTGCTCATCGGGATCGCGTTCGCCACCTTCTGGGGCACCATCTTTCCGCTCATTTCGGAAGCGGTACGCAACGTCCGCGTGGCGGTCGGTACCCCCTTCTTCAATCAGGTCAACGGGCCGCTGCTCCTGGGCCTCCTGGTCTTGATGGGCATTGGCCCGCTCGTGCCTTGGCGTGGCGCCGGCCGGGCGACCGTCTGGCGCAACTTCCGCCTCCCGCTACTCGGTGGCGTGGTCGCCGCCCTAGCCACCGGCCTCATCACTGCCCAGATGCAGTCCTGGCTGGCCACCGCCGCATTTGGCGTCGTCGGTTTCGTCATCGTCGGCGTCGTGCAAGAGTGCTGGCGTGCTACGCGCGGTCAGCAAAAAGCGGCACGCAGTAGCCTGCCGGCCGCGCTACTGACCGTGCTGGGGCGGCACCGGCGGCGCTACGGCGGCTATTTGGTGCATCTGTCTATCGCCGGCCTGGCGGTCGGAGTAATCGGCTCGACGTTCTTCAACCTGGAGCGGCAGGTGACACTCCAACCCGGCGAAACCGTGACCATCGGCCGCTACGTGCTGACGTATCGCGGCATTGCCACCCAGCCCGGCCCCGGCGTGCGGACCGTCACCGCCGTCCTGGGCGCCGCCACCCGGGACGGACGGCCGCTAGCCGAAATGGCCACCGTGCGCCGCTTCTACGATGCATGGGAGGCGCAGCCGGCGACACAGGTTGCCATCCACACGGTCTTCCCCCGGCTCGACGATCTCTACGTCGTGCTGGCCGGCTGGGACGAGCCGCAGTCGCCAACCATGACCGCTGGCCAGTTTGCCTTGCCGACGGGCGAGCCACTGGCTGCCACGTTCCACATTTTCGTCAATCCCTTGGTGGCCGTCCTGTGGTTGTCCTGGCCGGTCTTCCTCGCCGGTGCTCTGCTCTCTTGGTGGCCGGAAGCGACCACCCCCGCACTGGCGACGGCTTCGCGCCGGCTGCCGGCTCCCGCGTGGCTGCTATCGCGGCGCAGTGGCTACCCTTGAGCGGTTGACACATCGGCCTTTCCGGACCGAAGAAACGAGATATGACCCTCGCCCTCGCGCTCATCATTGGGATTGTGGCGCTGCTCTACGTGGTGTATCCGCTCCTCCGCACAGGCCAGCGTTGGGATGACACGTCGCCGCCGGAGGAGCCGGAGACGACCGCCCAGTTGGCCGACCTCCTGACCCGCCAGCAGGAGACCTATGCGGCCCTGCGCGAGCTGACCCTGGACTACCAATCCGGGACGCTCGACGCGCCGACCTACCAGCGCCAGCGCCAGCGTTACGAACGCCGCGCCCTCGCCTTGCTCAAGGCCCTCGACAGCTGGGAAGCCCGCGCCGACACAGTCTTGGCCCGCCAGGGCCACACCACCGTAGCCCCACCGGACGATACGCAAGGCAAGTAGCGGATGGAGATAATCAGTGGCTCCTCGCTCCGGCCGGGGAACAGCGTATTCCCTCCCCCGTTGGGACGGGGGAGGGCTAGGGTGGGGGCCAC